>JAUYEE010000231.1 GCA_030691545.1 bacterium | reverse complement strand
AGCCTTCCTCTCCTCTGCTGGAAGTTGGAAGGGCATCGTGGACACCGACAATCTTGATGCTGATAACAACGAAAGTCGCAGGCGCTCCTCTCGCCCCCCTGATGACCAGTGAGCTACCTCAACGATAGCGATTGGGTGGCTGATTGGCTCGCCGGCAAACCACAAGCGGTTCGCCTTATTACTAACCTGAGCGAAGAGAACGTTGCCATTAGTCTTATCACCTTTGGCGAAATCTACGAAGGGATTTATTACGGTCGAGACCCCCGAGAGGCTGAAGTGGGATTCAAAAAGTTCTTGCGTGAAGTTGAGGTGCTTCCTCTAAATCGGGCTATCATGCGAGACTTCGCCCGAATTCGCGGAGAACTGCGCAGGAGCGGTCAACTGATCGGCGATCCCGATCTTCTGATCGCTGCCACCGCCTTGCACCATAACCTTACCCTGGTTACCCGCAATGTCAAAGACTTCCAGCGTACCCCCAAACTGAAGCTTTACCAAGTCGGCGTTAACTAGGTCGGGTATACCCCGTTCCTACTACGCCCCCTCAGAAGTCCCGCCAGAATTCTAGTCAAGCTGCTGGAGGACGTCCGCGATCAGCTTAGCTACCCGCCGTCCTCGGTCATCCGCTTCCCGCCGGAGTTGCTGAGCGGTCGCCAGCCCTCGGTCTATCGCCTGGGCGACTGCCATCTCGATCTGCTCCGGCGCCATCCCGGCCTCGGCCGCGTCGAGGATGCTACGCGTGGCCGATGTGACGACCATCCCGTCACGCGTAACCAGATCTTCCTTCTGCAGAGGCCTGGCGGTGGTGTGGACCTTGACGCCGGGAAGCGAGGTGCAGCGTCAAGGCCTCGCGCGTTCCAATAACGACCGTTGTGGGACTTTATGCCACGCGTTGGAGTCCAGATCGATCGCCTCGCAATATCGCTTGAGTTTAGCGCTTCTCCTCAAAGGCGCTATGTCAGATCTGTCACAGTTCCTCACCATCGGCTCACTTACGACAGCGGCCTCCGGTATATTACGCAGAGTAAGTTCTTGCCGCAGCCTTGCTTGTCTGATACAATCACCGAAAGCGGACGGTGGGTTGTTGGTCGTCTGGGCAACCCCAGCGTTGCGTTGATTCGCATCTCGTGGGTACTTCGAACGGAGAGGACGGGGTAAGGAGATGCTGGCAGATTTGGACTTGATCACAAAGGTGAGACGCTTCGGGACTTATCGATCTCGCGCGCGACAGGCGGCTTCGCGGACAACAATGAACATGTTTCACTTTGGCAAGAGCTAATCGCCGATGATTCGATTCGAGACAAGGTCGAAAGAACTCCGTTACTCTTATGGCTGCCCGGCAGATGTATGGGGTAGCGCAAGCTGAAAGGGCGATAGATGGAGTCATTGCTACAACTTCAACCTTCGCCGCCCTGCGAAAGACACCCAGCCGATAGAACGCCTTCAACTCGACCTAATGTACAATTCTGATATCCAATCGTGGATTGTGGCAGTTTTGGACCGCCGGGGCGGCGCGCAGGGGTAACCAACTCGCGTGCAACGCAACGGCATTTACCCTTAGCTTCAATTTCGAAGGGAGCAAATGAGGACCGTTCGGCTGATTTTCGGCGCGTTCAGTGGTCGCGCCAGCGAGTCGATCTCAGTTCCGCCAAGCCTCACTGTCGGGGAATTGCTTGACCAGGTAGGCGCTACTGGATGTCGTGTTACCAACGCTGTGGGTGACGCTTTGAAGATGGAAGAGGACCTCCACCATGCTACCTTCGAGGGGCAAGAACTCGTAGTGTTCAGACCCATAGATTTGGACAGACAACGAATGCAGTACAAGGGGGTTCTATTCGCCAAGCTGATCGAAAAGCACATTCGTAGAACCAGCGCTAACGAACTGCTCCAGGAGTATGTGGGGTCTCGCTCTCTGTGGCTGAAACATATTCCTGAGTTAGTGCTGGACGCCTTTGGGGAAAAGTGGTACCAGGTTGCCCAGGGGCCGGATTTTTGGAGACGTGACTGCGTCCTGGTCTTTGACGACATCATCAATGGCGCTCGCGCAACCTTCCTCAACGCTGGAGTATCCTTCGATGACGACATGCTCTTCAACACTTTTCATTGGCTCACCTTGGGCTATGCGATAAGGGCAACGATGAGTAAGGGAATTCGGGAACGTATGGGCATACGGATGAGTCTCTTCAGGCGATAGAGACTGCCCTTCCTGTCGTGCGCAGCGGAGCGAGACAACGGCGCAAGAAATAGCCTTTTTTTGTTGGCGGGAAACAGCCAGTGAACGAGAGCACAACTAAGCCGATGGCAGGTACATCGTGTTACGGGTGGAGCACAACTCCTTGTACCAATCCACCACCTAGAAAAACACAATAACTGAGGATCGAATGAGCGAAGAATTGCCGCTGGGAGGTTACCAAGAATGGCGCGTCACGCCGCCGAAGTAGAAGTAGAGATCAGACGGCAGATAGTCGTAACACGTCAGCAGGTGACACTTGCCAAAGCGTACCTTCAGAGGCTAGATAGTATTAGACCACATAAACCTTCGGAACTTGCTAAGGCATTTGCTCAACAGCAGGGGTTTGCGATGCCCAGTGTAGTGAATGTACACGAGACTATCAACCCCGAACGGGAACTACGGCAAGCGGCAGGTTATATATCCTGCCATTTTGCGTTAGTTGAGGCTGTCTACGCGCTTGTACACAGTGGATACTTCCTATCACGACCCGAGGTCGAAAACTTGAGCTTGCACCTTCCATATTTTGAAGGCGTTCCTGGAGGAAGCGGAAGAAACGGAAGTTGGAGCTTTGATGCATTCTTGCCGATCAAAGTGATTCTCGCCTTTAGCCTCCATCAGGAACAACCTCAACCTCTTACAGATCCCGACCTCTTTTTGCTAGAAGCTGGCTTGGTTGGGGCACATCCAGAGGTCGAAGATGCACTACGAGACGCCGTACGATGTTTTAGGCACGAGCTCTATCAGCCTTCGGTCTCCATGCTCGGAAAGGCAGTTGAGGGCGCTTGGATCGAGGTGGGCCTCGCACTTTCCAAAGTTGTCAATGGCCCTGGTTCCCAGCATACTAAGTTTGAACAAGAGATAACTGGTGTTAACGCTAGTTTCTTCAATACCATTGAGAAAATCAGCAAATTGTGCAGAGATCATCACAAGGGCAATCTGCAACCTGTGTTCAGTGATGCCAACACGCGCCGAACTGAGATAGAGCAGATCGCTGGTTGGTCACACGTGGTCAGGGAGGCGCGAAACGCGATACATTTCGGGGTACAGCCCGTTGTCGGCAACAGTTATGAGAAAGTAGCTGCATTGCTGCTTGGGACTGCGGGCAATCTCCAGACGATGTATCGCTTAAAGACGAGCGCAGATAAAATCGTACCTTGAAAACGTCTTGGTAGCTTGCAGTAGCTGCCAAGTCATCGGTGTCCCGTGCTGTCATCGCGGACCGATAGCAGTAGGGGATGGAGTGCTGACGAGTTTTCAATGCCACGTATTTACCTGCGGAATGTAGTGCGTGGATGAACAAACCCAAATCCGCCGCTATGATCAACAAGTGTAGGGCAGATGAGGCCAATCACCGGATCAGTTTGTGAACATAGAACGGAACAACGTCCGAAACCGTCTATTCGCGGTGTTCGCACGGGCCGCTCCTCCGAAAACGTGGGGTCGGAAATGGTTAGTATTGTTGCTGACGACTTGCCCATCGCCAAGGGAATCCTGATTGCCGTGGAGCGGGTTCCTGCCATCGATCCCCAGCAACTGTTCCTGGGGGAGCTTTCGCTCGACGGTACCCTGCGCCACACCACGGGAATCCTGCCAATGGTCTCCCTGGCCCGCGACAAAGGCATTCGCGAGGTCTACGTGCCCATTGCCGACGCCCCCGAGGCCGCTCTGGTCGAGGGGATGCGGGTCTATCCGGTGGGGACCCTGGCCGAACTGGACAACCATCTGAGGGCCGACGTGCCCATTCGCGCGTACATCCCCGACGGCCGGGTGCTGGATGTGCTGCCCGAGTTCACCAGCGACATGGCCCACGTTCGGGTCCAGGAGCACGTCAAGCGAGCTTTGGAGGTGGCTGCGGCTGGTGGCCACAACGTGATCACGGTCGGCCCTCCTGGCGCGGGTAGGACCCTCCTCGCCCGCTCGATGCCTTCGATTCTGCCTAGAATGAGCGGTAAAGAATCCATCGAGGTCACCAAAATCTATAGCGTCAGCGACATGCTTCCATCCGAGACGCCGCTGATGGTGCAGCGCCCGTTCCGCACGCCGCATCATACAATAAGCCATGACGGGCTTGTGGGTGGTGGACGGTGGCCAAGACCAGAGGAGATAACCCTGGCCCACCGGGGGTTCTGTTCCTGGACGAGTTGCCGGAGTTCGGTTAGCACGTGCTGGAAGTGATGCGCCAGCCCATCGAGGACGGAATCGTTACCATCAGCCGCGCACAAGGAACCGTGACTTTTCCGGCCAAGTTGATGCTCGCAAAGGCCATGAACCCTGCTCCCTCTGGCTACCACGGTCCTCCTTTTCACGAATGCCCTCTGTAACTGAGATCGCCATCGTGGCTATGTGGCTATGATCTTGATAAACAAGAGCAGCCACCGTTGAGGCAACTGAAGACTTGGTCTTCCTTGGTGATTCCCTCTCCTTTTGGCGTCACACTGCCCATTTCCCATTGACCGAGCTGGCCTCGAGTGCTAGCGTGTAGGCATAAATTTGAAGGGGCGGCCATGCCGCCGGCCGGCGGTTGATGTACCAAGCGACAGAGGTTTCCACCCGCGTAGCAGGCCACGATGCGACCTAGAGAAGGTCTTCCGCACGCCTATCATAGCTGCGAGACTATGAGCCTTGGTGAGCAGCCGCTCGCACGGGCAATCTCGCCCGGGACCGGCAGCCAATGAGCAGCAGCCCTTCCCCGCCTGTTGGAACGACCTGCTGCCACTCATTGGCCCTCGACCCCAAGGCCGAAGACCGCGAAGTTGCCAGGGGGGACGGCGCCACGAATTGCGCTTCCGAAAGATTATGCTATAATACTCTATGACTTATCATATAATAGTGAGATACCTTGCCGCGGTCCAGAAAGAATAGGAAGATTCAGACTCCGACCCTATCAGAACCTTCTACAGGGGACAATCTGGCGCCTGAAAACACCCCATCCCCCCCAACTGCTCGTTTCGCCCACCCCAGTGAAGAGGAATTCGCCCGAATTCTGGATTTCTACCGAATAGAGTGGCACTACGAGCCCAGGTCCTTCCCTCTGATTTGGGAGGGCAATACCGCGGTGGAGATGTTCACACCGGATTTTTACTTGCCGGACCTGGATATTTACATAGAGCTCACGACCATGAAGCAGAGCCTGGTAACCAACAAGAACCGCAAGCTCAGGCACCTGCGTGAGTTATACCCGGAGATAAACATCAAGCTGCTGTATAAGAAGGACTATCACCGGCTGCTGGCCAAGTATGGCTACGGTCCCTTGGGCCGGGCTAAGGTACAGGGCTTCGAAAGCATCCTTTTCAGCGAGGCCCAGATCCAGAAGAGGGTGCGGGAGCTTGGACGCCAGATATCCCAGGACTACGCCGGCAGACCGCCGCTCCTGGTTGGGGTCCTTAAAGGGGTGGCCTGTTTCATGGCAGATTTAATGCGGGCCATCTCCCTGCCCCTTTCCGTGGATTTCATGGCCATATCTGCTTACGGTAGTGACGGAGACCAGGCAGTAAGAATAGTCAAAGACCTGGACCGGAGCATAACGGGCC
>JAUYEE010000163.1 GCA_030691545.1 bacterium | reverse complement strand
GTCAAGGAAAAAAAGAAAGAAACCATAAATGCGAATTTGCTCCCCCACCATCCCTGTGCCTAACATCACCCCAACTCCCCTATCTTCAGCCCTTTACTGCCCTACCTCCCAACCCACTTTCGGAATCGCTGGCAGACAGGGGTGGGGCTACGTTTGAGTGGTTCGTCCCGGCGCGCCCAAGCTCATCGCTTGACCCCTGCGTAATGCCTCAGTTTCAGAAGGACTCACCGCAAAGAACACAGAGATCGCAGAGGAAGACCCGACAGGATTAACAGGATTTTCAGGATTATCCTGTGTATCCTGTTATGCTGTCTCAATCTTGGTTCCTTTTCTGCCACGTCTGCCGCCCGTAAGTGAGGGGATGCACCCCTTTCGTCGTTTTTGATTGACTGACGCGAACAATTTTGGTATAGAGAGAACATGGGCCTCGGGTGTCGCCACAAGCGTTGCCCGAAAGCCCCCGTGTCACGCCGGGAGGGTACACGCGAAGCAGCCTTTCAACCAACCACAGGGAGGAGGGACCGCTATGAACCGCACGTCTCTCTGCGCTTTTCTCGTCCTCGTATTTCTCGCCGTGTTTTTCGTACCGACCCGTTCGTTCGCCGTGTGGACAGGGCAGTGGTACGCAAAGGACCCCTATCCGGACTACTCGCCGAAAGGCGTCCCCGATTTCGAGCAGCGCTCGGATATGTGGGGGAAGGTGCCCGGAATTCAGGATCCCCAGGACCCCCAGAACAATCCTGGGAATCCGCTATGGCAGTGGACCTGGGACGGCCCGGTGGCCTGGGCGAATTCCATCTGGTGGATGGATTCGCGCTTCGAGAGCTATTTCAACCCGTTTCCAGTGCCGCCACCCGCAATATCCGATAGCTTCCATCTGGTGTACAGTGGCGATGCTTCCTTTGACGACCACGATAAGAAGAATGTGCCACTGGTGGTTGGGGAACTGTCACAGATCTTCCTGACCGATGGGCAACCGTGGTGCAGTTGGAGCGGCACGCAGGTGACCGATATGGTCGCCGGGCTCAAGATGGGCCTCGACCAGTTGGGCTTGGGGAAAACGTCGCACCAGCCGCCCGGCCCCTATTTCGTGGTCGAGGCAAGGGAATATCCGGCATTCTATGAGATCGCGCGGGAAGTAATGCGCTGCCAGGATGTCATTATCCTGCTTGGCTTGTACGAAGAGGCTCCCGGAGGGCCCGCACCAGGTGAGTACGTGCGGGTCGGGGGGCACTATGTAACGGTCGCGGCGGTCAACCTGACTGAGAAGCAGCTTCGTCTCTGCGATTCTTTCTTTGACATTGCCAATCCGACCGGGGGAGATCATTCGGACGCGGGAATCGTTTCCCACGACGCGTACACGGCGGCGGATTTGTCTCCAAAAGGGTGTGCACTGGCGAACTATCCCTGGAGCACCGGCGGACCGGGAGACCCTCTCTGGGAGGCTCTTGGAAAAAACTTCAAGGGGGTCAACCTTGTCCCTCTCCCAACACAGTTCATTACAAGGCCCGGATTAGGCTATCTCACACTTGTGGAATACATGATTCATCTTTCCCCGGAATGGGACTACGACCTCTACCAGAAGCCGCCATACGTTGACTATGCGCCGCTGGGGGTGCCGGACTTCGAGCAGAGACAAGACATGTGGGGGAAAGTCCCGGGGGCCCCGTCGCCGGGCGACCCCATGAACAATCCCCAGAACCCCCTGTGGCGGTGGACGTGGTGCGGGCCGGTGGCTCTGGCGAACTCCCTGTGGTGGATGGACTCGAAGATGGAGGAAATTGTTCTTGCGGAACAGGGCAAGCCACCCATTCCGCCGCCAGAGATTTCCGACCACTTTCCGTTAGTAACCGCCCTCGGCTCATGGGATGACCACAACCCGAGTAACGTGCAGCCCTTTGTTCAAGACCTGGCGAAACGGGCGAGCGCGGACGGGTCGCCGTGGTGCGCGTGGCTTGGTACGATGCCTCAAGACCTCCACAAAGCGACAGTGGGGCTGCTTCGGGAGAGGGGGCTGTATATGGAGCAGGGACAGCCGCCGCAGGAAGGGATTTTCTTTGAGGCGGGACTGGCGCCGGACCCGAGTTTCGACGATGTCGCCAAAGAGGTGTACCGTTGCCAGGATGTCATTCTGCTGCTTGGGTTCTATGAGTTCACGGACAACAACGAGTACGTGCGCATCGGCGGGCATTACGTGACGTGCGCTGGGGTGGACCGTCGAGGAAGCCGCTTGATGATCTGCGATCCCGTGCTGGACGAGCATTTGCCAATGCTTCAGGCGGGAGGGAAAGAGCAGCCCCTGCAACCTATTGACCCATTGATGCACAATGACGCGGCGTTCGTGTCCCATCAGGAATACCACGTCGGGACGCTGTCCGACGGAGAGTTCTGGCTGACGGATTACCCGTGGTCTTTGGGTCCGCGGGGGAGCGAGTGGTTTTACCTTCTCCAAGAGAACTTCAAGGAAGCCAACCCGTCAGACCTGCCACCGCTCGACATTGTCCACTCGTGCGAATACATCACGAAGGTCGAGTACATGCTTCACGTTTCGCCGGTCTTTTGGTTCTGGAAAGGAAAGGGGCTGGAAGCTCAGCACGACTATGCGCAAGCGGGCGTGCCCGATTTCTCCCAGAAGCAGGGCAAATGGGGAAAGAATCCTCAGGCTCAGGAGCCGGGCGATCCCATCAACAATCCCAATCAGGCGGGATGGAAATGGACGTGGTGCGGGCCGGTGGCCGTGGCGAATTCGTTGTGGTGGCTGGACTCGCAGTTCGAGACATTCATGACGCCCGTGGGCGCCGCGCCCGTCAAGCCGCCGACGGTGAGCGACCATTTCCCATTGGTGCAGTCGTACCTGGGTCCGGTGGATGACCACCACGCCGCAAACGTGACTCCGTTCGTGCAAGACCTGGCAAAACAGATGCTCACCGACGGCTCCGTGTGGTGTGAGTGGCAAGGCACGCGCATCGAGGACATGGTAGCCGGCATCAAGAAGTACCTGGACGCCAAGAAGCTCGGCCCCGGCACCTCGACGTACAAGTTCTGGTTCGACGTGGGCTTGACGAAGGACCCGGACCTCATCAACGAGATTGCTGTGGAGCTTCGGCGCTGCCAGGACGTCGTCCTGCTCATCGGTTTCTACCGACTCGAGGAAGGATTCTACACGCGCGTTGGCGGGCATTTTGTGACCGTGGCGGGAGTGAGCGAGAAGGAACGGCTCATTGGAGTCTGCGACCCCTGGATGGACACGGTTGCTGGCGACAACTGGCCGAGCGGGCCGGGACGTTTCGGCATTCCTCACGACCCCGTCTCCCATGCCCCCGATCTACACAACGACGCCGACTTCATCTCCCACGATGTCTATCGCGTCGGGGTGCTCTCCGATGGAGAGAACTTCCTCGCGGACTACCCGTGGTCGGACACGGGCGATCCGATGATGTGGGAGAGGATCGAGGCGAACTTCCAGGGGACGAACAAGCCCAAGGAATCATTGCCTCTGCCGACCAT
>JAUYEE010000099.1 GCA_030691545.1 bacterium | reverse complement strand
TGCACGGTGGTCGCATCGGCCAACGCGCGGCAGCAGTCGGACCCCACCTCCGAAAGCTATGAAATTCTCCCACTCAGGGCGACATTCGCGACTCGGTTGTCCTGCTGCGGCCAGAACTGCCCCACCGTCTGTGTCAACTTCTCCAGGATGAAACAGGGCACTTGCCATGTGAGGGCGGGACGCCCTCACGACTGCCGCCGGTACGGCGGCGGTACTTCTGGGCTTCCACCGGGCGAACAGCCCATGGCCCAGCACTGAAGCGTAGCCGCACCGGGTTCTCTCCCTGCCATTGATAAATCCCGGCAATATTGGTATGTTGAGTTGAAACAATGCACGGAGGGCAAGAGAATGAGAATAAAACCAAACACGGCGGCGAGATCGTGGGCAGCAGCGCTCGTTGTGATTTTCGCGGCAATGATGACCTCGCCCTTGAGTGGTGAGGGAGAGGATTTCGCGAAGATGAAAGTCGCTCAGGCTGACAAGCTGCGAGCTGAGATGAAACTCAACGAAGTCCCTTTCAAGATCGTCCATGAGACCTACCGCGAGAACAACTGGGAGCTGTTCCTAATCAATGCGGACGGCTCCAATCCGGTGAACCTGACTCGCACCTCGGACCTGGATGAGATGTATCCTCACGCTTCCCCAGACGGGATGAGAATCTGTTTCGTTGTTGATGAAGGGATGGGAGAAAGCAAGGTGCGAAACGTCTATTACATGAACCTTGATGGAACAGAGCGAACGAAGGTCGCGGATAACGCTCGGGAGCCCTGCTGGAGTTCCGACGGGAAGTCCATTGCCTATCTCAAGGCTGAGTTTGACCGTTACACAACGAGGGATTATGCAACTCGGGAGCTTTTCATCTACGACCTACAGACACGGAAGCACAGGCAACATCCAAACAAGAACCTTCATCACCTGTACAACATTTGCTGGTCGCCGGATGGCAAATGGTTCTTTGCGACCGTGCACGGCGGGATGGGTTACAGCCATGCCCAGTTGGCTTTGGAGGCGAATGGGACGAAGGTGTTCGATCTTTCGCCGTGGGGAGTCGGGGGCTGCAGGCTCGACGCAAGTCCCGATGGGAAGAGACTTACCTGGGGGAAGTCCGATGAGGCTCTGTGCGTCGGCAACCTGGACTTCACATCCGGCACACCAAAAGTCACCGATGTTCGCGACGTTGCCACCTGCCCAAAGGAATTTGAAGTTTACCATTCGGACTGGTCGCCGGACGGCAAGTACATCGCCTTCTCACTCGGCCCTGCCGCAGAGGAGATCGTCGGAGAGAGAGCAGAGGGCTGGAACATCTGCGTTGGCGATCTGACGGGGAAATGGACGCCTGTCACGACGGATGGAAAAGACAATAAGGAGCCGGATTGGGCGCCGCTGAGGAGGAGGGGGCAGTGAGAGAGCCGTCCCCCTGGCAAAGAGCCGCGAGTCCTCGATTGTTGCTGCTTCTCACGATTCTGCTTGGGTCCTCGTGCCGGAAAATCGAAGATTCCCTGTCTGACGCCGAGGCGCCGGAGGTCATCAGGACGAAATCCGGCACCGAGATGGTCCTCATTCGAGGGGGCTGGTTCGAGATGGGGAGCGGGAAAGGCTCGGCGGATGAGTCGCCCGTACACAGAGTGTGGGTTGACTCTTTCTTGATGGACAGGTACGAGGTGACGCAGGAGCAGTACGGCAAGTTTCCTCTGCCCGACCCTTCTCATTTCAAGAATCCGAAGCATCCTACCGAACAGATGAACTGGACGGATGCTGCCTTGTACTGCAATGAGCGTTCCCGTGCGGAAGGACTTGAGCCCTGCTACGATGAAGAAACGTGGGAGTGTACCTTCCAGGCAAACGGATACAGGCTCCCGACGGAAGCGGAGTGGGAGTATGCCTGTCGGGCAGGAACAGCCACAAGATATTTCTTCGGCAGCGATGCCGGGAAGCTGAAAGACTATGCCTGGTTCGCCGAGAACTCGGCCAAGAAGACGCATCCTGTGGGGAGAAAGAAGCCGAATCCGTGGGGACTCTACGACATGTACGGGAATGTCGCCGAATGGTGCAACGATTTCTATTCGAGAGATTACTACAAGGGAAGCCCGGAGAGAAACCCAAAGGGACCAGGAGAAGGAAAAGAAAGGGTATTGCGGGGGGGCGCCTGGAACTCTCGGGCGGACAGTTGCCGCTCGTCTTACCGTGTGGGCGACCCTTCCATTAACGATACGTGTCTTGCGAGTGACGCGATCGGATTCCGCTGTGTCCGGAATGCGCCGCAAGGCATCTCTAAGAAGTAGAAGATGGGAAGGCTCTCTTGGTCTCATGGTCATCAGTCAACCCCAGGAGTGCTGTTCAACAGAAAAGAACCGTGTGTCGCTATAACGTTTGTCCAGAAAGAACTGCGATATGAACGTTCTCCGAAGGCTGTTTGTGCTGTTCGTGTTTGCCGTTGCCGTCTTCTGCTACGGTGAAGGGAAACCTTTGGTCAGGGCAACATGGGAAATGCCGCCGCGCTGTACGCCGTTCGCCGAGCCGAGAATCCCCGATTTGAAAGAGGAGTTGCGCGAGACAGGATACCGACTCGTCATCGCCATCCATCCCAAAGACCCGGACGAGTCGAAGGGAGAGTCCGTTGCGCGAGACCTGTACATCATCAACGCCGATGGTTCGGGACTCAAGCAACTGACGAATACGCCGGACAAGGACGAAAACAAGCCCCGCACCTCTCCAGATGGGAAATGGTTCTCGTACAACTACGGGGATTATCTTGTGAACGTCGAGACTCTGGAGACAAAGCGGAGCGGCGGCGGATATGCCTGGGCGCCGGACAGCAAGCGAACCGTCCATTGCGACAGGGGAGGCATTATCTATACGGACGTGGAGACGGGGAAAGAAAGCAAGCCGATCCCCGTGAAGCAACGGGTCTCCATTGCCGACATGTCCTTCGATGGCAACTGGGTCATTTTTGAGATTCGGAACTATCTCGGCGCCAGGTACACGATAGATTTCATGTCGTCCGCCGGGGGTGAGATACAAAAGATGCCGAACCATCCCGACGGCGGAGGCGAGTGCCACCCCGGTTTCTCTCCTGACGGGAAATGGATGTGCTGGAATGCAGGTGGAAGCCTCGCCATCCGCAGGTTCGATCCCTCGCTCCCCGAGGGCACGGACGGGAAGATAATCACTCTCCCCAAAGATCTGCTCGGCCAGGACCCATGCGGACGGTGGTCTCACTGCGGGCGATACATCGCCTATGTCAGGATTAGCCACGCGGGCAGTTGGGAGGTGCACAGCCCGCTCCACATTGTGCGAGTTGTTGACAATGAGACGATCAGGATCAGCCCGCCGGGTTGGGTCGGTCACCACTGGGATTACGATTGGCTTCCGCCGGAGCAAGAATAGTGAATTTATCAGGCCAAACCTACCGTATCTGCTGCCGGGGAATTGGGAAACATCCGATGGACGAACCCGTCGCTGTCACCGCGAATAGTGAGGACAGCAACCAGCCCGGATGTGCCCCAGTGAGGAAGGGCGGGCAATGAGAGAGTGGCTGCGCAAATGGGGGAGGGGAGTTTCGCACTGGCTGCTGACTCTCGTGGTTCTCCTCGCGTTGTCGTGCAAAAAGGTCGAGAAGTCCGCGTCGAACTCGAACACCCCTCAGATTATAAGGACGAAATCCGGCATTGAGATGGTGTTGGTCCCTGAAGGGTGGTTCGAGATGGGAAGCACGGATCGGCCATCCGACGAGTCGCCGGTGCACGGGGTTTGGATTGAATGCTTTTTGATGGACCGATACGAGGTGACCCAAGAGCACTACCTCAAGTTAGTCGGCGAGAATCCTTCCTGCTTCCGTGGACCCAGAAACCCTGTCGACACGGTGAACTGGGCCGACGCGGCTTTGTACTGCAACCTTCGCTCTCGGGCCGAGGGCCTTCAGCCCTGCTATGATGAAGAAAGTGAAACCTGGGAGTGTAACTTCCGCGCAGACGGGTACCGGCTGCCCACCGAAGCCGAGTGGGAATATGCCTGTCGTGCCGGAACTCATACGCCTTACTCCTTCGGGAAGGATCCGCGCAAGCTACCCCAGTACGCATGGTTCAAGGAAAATTCATCCAAGAAAACGCATCCGGTGGGGCAGAAGAAACCAAACGCCTGGGGCCTGTACGACATGCACGGAAATGTAGCGGAATGGTGTAATGATGTCTATAGCAAGAGCTACTATAAGAGAAGCCCGCCCGAGAATCCCCAGGGTCCGGAGAAGGGAGACATCAGGGTCCTGCGCGGCGGCGGCTGGAATTACAGCGCAGACGCGTGTCGCTCGAGCTCCCGCACAGGTGAGAACTTCCGTGTCATAGATGCCTGCATTGCGGAGAGCATTGGACTTCGCTGTGTGCGAGCGGCACCTCAAAACGCTCTGGGAAGACAAGGCAAAGTGGAGAAGGACGATCCTCAGAAGACATCGAAAACAGGGTTTCTTTGCGATGACATTTACCTCAAGCACATCACAGGGGCGAGTCATCCGGAAAAGCCGCAGCGGCTGACGGCTATAGTCCAGAGGCTAAAAGACAAGGGGCTCTTGCCCGAACTGGTAACGCTCAAGCCCTCACCAGCTTCGCAGGAATGGCTCACTACCGTTCACACCCCGCAATACGTGGAACGGGTCAGAAAGAGTTGCGAACAAGGCGCGCAATACATGGACTCGAGCGACACTCCAATATCGGCAGAATCCTATGAAGTTGCCGTGGCGGCTGTTGGAGGAGTGCTGTCAGCGATAGATGCGGTGATGGAGGGGAAAATCAACAACGCTTTTTGTGCTGTGCGCCCTCCGGGTCACCACGCGCTGAAGGACAAGGCGATGGGCTTCTGTCTTTTCAACAATGTCGCCATCGCCGCCCGGTATATCCAGAAGAAACACAAGCTCCAGAAGGTCCTCATCGTGGACTGGGACGTGCACCACGGCAACGGGACTCAGGAAGCATTCTATGATGACCCGACCGTGCTCTACTTCAGTGTTCACCAATATCCCTTCTACCCCGGCACTGGAAGCGCGGAAGAGAAAGGCAGGGGGAAAGGTCTGAATTACAATGTCAACGTGCCCCTGCGTGCCGGGTCAGGGGACAAGGATTTCGAGAGGGCCTTCAGGGAGAAACTGATGCCCGCGGCCCTTGACTTTCGCCCTGACTTTGTGCTCATCTCCGCCGGGTTCGACGCCCACGAGGACGACCCTCTCGGCGGGATGAAGGTCACGGCGCAGGGCTACGGACAACTCACGCGCATCGTCAAGGAACTGGCGGAGACGTGCTGCAAGGGCCGGCTTGTGTCCGTTCTGGAGGGAGGCTACAGCCTCGAAGGGATGTCCGAATCGGTAGAGGTGCACCTCAGGGCCCTAATGGAGTAGCGCCCTCCGACAGAACAACAATACGAAAAAACTCTATGCTTTTTCATACCTGGATATTTTTCTTGTTCTTTCTCGTCGTCTATCCGGTTTATCTGCTTGTCAGGAAAACCCGGTTCAAGGACATCTGGCTTCTGATAGCCTCCTACGTCTTCTACGGATGGTGGAACCCTCTCTATCTCCTTCTCATCGTATACTCCACCGCGATTGACTACGTGGCCGTGCTCAGGATGGACAGAAGCCGCAGGAAGAAATTGTGGCTTTACGGCAGCGTCGTCAACAACCTGGCGTTGCTGGGCCTCTTCAAGTACGCTGGCTTCGTCACCGACAACCTCAACTACCTGCTTGCCCAGATGGGACTTCACTACGCCATTCCTGCCCCGGGCGTCCTTCTGCCCGTCGGCATCTCCTTCTACACGTTCCAGTCAATGAGTTACACCATTGACTTCTACCGTGGCCAAATTGAAAAAGAGCCAAACTTCATCCGGTTCGCCACCTTCGTTTCTTTGTTCCCACAGCTTGTTGCCGGGCCTATCGAGCGCGCGAAGAACCTGCTTCCCCAAATTCAAAAGCCCTCTCACATCAGCCGCCTGGACATCACCGACGGGCTCTCTCTATTCGTCGTCGGCCTTTTCAAGAAACTCGCCATGGCCGACTTCCTGTCCCAGTATGTGGATCCGGTTTACACTTCTCCTGGGAGTTACCAGGCGCCGGCTCTGCTATTTGCGACGTTTGCCTTCGCCTGGCAGATTTACTTCGACTTCAGCGGCTATACGGATATGGCCAGAGGAATCGCCCGTGTGATGGGGTTCCGGCTGATGCTCAACTTCAACAACCCCTACCTTGCGACCGGCCTGGGCGATTTCTGGGCCAGGTGGCACATCAGCCTCTCCACATGGTTCAGGGACTATGTGTATATTCCTCTCGGCGGAAACCGCAAGAGCACGTTCAGCACCTACCAAAACATCTTCCTCACCATGGTCATCTCGGGTTTCTGGCATGGGGCCGCATGGACGATGATCATCTGGGGAACTCTCCACGCCATGGGCGTCATGCTCACCCGGCAGCTCGAGAGGTCCGCAATCTACCGGGAACGCATTCCCAGGTTCGCCAAGCAAATGTGGGTTTTCATCTTCGTCTTCTTCACCTGGATTTTCTTTCGCGCTGGCTCGTTAGGTGACGCATGGCTGATTCTGAACAGGATTTTCGCGTCGGGCTTCGCCGATCCGGGATTCCCCCTTCTGGCTCTGGGGTTGGTGCTGGTCATCTGGGCATACCAGTTTATGTACGACTCAAGGATCAAGTGGCTTCTGAGCCTGGCGCCTGTCCGGGTGAGCATGGTCGTGGCGATGATTCTCTACATAATCATCTTCTCGGGCGGGACCGAGCAACCATTCATCTACTTTCAATTCTGATCAACTGACGAAGCAGGAGCATGTAAGCGATGCAGAGAGAGAGCGATTCAAACAGCGGGTTGGCTGCACGCCCTTCTGACGAACGGGAGCCGGCATTCGGTTCCAATGATGTGCGCCTCTCGGGACGCATGTGGATCGTGGCCGTCGCCGTCATCCTCGCGCTGCTCTATCTTGTCCCGGCTCTCTGGAAACGGATCGAGAAATTCGATGCCGGGCCGGACTACCGGATTCCCTACAGCCTGAGCTGCGACTATTGGACGTACAACCGTTACTGCCACCAGGTCTGCTTACAAAACAAGGCGCTCGTTATCGGCGATTCGGTCATGTGGGGGCACTATGTATCGAAAGAACAGACTCTTTCCCACTATCTCAACGAACTGGCCGGAGAGGACCGCTTCGCCAACCTGGCCGTAGATGGCACCCATCCCGCCGCAATGGCAGGGCTGATAGAGTACTACGGCCGGGTAATAACAGACAAAAGCATCATTCTGCAATGCAACCTCCTATGGATGAGTTCGGCCAAGCATGATTTGCAGACGGAGAAGGAGTTTTCGTTCAATCATCCCAAGCTGGTCCCTCAGTTCTATCCCAAAATCCCCTGTTACACGGAGTCCTATTCCGGCAGGGTCGCTATCGCTATTGGCCGTAACATGCCCTTCTGTGGCTGGGTAGATCACCTGAGGGTTGCCTATTTCCAGGACACCAACCTTCATAGGTGGACAATCGAACATCCTTACGACAATCCCATTCACGCCATCACGCTGCGGCTTCCCTCCCCGAACGAGCCGCCGTCGCCCAGGCCGGTCGCCGAACCCTGGACCGAGAAGCGCATGGCGAAATTCAATCCTCCCTGGGTCGAACTCGAATCGTCTTTCCAATGGAACTCCTTCAAACGAGCTGTCGAGATTTTGAAACGGAGAAAGAACAGGGTCTTTGTTCTTGTGGGCCCTTTCAACGAGCACATGCTGACGGAAGACAGTCTGGAGATATACAACAAGATGAAACGTGAGGTCGAAGACTGGCTCCGCAAGGAGAGAATTCCGCACAGCGTTCCCGCGCCGCTGCCCAGCGACTACTACGCCGATGCGAGTCATCCCCTCAGCGTGGGCTATGCCATGCTTGCAAAGCAGCTTCTCCAAAACACCTCGTTCCTCCCGTTCGCACAATAGCAGTAATGCAACCCTGAATCGGGCAGAAGACTCCAGAAGGAGGAGGGAGCCAACCCGGATCGGCTGCAACAGTTCCAGCAGGGGTGTACAAGGCGCAAAGTCGTAGGCCCTTTGTTCAAGAGGCAGTGTTCGTATAGGTAACGCCGCCCCGCCCAAGCGGGGCAGTCCCGAGGGCATCTCGCCCTCGGAATCGGGGGCAGGATGGCCCCGAGACAGCCGGCAAGATGCCGGCGATACACGCGGGTCAAGGCACGAGGCTCCCCCACCTCTGGTTGGACCGCCCGATGCACCCCCGCTCAGAAAGGGCCACGCCCCCGTCATGCCCCACGGGCGGATTCAGTCCTTGCCTTTGGGTGCTTCGCCTTCCGTTTTGCCGGTCTCAGCGGGGACGAGGACGATGGTCGCGAGATGAGCGGCGGCCGGGTCTTCGCGGACAAGGGCGACGCTTTCTGGCGATTTGCCTTCTTCGTCCGCGAGGACGATGAGGTTGTCGTCGTTGAGCCAGGGTTCGGGGAGGTAATACTCGCCGTCGGGCACATATTGCCCGATAATTCTGCCGTTGAGCCAAAGAGTGCCGTGGCTCATGCCCTTTGTGTTAAGGCGGAGAATCTCGGAGAAGTCAGATGCGGGTTTGTATGAGAATCTGGCTGCATAGAAGGTCGGAACCGCAAGGTCTTTCGCTTCGGCAATCGGTTTCCATTCGACGGTGGATTGTTTGTCCAGAGCATACCATTCCTTATCTTCGCCGATGAGGCCGGCGCGGTAACGCCAGCCCGTGAGAACGTTCGATTCGGAACCGATTGTCAGTTTCACGGGGCCGTGAATGCCTGTGGCGACTTTCAGTCCGGCGACGCCGCTGAAGTCATAAAGCTTATCCCTTCCGGAATGCCGCGCGAGAACGGCGAGGACGTTGTTGCCCTCCTTCAGCGGAACGGAGACGGATTGGGGCCCTTTGCCATCGGCCCTTGCGGCGAGCTTCCCGTTGACGAACAGATAAATCGTATCGCCCGCGAAGGGAAACTCGATTTTGGCGTCGCCCCCGGTTGGCGAATCAACCGCGCAGCGATACCAACCATAGAACGTGCGGTGGGCGCCGGGCATTCCTCCCATGTCTTTCGGATCGTCGGTAGCGAGCCAAGCGGAGTCGTCAGACTTCGGATCAGCCTCGGCCGCACCGACGGCAAACCGCCAGTCCTTCAGCTTCGGCAATGCCGACGAATGGGGATAACCAGTCGCTTTGCCGTTCAAGCACAAGTTCGCTTTATCCGGCTCAAACGCGAACAGCTTCGACGATTTCTCCGGGTCGGGTTGCATCGGCTGCGGGGTGTAGATGTAGCAGGTTTCCTCATCCCCTCGAAACTCGGCACGGATGCCGACGGTTTTTCGCTCTGCGTCCTGGGCAAACTCGCGGACATAGTAGGGGCCGAGGATGATCGCGGGTCCGCCTGTGAACGGGTGGAACCAGGCGCGTTCAGCGAGGTTCTCGTTCAAGGCGACGACCTGAATAACCGCGGTCCCACATGCGAACGCGAAATCCTGCTTCTGCCAGGGTCGCGGGAAGTCAAAGGAGACGATAAGCGTTTTCCCCGTGGCATCTATGATGTAATTGGGAATGCCGGAGATGAGACGGAGGCCGCCTGTGAGGTTGAACACGATTTCGCCCGGTTCGCCTTCTCGACCATGCAGAAAAACGAACGTCCGGTCGCCGAGCCGCCGCAGGGTCAGGACTTTCGACGCGCAGTGCGTGATAGTCACACCGCCTCCCAATGCGAGGTCGAGAATCGTTGGCCTCATCTCTTTCGGTTGCATGGTGAACGGCTTGACCATGGGAACGGGCAGACGCCCTTCGATCTCGACCTGCGCGCTGATTGGTTTATCGCCCGGATTGTCGAGGAAAAGAATCTTGCCGCGCGGCGTGCTGCGGAGGTAATATGTCAATTCTCCCGAGTTGATTTTGAATCCTTCTTCCTCGGACTTCCCCTGGCTTGTGATGTGCCCGAAAGTGGCGCCGAAAATCGCGGGTTTCTTGAATCGGAAGTAGCTGTTGCGGAGGACGCCCGACTCGCCGATCGGCGCGCTGAAGTCGTAGCTCGTCGAAATCTCGTCGTTGCTCGTGTAGCCCCAATTCGTCCCGCCGTGAAGCATGTAGTAGCTGTAACCCGCTCCGCCGAACGCGATGAGTTTCCAGGTGCCTCGCTCGTACTTCGCAATGTCCTCCTCCGGCAGATCGCCGAAGCGCGTGTACCATCCGGGCCAGAACTCCGTGCTGAACCAGGGCGAGTTGCCCGTCCGCTCGATAGGCTTATCGCCGCCCGGGTCGTGGCTGTGATGCAAGCCCGAATAGAACATCGGCACTTCGATCCCGCTCTCGAGCGCCTTCTTCCGGAGGTGCACGAGGTACGCGTCCTCGTCGGTGCCCCAGCCGCCCCTGTACTCGTTCTCGAGTTGGACCATGAAGACTCGCCCGCCCTTGTGAATCTGGTGCTGGGCGACGATGGGCAATAGTTTCTCAAACCACGTGTCCACGCATTTGAGATACTCCGGATCGTCCGTCCGCAGGCGAACGCCTTTGCCGACAGCGAGCCACCCCGGAAAGCCGCCGAGGTCCCATTCCGCACAACTGTACGGCCCGAGCCGCACGAAGACGTACATCCGGACTTCCTTGCACACATCGAGAAATGCGGAGAGGTCCTTGTTGCCGGAGAAATCGAACTGCCCCTCCTCCGGCTCGTGCGCGTTCCAGAAGACGTACGTG
The DNA here is from genome assembly GCA_030691545.1 of bacterium. Classification (GTDB taxonomy): domain Bacteria; phylum Auribacterota; class JABMQX01; order JABMQX01; family JABMQX01; genus JAUYEE01. The sequence continues at coordinate 30,959 of JAUYEE010000099.1, read as the reverse complement.
GCAATCGTATTGAAGCCCGCCATCTTTGCTCGGAGGAGCCGGTCTCGCCAGAGCTCCCTCGGAACGCGGGTGTAATGAATCTCCCCGCACGTCAGAAAGGTCCGGAAACCCTCGACGACAAAACTCTGATTGTCAAACGTGACGAACTTCTTCGCCGCCTCTTGCTCGTGAAAAATCTCCGAGTTGGGCCGCCCCTCGACGAACTTAATCATCGAGAAAATGACGACCAGAAAAAACAGAGCCTTGCCGGAATTGCCATTGGTGAAATTCATCGAGAGTTCCTTTCCAGCGATCCATTTTCGCCCTACGAGGATTTGCAGTTTCGCTGTGGGGAAGAGGATAAACGTAATCTGGCGGAAAGTCCAGAGGCAGCGTTTTCCCCGTCCCGACTGCCGATGGAATCGCATCGCAGAACCAAAAAAGCCTGTGCGTGCTCAGACTCGCTTCCTCCTGCCGTCCGCAGCGGTGTGCACGGCGTGCAGCTCCTCCGGCCTCCAGAAGCGGAAAAGACACCGGCAAGATCGCCCTCTGCCCCACTGGCTCAGTTGGAAAGGCTGCCGCGAATATCCCCTGAAACTCGGCCCCTCACTGTACTTCGATTCTGTAAAACTTGCCCCTTGACTTGCTCGCGTCCCGATCGGTCCAGGTGGTTGTTTCGCCAGCGGCCGGTACCGTCGTCCTTAAGCTCCACTTGCCCGCAGTAAGGTTCGTGCACGACCAAACCGCATAAGTCTCGCCGGGCCGACTACTCCAGATCAGTTGAATATCCCCTCGGTCCGTCGCCACCACTCCCACGACTTTGAATCCCAGGGTTGGATATTCATACGCCCCCATATCCACTCGCAATGACCTAAAGCCGAAAGAGATGCGGGGATTTCCATCCAGGTCAATGCCGTCCCACATCCACTCCTCGTCGCTCCCCACATCAATGCACGGCGAGTCCGGAAGGAGGCGATAATCGTTGTCCTGGTATGTGTTCGGGTCGTCGTCAGGTCCATCGGGGTCAACGAGTCGCGGGTCGGAAGCGATGTTCCCCTCGCCGCCCCCGGTCCATCCCTGAACACACGAATACGTGGGGTCGTTCGACTCCCAGAGCTGCCCACCTTCCTGGACCATGTTGCCCCAGATAATGCAGTTCTGGATCGTCCCCTGGCATGAAGCCAGGGCGCCGTAGTGAGCAACGTTCGAGGCCATGGTGTTGTTTCGCATCGTGCCGTAGCACCTGTACAGCCCACTACCAGTTCCGGCTAAATTCAGGGTGATGAGGTTGTTGCGAATCGTGGCATAGTCCCACGACATCCCACACTCGTATAACCCCCCGCCGTTTTCCGCCGTGTTGAGCGTGATCAGGTTCTTATTGATGACGCCGCCGCATCGAGCTAATCCGCCGCCATCCCCAAGACCGGCCGAGTTGCAGGCGATTGTGTTGTTCTCAATGGTTCCCTGGCAACCGTACAGCCCCCCGCCGACTCCGTAGATTTTGTACGGTTCTCCGGAATCGTTCCTGCGCCATTCCCAGCCTACGGTCTGATTCCCAGTGATCGTGTTGTTGCGGATTATCCCATCACAATCGTACAAGCCTCCTCCGCGACCGATCGCGCCGGCGGAACGGCCTACCGAATTGTCGCTAATCTCGTTATTTTCAATCGCCGCCTTACAGAAAGCCAGTGCGCCGCCAAAGTCCTCGGTCGAGTTCTGTGAGATCGTGTTGCCGGAGATGGTGCCGTAGCAATAAGCCAGGCCTCCGCCCGAAGAGCTGGAGTTTTTAGAGACGGTGTTATTTTCGATTCTGCCGCTGCAATAGGCGATTCCTCCGCCCTGGCTACTGAAATTCCCGGTTACGATGTTATTGGAAACGAGTCCGTTACAATACGCAAGCCCTCCGCCCCTCACCCACCCTTCGTTTGCCGAGATGGTATTGTTTCGGATGGGGCCATCGCAAAAAGCCACCCCGCCGCCGGTGCCTTTTGGTTCAAGGACTCCGGTGACGTAATTCTCGGTGATGACGTTGTTCTCGATGGTGGCGTGGGTGTGAACGTCTGGTGTCCCGCCGCAGATTCCGCCGCCGTTTGTTGTTCTGCCGCCCCCAATCGTAAAGCCACGGAGAACGCACGCCTCGCTCTCGTCCCCCATAAACCATACGACAGGTCCCTGCTCGCCCCCATGGAGTATCGTCGCCGCGACGACGTCGGAGTTATCGGGATTGCTGCTGCGAAGGATCACTTCCGGTCCGCAAAAATGGAGGTTTTCCCGATAAGCTCCGGGAAAGACGACAATCTCATCGCCATCCACAGCGAGACAAAGCGACGCCTGGACTGCCGGAACATGCGAGGGAACGCGGATGATGCCCGGAGCCGTGGAAACAAGCGGGTCGCTTCCGCGAAAGATTTCCAGACCGTCACGAAGACTGTCACCGTCCGTGTCCTCACGGTTGGGGTCCGTCCCGACAGCGCACTCACGTTTGTCCGAGAGAAGGTCGCCGTCGGCATCGGGAGAGGAACCGAACTCGTAGCATCCCATATCCACGAAGTAACCAGCCAGACGGCAATTCCCGTCAAGATCTCGCTGCGGCCAGGCAAACCAGTAGAAATTCAGTCCGGCATCTATGCAGGGCGAACCATCCCGGAGATGGTAGTCATTATCTCCGTGAGTTTGAGGATCGTCGTCCGGGCCGTCCGGATCGAGAAATCCCGGGTCTTCGGTGATATTCCCCTCTCCGCCTCCCGTCCAATTCTGGATAAGACAATGTGTCGGATTGCTGAGACCGTAAAGCCCGCTCCCGGACGAATCTCCGTTCTCCCAAATAATGCAGTTCCGAATTGTCCCGTCGCAATCGTTCAGCGCGTACCGCGAGTTCCTGACGATGGTGTTGTTCTGGATTGTCCCGTCGCAATCAGCCAGCGCCGCGCCTGTATTCCCATGGATGAGATTATTCTGAACGGTGCCGCTGCACCCATGAAGCACGCCGCCCCCCGAGTTTTCCCTTATCGTGTTGTTCTGGATGGTCCCGCGGCACTCGTAGAGCGCTCCGCCCGCGTACGACGCGTCGATTCCGCCGCTCTTGGCTACGTTTCCCGCTACAAGGTTGCCCTCGATCGTCCCGTTGCAAGCGTTCAACCCTCCGCCGTTGCCGTCAACGCTCCAAAACTGTGGTGGCCACCCCTCAGAGTACGTCATTCCGACCGCCCTGTTTTCTAAGATCTGGTTGTTCCGGACTATCCCGTTGCATCCTCTAAGTCCCCCGCCCTGGATAGCGCCGTTTCGGCTGATCAGGTTCCCTTCGATGACGCCATCACAGCCGAGCAATCCGCCGCCGAACTCTGCCTGGTTGTAACTGATTGCGCTGTCCCGGATGCGGCCGTCGCAGTAGGCAATCCCGCCCCCGCCATCCTCGGCAGAATTGCCGGTTATGAGATTGTTCTCAATGGCTGAGCGGGCGTGATTGCTCCAGGTTCCCCCGCACACGCCGCCGCCGTTGGCAGACTTGCCGTTGCAGATCGTGAAGCCGGAGAGGGTGCAGGTGTCGTCCTCCGTGCCGGAGAAGGTGACGACGGAGCCGGCTTGATTGCCGTCAATGATGGTACTGCCGACAACGAAAGGATTGAGGGGATCGGTGCTGGTGAGGGTGATGTTTTTGCCGTTGAAGCGGATGTTTTCGAGGTAGAGATAAGGGCCCTTGGCAACGATGACTGTGTCGCCGTGCGAGGCGGCATCAATTCCTTCCTGGATGGTCTTGAAGGCCGTTTCCCAGGACTGTCCGTCGCCCGGCTTGGTGACCGCGCGGTCTACGTACCACGTTTCACCGGAGGCGAACCTGCAGCACCAAACCGTCAGCACAAAAGCGAGAATCGGAAGTGTCTTCCCCATTTCCGGAGTCCTCCGCAAATACTATCGGTTCATTTCACCCTGCTGTTGCATCAGCATCGCCCTTTCGTGACATTGCAGAGATGCGGAGGGAACGCCAGCAACTGTATAGGACCCTGTGCAAAACCGTGGTGCGCTTCGTTCACGAGATCGCGGAGCGCCGTGCCACGCGTTCTGTCACCGACGAATCTCAATGCGATAAAATTTCCGGTCTGGGTTCTCTGCGGACGTATCCATCCACGACGTCATTCCCCCCTTTGAGGGCACCTGGGCTTCTTCCACCCATGCAGGAGCCGATAGGTCGCAGCACGACCAGACGGTATATGTGTCCTCGGGCCGGCTCATCCACATGAGTTGAAGCTGACCTTCGACAACTCCGACAACGACACCCCCGCGAAACAGAAATGAGTAATACTCATAAGCCCCCATATCCACCGTCCAGGACGACTTCCCCCGCCATATTCGCGGATTGCCCTCGAGGTCAACCGCCTCCCACATCCAATCCTCGTTCTTCCCCGCGTCTATGCATGGCGAGTCTGGCGAGAGGCGATAGTCGTTGTCCTCCCACGTCTGCGGGTTGCCGTCGGGTCCACTCGGATCAACGAATTGTGGGTCCTCGGCGATGTTGCCTTCGTCCCATCCGAACCAGTCCTGGATACACGAATACGTCGGAAAGGGCGAGTTATAAAGGCCTGCGCCTTGCACCGCGGTGTTTCCCCAGACGACGCAATTCGTGATCGCCTGGGAGTCGTGCAGTCCCCCGCCCTCCTCTGCCGTGTTGCCGACAACCGTGTTGTTTTGGATGGTCGCGATGGAGTTAGACACGCCGCCGCCTCTTTTGGCAGAGTTGCCGACAATCAAGTTGCTTCTGATTATGGCGGGCGGCTCGGGCGGCGCTGGCGGGACGCTGATGATGCTGGAGCCGCAACTGTGCAAGCCGCCTCCATTCTTATCCGCGGAGTTGCCGGCAACGATGTTGCCCTCGATTGTCGCGTCGCAAAGGGCCAAGCCCCCGCCGGAGCCAGTGGCCGTGTTCTTACTGATGACGTTATTCCGGATTGTGCCGCCGCAGGCATACAGCCCGCCTCCGGTTCCCAGACTGGAGCCGCTCCCAACCGCGGAGTTCTCGGTGATTAGATTGTTCTCGATGATGCCGCTGCAACTGCCAAGCCCTCCACCGCGGTCGCCCGTGTTGCCGACAATCGTGTTGTATCGGATTGGCCCACTGCAACCAGTTATGCCTCCACCTCCCTGGCTCCATGACCCGTCAATAAACGTGTTTGAGGTAATGACGTTGTTGCGGATGTCAGCGTGCGTCGAGCGACCGTAGATTCCGCCCTTTCCATTGCGAATCGTGAAACCGGCGAGGACGCACGATTCGGTTTCGCTTCCTGAAAAGGAGACAACCGGCGCCAACCCGCCTCCGTCGAGGATTGTGGAGGCGACGATGTTTGGGTTAGTGGGGTCAGTGCTTCGGAGAATCACGTCGGGGCCATACAGGAAGAGGTTCTCGTAATATGTCCCCGGCGAGACGACAATCTCATCGCCGTCCCGTGAGAGAAACAGGGCAAACTGAACGGTCGAGAAATCTGACGGGACCTCGAGAATAGCGGCTGGCGTCGCAGTTAGAGGGTCGCTGCCGCGAAGGGCTTCGACGCCATCGCGGAGGTTGTCGCCATCCGTGTCCTCGACATCGGGGTCCGTTCCAAGCGCAGCCTCCCTCGCGTCCGACAGAAGGTCGCCATCGGCGTCAGGAGATGAGCCGTATTCGTAACAGCCTATGTCCACGCTGCGGCCAACGAAGCGGCAGTTGCCATCGAGGTCACGCTGCGGCCAGGTGAACGAAAGGTAGTTGGCGCCAGCGTCTATACAAGGGGAACCCGCTGACAGGCGATAGTTGTTATCGTCAAACGTGTACGGGTCGTCGTCCGGCCCGTCGGGATCAACGAATCGCGGATCGTCCGAAATGTTCCCCTCGCCGCCTCCGGCCCAGTCCTGGATACAGGAGTAACTGGGCGTCTGCGTATCGTAAAGCTGCGTCCCGTCCGCCGCGGTGTTCCCCCAGATGATGCAATTGCGGATCGTGCTCCTTGCTTCGCGGTCGTAAATCGCGGCTCCACTGCCAGAGAAAGCCGCGTTCCCAACGATCGTGTTGTTCTGGATTGAACCTGAACACCAATACAGCGCGCCGCCAGAGGGAGCTGAGTTCCCCACAATGAGGTTGTTCTCGACGCCAGTGCAGGAGGCCAGTCCGCCGCCGCCACTCTGGTAGTGGTAAACATGATTCTCAACAATGATGTTGCACTGAATCACGTCACCGCACATGTACAGGCCGCCTCCATCCCTCCAGGCCGTGTTTTCTCGGACGACGTTGCGCCGGATTGAGCCTCCGCGGCAGGAATAGAGACCTCCGCCCGAGCTCGACGCATGGTTGTCGGTGATAGTATTGCCCTCGATGAGGCCGTTGCACGAAGCAAGTCCCCCCCCATAGCCGGCCCAGTTTCCCGAGATGATGTTGTTGCGGATGACACCGCTGCAGCTATACAACGCCGCGCCATTTCTTCCAGAATTGCCTGAGACGATATTGTTCTCGATGATTCCGTCGCAGACGTACAGTCCTCCGCCGCCATTGGCATTGTTCGCACAAACCATGTTCTCGCGGATTTCTCCGGCACAGCCGGACACGCCTCCGCCCATTAGAGCAGAGTTGGTAGTGATCACATTGTCCCGGATAGTGGCATGAGTGTAGTTCGAGTCCCTTCCGCCGCAGATGCCGCCGCCGAGGTCGGCGTCTCCGTTGCGGATGGTGAAGCCAGCGAGGACGCAAGTTTCATCTTCCGTGCCTGCGAAGGTCACAACCGAGCCTGCGCGATCGCCGTCAATGACTGTCCTGGCGACGCAAGCGGGATTGGAAGGGTCCATGCTGCGAAGAATGACATTCTTCCCGTTGAACTTGATGTTCTCGAAGTAAGTCCCCTCTACGACAACGACAGTCTGGCCGTCTTGGGCGGCGTCAATTCCGGCCTGAATGGTCTTCTTGGCGGTGAGGGGTCTGGCGCCGTCGTTTGCCTCATCGCCGAGGGCCCCATTGACATAGACATCCGCTTCCGGCGGGACGCTCGAGGGACTATTCGGGTCCGTGCCGCTTGCCGCCTCATCCCCATCGGAGAAGCCATCGCCGTCCGTGTCGCTTTTATTGGGATTGGTGCTCAGAACCAATTCTTCCGCATTCGTGAGTCCATCCGAGTCGCTGTCGTCTGATGCACCGTGGCTCAGGTCGCCGAAATACTTCCGTTCCCAATAATCCGGCAGAGCGTCCTCGTCAGTGTCGGCGTATTCATCTGCTCCTATGTCCGTTCCCGCTCCCTGCGGCCGGAGTTCCCCGTCAATATCGTCGGTCAGAGTATCGTCATTAACGCCGGTATCAATGCACGGCGATGAAGCCGAGAGATGATAATCGTTGTCTTCGTAGGTTTCCGGGTTGCCATCCGGTCCGTCGGGGTCAATGAACCCCGCCGATGGCGGGGCGATGTTCCCTTCACCTCCGCCGAGCCACCCCTCGATGCATGAATAGAGCGGGTTAGCCGACCAGACGAGTTGATAACCATAGTTGTCGTTGTTTCCCCACACAATACAGTTCTTGATTGTTCCACTGCACGAAGCCAAGCCGCCGCCGAGGTCCGCGAAATTGCCGACGACCGTGTTGTTGATGACCGTCCCGCACCTGTAAATCCCCCCACCCCATCCGTCTGCGGTGTTTCCGGCGATGATGTTGTTCTGAATTTTGGCTCTGCAACTGGACAGTCCGCCGCCGTGCCAGGCAGCACGGTTCTGGATAATCGTGTTCTTCTGAACAACTCCCGAGCAGTCGTACACCCCGCCGCCATACTGCTCTGCCTCATTCCCGAGAATCAGGTTGTTCTCAACCGTGCCGTCACAGCGAGACAGCCCGCCTCCCCATCTTCCAAAATTGAAGGAGATCGTGTTGTGCACGATATTCCCGTCACAGAAGCTCATCCCTCCCGCGCCATAACTTCCTCCTGAGTTGTGCGTGATCAGATTATTGCTGATGGTCCCGTCGCAACCGGAAAGACCACCTCCCCCGTTCTGCGCGACGTTGTCTGTAATTAGATTGTTTTCGATAGTCGCGTGTGTGTACCCGGGCTCCTCATGACCGAGGATTCCGGCGCCGGCCACAGCCCGGCCATTGCGAATGGTGAAGCCAGAGAGGATGCAGGTCTCGTCTTCGGTGCCGGAGAAGGTGACGACGGAACCCGATTGGTTGCCGTCAATAATCGTGTTGGCAACGACGGCGGAATTGAGGGGGTCAGTGCTGGTGAGGATGATGTTCTTGCCGTGGAAATGGACGTTTTCGACATAGGCGCCTTCGGCAACAATGACCGTGTCGCCATTGGAGGCGGCGTCTATCCCTTCCTGGATAGTCTCGAGCGCCGTCTCCCACGTCATCCCGTTGCCCGAGGCGGTCACTGACCCGTCCACATACCACGTTTCACTGGCGGCCGCCCCGCAGAAGACCGCAACGATTCCCGCAACTGCTACTCCCACAATCTTCCTCATCGTCCGCACCTCCCATGATGTCCATTGACAATGTTCCCTTACCGCACGAATGGTTGTTGAGATGATACCTCATGCTTCGGAAGAAGGCGAAATGGAATCTCCACGCCTTCCTTCGCTGCTTATTCGATTTCGACCCTGTAAAACCTGAACATCGCTGTCGGCCTGGGGTCCTGCCACCTTGTGAGCCAGCCCCAGGAATTGACCGTGCCTTCATCCGTCCAGGCGCCAGTCGCGCAATCGCAGCACGACCACACGCGATAAGTGTCCCCGGGAGCACTCCTCCAGCCAATGACGAGAGCCGCCCCCTCAAAAGCCACAGTCGCGACCTTGAGGTGAAAGGACCCGTATTCGTAGGCTCCCATGTCGGCCGTCCAAGAATCCCTGCCCCGCCAGATTCGCGGATTGCCGTCCAAGTCCACAGCGTCCGCCATCCATTCTTCGTTTTTACCCGCATCAATACAAGGCGAAGCGGCGTTCAGGCGGTAATCATTGTCCTCGTACGTGAGGGGACCATCGTCCGGGCCGTCCACATCAACAAAAAGCGGATCGTCCGCGATGTTCCCCTCGCCGCCCCCTGCCCAGTCCTGGATGCAGGAGTAGGTTATGTTGGGTGACTCGTAGGTCTGAGGAGCCTCGGGGGCAGTGTTTCCCCAGATGATGCAGTTGAGGATCGTGCCGGTGCACTCGTAGAGACCAGATGCACGCAGTTGCGCCGAATTTGCGACGATGGTGCAGTTTTCGATCGTGCCGCCGCACCACGCGATTGCGCCTCCAAGCGTAGCTGAATTGCCGATAATCAGGTTGTTGATCAGCGTCCCGTTGCAGTGGCGAACTCCTCCGCCCATCGTCGAAGAGTTTGCGAAAATCACATTACCTCGGATCAGCCCGTCGCAGTATGTTAGTCCCCCGTCCGAGTTCCCCTTGATGATGTTGCGCTCAACGAGGCCACCGCAATAGTATAGCCCTCCATGAGAGTTGCCCGTGATAATGTTGCCTCGGATTGTGGCTTGACTATCCTGCTCATACTCGCGCGCGTGGATCGCAGCCCAACCGTTCCGGATTGTGAAGCCCGAAAGAACGCATGCGGGGCTTTCCTTGCCGGTAAGCTGCACAACCGATTCCCGCGTGTCCCCCTCCAGTATTGTGGACCCAACTGTGTCCAGATTGGACGGATCTGTGCTGCGCAGCACCACATCACTGCCGTAAAAGCGAAGGTTTTCCGTGTATGTGCCAGGTGCAACAACAATCTCGTCTCCGTCTATGGCGACGAGAAGAGCCAGTTGGATTGTCGAGAACTCGGAAGGCACCGCAAGCAATCCCGGAGGCGTCCGCTCAACTGGGTTGCTTCCGCGAAGAATCTCCAGACCGTCGCGAAGGGCATCACCGTCGGTGTCCTCGAGAGCTGGGTCACTGCCCAGAGTGCGTTCATGATCATCGGAAAGCAGATCTCCGTCGGCATCGCGCGTGGCCCCGTACTCGTAGCACCCCATGTCAACTCGCTCTCCCACGAGGCGGCAGTTGCGATCAAGGTCCCGCTGCGGCCAGAGAAAGCCGAGGTAGGTGACCCCAGCATCAATGCACGGCGAGTCAGGCTGGAGACGGTAGTCGCCCGCCTCTGCATTGACGAAGAGCGGGTCGGCGCTGATGTTGCCGATTCCCCCGCCAGCCCAGTCCTGGATGCAAGAACGCGATGGCGAAGCGTTGTCCGAGAGCTGCGGAGTGTCCGGGGCCGTGTTGCCCCAGATGATGCAGTTGAGCATGCGATGGAGGGAAGCGACCCCGCCTACGGAACCCTCAGACGAGTTCTCGCAAATCGTGTTGTTTACCATCCTGCCGCAAGAATACGCTCCCGCGCCCACCCCCGGAACCCACTCCTCATCCCCCGAGTAGGGGCCGCGCATATCCCAGACACTCATCGCGTGATTTCCTGCAATCAGGTTGTCCGAAATCAGGCCGGAGCATACACAGAGTCCACCGCCTTTGGTTGCGGTGTTTCCTGAAACGATGTTACCGCGGATCGGCCCATCACACTCGTACAATCCACCGCCGTAGGGAACGTCCCACACGCAACACTCGTCAAACAGTCCACCCGTCGCAGAGTTCCCGATGATCTTATTGCCCTCGATGGGCCCGTCGCAAAACGCGATACCCCCGCCACCCAGGCGCGCTGCATTGCCAGTGACCACGTTGTTTCGGATTGCAGCGTGCGTCCGATACCAGAGCTCTCCACCGCAAATCCCGCCTCCATAATCTCCGCCCCCTCCTTGAATAGTGAACCCCCACAGGGCGCAGGGGGCATCCTCAGTTCCCAGGAACGTGACGCGCCCTTGTACGATCGTCCGAGCCACAATATTTTCGTCCAGAGGATCGGCGCTACGCAGAATGATATTCTTGCCGCCGAAATTCACCTTCTCGACATAGGTGCCCTGAGCGACGATGACCGTATCCCCGGCGGAAGCTCGCTTTGTGCCCTCTTCTATTCTCTTCAAGGCCGACGCTCTGGATGTTCCATCGCCGGAGACAGACACCGCCGCGTCCACGTACCAGCACTTGGGCGGGGTGGACGCATCATAGCCTTGATGATATTCAGCCTCATTGGGGATCGAATCGCCATCCGTATCGTCGCCCCAGCCGTCACCCAAGTCCCCTAAGAACTCCGTCTCCCAGTCGTCCGGAAGACCATCGTTGTCACTGTCAGGAGACTTGGAGCTCGCCTCGGGGGTATTTCCGTAAGCCCCCATGTTGATTCTTCCTCCATTGGGCTGGGGTTCCTCGGAGAAGGGAGAGCTTGGGTCACCCGCATCAATACAGGGAGACCAACTCAGCAAATGGTAGTCACCGTTGGCGGGGTCCACGAGATAAGGGTAATAGGCAATGATGCTGGCGCCAGGTTCCCCCCGGCATTGGATGCAACAGTAGCTTAGGGTGCCAGCCCCGTCCAGTTGGTCTGAGTAGGGTTCGGTTGTGTCTCCCCAGATGATGCAGTTGACCGTCACTGCTTTGCAGGAAGCCAGTCCGCCGCCTCGGCGGGCTGAGTTGGCCCAGATGGTGTTGTTCTCGATGGTGCCGTCACACTCATACAGCCCACCACCCGCGCCGGCCGAATTGTACGCAATGACATTATTCCTGACGGTGCCGTCGCACTCGTAGAGGCCGCCCCCGCACGAGTCAGCCGCGCTCTCCCTGATCACGTTTCTTTCAATTGTGGCGTGTGTCGGGTTCCCCCATGTCCCTCCGTAGATCCCACCCCCATCCTGCGCCTTGCCGTTCCGTATGGTGAAACCGGACAAGCGGCAGGTCTCGTCCTCCGTGCCTGTGAAGGTCACAACAGAGCCAGCCTGCATCCCATCAATGATAGTGTTGGCGACCACGTTAGAATCGCAGGGATCGGTGCTGCGGAGGACGACATTGTAGCTTTTGAGACGGATGTTTTCATAGTACGTTCCCCGGGCGACGATGATCGTACCACCATCGCGAGCGACATATATGCCCTGTTGGATCATTTTGAAGGCGGTCTCCCAGGAGGCGCCGTCGCCGGAAAAAAGAGGCACAGACGCATCAACGTACCATGGGCCAACAGGGACGGTCGGGTCGAAGGCCCGACGGTATTCCTCCATGTTTGCCAGCAAATCGCCATCCGGGTCGTCGTTCGCTCCTTGAAGAAGGCCTCCGAAGAAGTCCGCCTCCCAATCGTCGGGGAGATTGTCGTTGTCCGTGTCGGGAGATTTGGGGGTCGCCTCCCAGGTGTTACCGTAAGCTCCCATGTCGATGCGCCCACCGTTGGGCTCCGGCTCGTTTGGGAAGGGGGACGCTGGATCGCCAGCATCTATGCAAGGAGAACGGGGCCGGAGATGGAGATCACCGTTTTCCGGGGCGACGAAATAAGGGTTAAACCCCATGTTTCCCTCGCCGCCGCTTGACCAGCGCTCGATGCAGCAGTAAACCGGCTCGCTTGAGGCATACACCTGAGGCGTGGCCTGGGAAACGTTTCCCCAGATGATGCAGTTTCGGATCTCGCCATCGCAGTCATAAAGCCCTCCGCCCTCTTGCGCTGAGTTGCCATAGATCGTGTTGTTTTCGATTGTGCCGTAACAGTATTCAAGCCCTCCGCCGTCAGCTTCGGCTGAGTTTCCGACGATTCTGTTGTTCAGGATGGCGCCGCTGCAGTAGTCAACGCCGCCCCCATGCCTTGCTGAGTTATTACGAATAACGTTGTTTTGGATAAGGCCTCCGCAAAAGGCCAATCCCCCACCCCAGTCGGCCGAGTTTGCCGCGATCACGTTGTTGCTGATCCTGGCGTGCGTTTGACTATTCCAGGCGCCGCCTGAAACGCCGCCACCGTGTGGGGCATTCCCATTTCTTATTGTGAAGCCGGAGAGGGTGCAGGTTTCGTTTTCGGTGCCCGAGAACGTGACGACGGAGCCGGATTGATTCCCGTCAATAATCGTGTTGGCGACGACGGTGGAATCGAGGGGGTCGGTGCCGGTGAGGGTGATGTTCTTGCCGTGGAAATGCACGTTTTCGACGTAGGCGCCTTCGGCAACAATAACGGTGTCGCCGTCAGACGAAGCGTCAATGCCTTCTTGAACTGCATTGAACGCAGTCTCCCACGTCATCCCGTCGCCGGACGCGGTCACCGTCCCGTCCACATACCACGTCTGGCTGGACGCGGGCTGAGAGAAAACAACACCCAACCCGACAGCAAGAATCAAAAGGCTTTTCCCCATTTTCGTGTCACCTCCTCGAAGATCGTCATCAGGTTCCTTTTGCTCGTCGGGGCACCATCCTCTCGCTTTGCGGAAAACGCCTCTGATGCCCATGCACGATATTCTATCACTGAGCAATCTGAACTCGATAGAACTTTCGGCGGGAGGGTGTGGGGCTGGGGCTGTACAAAATTCTTCAAAAAGGGCTTGACAATTTGCCCCGGCGGTGCGATATTTCTATTAAGTTGGGTCCTGTAAAACTATCTGGAAGGGGGTAAGCCCATGAAAAGGATGCATTTCAGGAATCTGGGGATGTCTCTGTCCATCGCTCTCGCAACCGCACTTGCCATTCTGCAACTCCCGGGGGGGGGAGACTTACAGCAACAAGCTCGAGTGAACCCATGGCCGAAGGTGTTGCCTCCACTCACCTGATTGCTGAGGATCCGCCAGTCGAGCTTGTCGAAAAGAGAGATGACCACACCCGCGTATGGGAGATCGCACGCGAAGTCGAGACGACTCACCCCGATGGTTCCACCACCGTGGACACGGTTAAATCGTACATTCACGAGAAAGCCTCCGGCCTCTGCTATCGGGACGGAAGCGGGAACCTCGTTCCTTCTGTTCCCGAGTGGAGGCAGACGCCCGAGGGTTTCGTAATTGACCGCTGCGGGTACAGGCTTTCTGTCGGCAGGACGCTTGCCTCCTCGGTCACCTATTCAATTGACGGTCACCGACTATTCCTGCGCCCGTCGTGCCTCATTGCTTCAGACGGAAGTAGGAGCGACACCCTCGCCGTTCTCAACCCGGAAATACAAGGGTTCGTCTCCGCAGACTCCCCGTCCACGCTGCGATTCGCGGACGCTCTTGGCAAAGGACTCCACCTTGAGTTTGTGGCGGAGAAAGACGGGTTCCACCAGAACGTCATACTGACTGAACCGATTCCATTGGACCAACAACTTGACGCCGAACAAACACGCATTTACATGTACACCGAAATCGACTTGCGCGAGTACGCGGCTGATCCCAGCTACAGCCTTTCGGTTGCAGGCACAACGGTTGACCTCTCGTCTGCGCAACTGGCGACCGAGCCCTCCGTCGGTGACAACATCGTCTTCCGGCGAACCAGGACGACGGCCGACGGCGGGGAGAAGGAAGACCCCATCTGGTGGTTCGGGGTATCCCCCATATTGGACGCTTCGGGGCAGCCTCGCACGGAGGCGGAGAGGCGACTGTGCACCCCCCAACCCGGCGGAGAGACCTACCTCGTGGAGAGCATCCCTCAATCATTTCTGCAGGATGCGGAATTTCCAGTGGTTCTGGACTTCCAAACGAAGTCGGGGGCAATTACCCAAGACGAAATGTGGGACCCCCGGTACACGTACTGGGTAAGCGGTGACCTAAACGTCTCTGCGACACTTAAGCTCCTTCCGGGAACCACCGTAAAGGTGAACCCCAGCAAGTCCATTTATATACAGGCGGAGATCGTCGCGGAAGGAGAACCATACAACTACATCACCTTCACGAAGGCTAAGAATGACGACTGCGGTGACCAAATTCCTGGGGCCCTGGATGGCAACGCGTGGTACCTAATCTATCTCCAGAGCGGGTCCTTGTCGTCCTCGGTCGTCCGGTACTGCAAACTGAGCTATGCTTTTACAGCCATCAGAACGTGGCAAGACCTCACGGACCCGTCAGGCGAACCACCCTTCGCCAACAACATCATACGGAACGCCAACTGGGGGATAGACATGGTTTGGTGCTCCGTCCCTTGCCGGAATAATCTCGTGCACAGTTGCAGTTACGGGATATCCGTCTGCGTGTGGTACCAGGAGGACATCCAAATCAGGAACAACACCATCCATGCCTGCGGCCGTGGTGTGAACCTGTCAGCGACCTATCAACCAACCGGTGACATCGCCGAGAACCTTTTCACGAACTGCGCGTACGACATTTACAGCTCGGGCGGTCCCTATCCGGACATCCACCACAACCGTTGGTACCCTGAAGACCAGTTCACCTTCTGGAACCTGCCCGAGGACCCCGAGGAGCATTACAATGAGTATCTCGTTTACTCGCCCTACGACACCTCCCCGCTTGGGGACTTCTTCCTGAACACGGCGGGCCCAGAGTTCGTCAGCAAGTTGAAAGACAAGGGTTCGCGGACCGCCCTTGATGCCGGCTTCGGCACCAACGCATTCACGGTGGAAGCCCCCGAGGAGGTTCCCGCCGGCAACCACTACGCCGCGGAGACATGGGGAAAGGTGGACAGTGAGGAACCAACAAGCAATGTTGACATCGGGTACCACCATTGCCGAGTTGACAGATACATCCCGGCCAGCGCCGTCCCGCCCAACGGCTGCACCTTCACGGGCCAAGGGGCCAACTTGACCCTGGATCCGGGCGTCGTTGTGGGAATCAATACCGCGCGCAGCGGGAGTACCTATACCCCCGCGTACCTGAAGATTAGCGCCGGGGCGAAGTTAGATTCGCTTGGCCACCCCATCACCGTAGGGTACAACGTCTTCTTAAATGCGAGGTCAATGTCCATGAAGCCGGAATCGCCGAAATTCGAGTTCGGAGTCTCCCCTTCGGCGAACCCGTACGTTCAGCTGCTTTCCAGCGCCAATGCTGACAGCCGTGTTCAGTTCACCAGAACAATCTGGCTTGGCAGCGGGTTGAACGTTCAGCGCCAACTGAACCAACCCATCGGGGGAAACGTCTTTTCCCTGAGCACGTATGGCGCGCAGGTCAGCGGCGGCAACGTGCTTTTCAACAGTCTTGCGTTTCACAACTGCCATGGTGTCAAGGCCACCGGCAGCGTCCAGGTGCTTCACTCGACGTTTGACATGAACGAAACGGGCGTAGAGGCCACCCCCGGGTCCGGACAAGAGATACATATCAGAGACTCCATTTTCACCAAGCACGACAATGAGGGTATTCTGATATCCGGCGGGGGCGACGTTTACAATTACTACAACGCCTTCTGGGACAATGACGAGGACGTCTCCGGGGGCTCACCGGGGAACGGTTCGCAGGTGCTCAGCCAGTCGCCGTATCCCGACTGGCAAGAGCGCTACAGGCTCCAGCAGCTTACCACTCTCACTGACGCGGGTTCAGTAATGGCCGCAGATGCTGGCCTCGCCGCGTACACCACGGCAAGCGACAACAGGTACGACACAAGGCACGTGGACTGGGGGTTCCATTTCCTCGCCAGGCCGACCATTTGGGTGGATGATGACTACGAGGGCGAGTACGGCGCGTCGGACGGTTCGCGGCTTAGGCCCTACACAGCCATTCACGGCGAGGGCAATGCCTTGGAGAACGCTGGTCCTGGGACGACGATCCTCGTGCTGCCGGGCAAATACGATTATTTGGCGGAAAACGAGCAGATTGTTGCAGAGTCTCACGTGGACATAATCGGCAGCGGCCACGGGGCTACGATCCTGGACGCCCACGACGTCGAGACCACGGACTCTTATCCGCTGATCAAGCTGGACGGCAAGACCGACATAACCATCGCCGGCATTGCCATCACGCGCAGATGGAACGAGGACTACTCCGCGTACACCGGCCAAGGGGCAGGCATGATATGCAGGAACTCAACGGACATTCTGGTCCGGGACTGTCTGTTCACCGACAACGATGCCGATTTTGGCGGGGCCATGTTCCTCGACAACTCCTCCGTAACCGTCGAGGATTGCATCATCCATCAGAACAGGGCCATCTCGGGCAAGGCCGGCGGCGGGCTGTACATAAAGTCGTGCAGCAGAACCGCAGGCCACCTCGTTACCCTCCGACGCTGCATCATCTCGAATAATACCGCGGGCGTGCAGGGTGAAGACGACCTGACGATGGGGGGCGGCGGGATCTATTGCACCCTCGCTTCTGATCCAAAGATCGTGGACTGCGTCATTTCCCACAACCGCGCGTCAGCCTACCGTGGCGGCGGCATCTACCTCGACCAGAACTGCTCGGCCACGATCTGGAACTGCGTCGTGGAGCATAATATGTCAACCCGGGACAACTGGGAGGACCCCGACAAGGGGGACGGCGGGGGTATTTACGTCAAGCAATGCTCGCCTGGTATATGGGGTTGCACCATCTCTGATAATACCTCCATCACAGGGGGCACCGGGATACGGTGCGTCGGGCCTTCTTGCAGTCCGCTGATCGCTAACTGCACGGTTGTGTACAACAGCGGCCCGCAAGGCACATCAGCAATCTACTGCGATGGGGGCGCATCGCCGACCGTCCTCAATTGCATCGCCTGGGGAAATGGGGATGACCTGTATGGCTGCAGCGCGACCAATTCGTGGATCCAGGAGAACGGAGCCTCCGACCCGCACCTCGTAGGATCGGCTTACGGCCCCTACCACATTGCCGATACCTCCGAGGTGTCTCCGTGCGTTGGTGCGGGAACGACAACCGGCTTGCCAAGCGACTTCAAGAAGGGCAAGGACGTTGACGGGGATTACAGGATCATCGGCGCCATTGATATAGGGTCCGACGAGAGACACCCCTTCCGCCAGATGATTGGCATCAAAAGAGTCTTTGCGCAGAACAAGGTTACTATCACCTGGAGGACAGACCCCAACACCCCCTACGGAGTCTACAGCAGCACGGACCCTTTCACGAACTACATGTCATGGGGGGAGCGGGCGACCGTGCAAGGAAACGGCGGGGTCGTCTCGTGGGACGACACGGAAGTCAGCTTCGCCAGCGGTACCCAGGCTTACTATAAGATCCTTGCCAAGAGCGGCGCGTACGCCGGCCAGTTTAGCCGACCGGTCGGCCTGGTGAACGCAGACGTGGAGGACATAAGCTCCTCCGGCTTCGAAAGCGCGTTTATGGCCATCCCGCTCGAGCTGAAGTACCAGGCGATTAACGGGGTGTTTGGCCACGTAGATGAGGGATTGGGCAGCATGATCGCGGGCGACCCCAACGGTCAACATCTGGCCGAGAACGATCGAATCGAATTCCTGATGCTTGGCCACCCCGACTGGCCCTCAACCTGGACCCGGCTCCAATTGAAATGGATTTCGAACGAGCCCAAGTGGTACACGACCCCCGACCCTCCTCTCGTTCCTGTCGAGTCGTACGAGCGATTCAGTTTAGGCGAGGCCTTTCGCATCGTCGCGGCGACCGGCTCTCGCAGCACGATCACCTTCCTCGGCTTCGTCCCCTCGCGTCCTGTGGGGCTCATGGTCTTCAGGCACCCGACATGGGGACTGAAGGTGGAATTCGGGTACCCCTACCCGGTCGACACCACTCTCAACGGGATACCATTCATCCAGTACGGCGCCGTTCTCGAGGATCAGGAACTTGAGACAGTCGCGGATGAGATATGGATCCCAACGCAGCCGCAGGTATGGAAGGAGCTGCGGCTGGAAACGGACGGTCAGGGCAACGAGCAATGGATGGATGGTGGAAGCCCCGCCGGCCCGCCGGACATTGATGTTCTTCCAGGAAAGGGGTTCCGCTATTACGGCGATAGCGACGTGCTGGGACGAGACGGCGGGCCAATCGCGGACCGGATTTACTACTACCGCGTCCCGGTGGTGCGCCCATACCGCTGCGGATGAGCAGCCCGGAGCCGAGCCTCGCGGGCGGCCGGTCGTTTAACCCGAGCGCGCGTCGCGGCCCTCGCTCTTGAGAGGAGCTGGGGGACAATGCCATCGCCTGGGTCCAAACCGACGGGACCATCCTGCGGCCCTGGGGGGGGCCCTCAGGTAGGGAACCGAAGAAAGGGAAAGCCATGAATCTCAGGCAGATCGCCACTCTAACTTACAGGTCGGTTGCGCTCCTCGCGACCTTACTTTCTTCCGCCGGCCAAGCGTCCGCGGCGCATTCAATTGAGTCAACGGACGCCGGCGTGAAAATCATGTGGGATTCTGAGTACGCCAGCGGATACATGCTCTTCTGGAGCCTGTCTCCGGCGGGGCCCTGGGAACACCTCACGGGCTTCCTGCCAGGGACCGACATGAACGTTTCCGTTCACGACCAAACGGCCGACCTGCGAATGAAGTTTTACAGGCTCGAGATCTCAAAACTCATGCCGCCCCGCGCGGTTGCCGTAGCGGGGGGGGCCTATGAGATGGGAGACACCTTCGGGCTGGACCCGATTTACTCGGCTCCTGTGCACACGGTCCGCGTAACGACTTTCTTCATGGACCTCACAGAGGTGACGAATGCAGATTTCTGTCGTTACTTGAACATCGCGCGGCAGGCGGGTGACGTCGAACTCGGCGGCAAGGCGGGAGTCTGCAACCCCGACGATTCCCGGTTCAACTACTTGATGGTCCGAAGAGATCCGTTCAGTCCGTTCTCCTATGACTCCGACATCTTCTACAGCGAGCGCTCCGACAGCTTCGAGGTCATAGCCCAGAGGGAGCATCACCCGGTCGCGGGGGTCTTCTGGTACGGCGCGGCAGCCTACTGTAATTGGCGCAGCGGCGAGGAGGGGCTTGAGCCTTGCTACGATCTGCACACATGGGAATGTAATTTCGATGCGGACGGCTACAGGCTGCCCACAGAGGCCGAGTGGGAATACGCCGCGCGGGGGGGACTGCGCTACAGCATTTATCCCTGGGGGGACGAAATTGACGGCAGCAGAGCCAACTACGCCGACAGTGGGGACCTCCACGAGAATGACTCCTACCTGGGAATAGGTCACCCCACGACACCGGTGGCCTCCTATGCCCCAAACGGTTACGGGCTGTATGACATGGCGGGCAACGTCATGGAGCTTTGCAACGACTATTTCCAGCCGTACTATTACGAATACTGCGTCGAGAACCAGATTGTTGACAACCCCACGGGGCCCGCCTTCCCCATGCACGAAGGCCGCACGCATGTTTTTCGCGGTGGCTCCTGCTGGGATTCCGCGGACGATCTATCCGCCGGACTGCACTATGTGCCGTCGCGCGGAGCCATCGGCTTCCGGTGCGTCCGCCGGCCCCGTTCGCCGTAGCGCGTTCGTTGAAAGGAGAAATCATGAAAGCCGCGAGAATGCGTCGAGCAATCCTGGGGTGTCTTGGGTGCCTGCTCTTGGCTGTCCCCCGCATGGCGCCGGGGGAGAAGCCCCGTATTAAGTCAATAACTGCTGGCCCGAAGATCGCCTGGGATTCGCAGGCGGGGTTCGAGTACCGCGTGTCGTGGAGTTGGTGGCCGACCGGGCCGTGGGAACCTCTCGGGGACTACCTCCGGGCAACCGGCGCCGAAATGTCGGTGTACGACGACGCCGGGGCCGCCGTCGTGAAGCTATACCGGCTGGAGATCAGGGAACTGGTCCCCGCCGGCATGGCACGCATACCCGGCGGGACTTACGAGATGGGTGATCATTTCGGTCTCGACCCACGCTACTCAGTCCCCGTCCACACCGTGCGCGTAAACACCTTCTTTATGGACACCACGGAGGTGACGAATGCGGACTTCTGCGCCTTCCTCAACGCCGCGTGGCAGGCGGGTGAAATTGTCACCGGGGAGGTTTCACCGTTTGGTGACCCGGTGGTTCGTGGCGCCGAGGCCCCCTATTCGATCTATCTCTGGCTCCGCACATGGGGCACGCTGGCTTGTGACATCTTCTACGACGAGTTTTTCGACAGCTTCGAGGTCGTGTTCGACAGGGACCTCCACCCCGTTGTCAAGGTCGCGTGGTGCGGCGTCGCGGCGTACTGCAATTGGCGGAGTCAGAGGGAGGGGCTGACTCCTTGCTACGACCTGGACACGTGGGAATGTAATTTCGGTGTGGACGGCTATAGGCTGCCCACAGAGGCCGAATGGGAGTACGCCGCGCGCGGTGGTCTCCGATACGCCATCTACCCCTGGGGAGATGAAATTGACGGGAGCAAGGCGAACTACGCCGACAGCGGCGACCCTCACGAGAACGACGGATTCATAGGGCTGGGCGCGCCCACGACCCCGGTCGGCTCCTACCGCCCGAACGGCTACGGCCTCTACGACATGGCGGGGAACGTGATGGAGTTGTGCAACGACAACTTCTACTATTACTACTATCAATACTGCCTGGATAACGGGATCACGGATAATCCAACGGGCCCGCCACCCTCCCACGAGAGCGGGCACGTTTTTCGCGGCGGGTCTTGTAACAGCAATCCGCTCGACCTCTCGTGTGGTCTGCACGCCCCGCCCGGGACGGGCACCCTCGGCTTCCGGTGCGTCCGCCGCCCTCGGTCACCGTAGCTGCACGCATTGGTCTGCCAGCTCGATGAGGAGGGGCGAGACGTCTTGAAGATGTCAATCAATGAACTGGGCATCGGCGCTCGCGCTTACGACCGAATCCTGAAGGTCTCCCGGACCATCGCCGACCTCGAGCACTCGCAGGACATCAGGGCGAACCATATCTCCGAAGCCATTCAGTACCGCACCCTCGACCGCAGCCTGTGGCTGTGAGCGTCCGGGCACAGGCATCCCCTCGACGCGACTTCCACGCCCTACGATTCCTTCGCCTTGCGGTTGCGCCCGTATGAAAACTTGTAATCCCTCAGTCTCGGAGGGGACAGCCCGCAGAAAACGCACAGGGCGCAGAGGAATACCCGACAGGATGAACCCCGCCCCCGGCGGGGTTATCCTGTCTCAATCTCAGTTTGTTTCCTGCTTCGTCTGGCACCTGCAAGTGACGCCTTACGCCAAAAGCGACATTTCTGTTGAAAACAGACACCGAGCGGCTATAATCGCCTCTGGAACCTCAATCTACCGGTAGGTCTTCGATGTTTAGCGACGACGAAAAGCGAGCCCTGCTGCGAATCGTGAGGGACTCCATCGCCCGACAGTTGGGCCTGCCGACGGGAGGTTTTCCTCCCGCTACGCCGCCAATGCAAGAGAAAAGGGGCGCCTTTGTCAGCCTCCACAAGAAAGGGACACTTCGCGGCTGCATCGGCTGCCTCCAGGGAAGCAAGCCGCTCCATCAAGAGCTTGCCGAACTGGCTCTGGAATCGGCTTTCGGCGACAGTCGCTTTCCCCCTTTGGCGGCTGAGGAGTTCGGAGAGATAGACATCGAGATTTCGGTCCTGACAAAGCTGACGGAAATCAAACACGTTGACGAGATTGAGGTTGGCAAACATGGCCTTTACATAAAAAAAGGGGTCTGCTCCGGGCTGCTCCTTCCGCAGGTCGCCACGGAGTACAACTGGGACAGAGAGACTTTCTTAGAGCAGACCTGCTGGAAGGCGGGTTTGCCGGAGAACGCCTGGAAGGAAGGCGCCGTTATCTGCATTTTCGGCGCGGAAGTGTTTGGCGAAAAACAGCTCTTGAACGAACGTGCCGACTGACTCTTCTCCGGACGCCCCGTTGAGGAATGGATGGCGGTTCGGAGCTTCCCTGGCCGCAGTCAGGCGCAAGGATGGTTTGGCGTCGCAGCCTCCCCTTCGGGCTTGCTGAGCACGGCGATGTGACCGGGCAGGCGGTCGGCTTCACTTTATGAGATAGGACCCTGAATAGGATGCAGGCGAGACGCCTGCGCTACATATGAACGAGGAGTATCACCCACAAGAATTCGAGCCAAAGTGGCAGAAGTTTTGGGCGGACAGCGGGCTGTTCCGGATGAAGGAGAACAGCCCGGCCCCCCGGTTTTACTGCCTGATGATGTTTCCGTATCCGTCGGCGGCTCTCCATGTCGGTCACCTGCGAAACTACGTCATCGGGGACGTCTTAGCCCGGTACAAGGTGGCCAAGGGATTCAACGTTCTCAACCCCATGGGTTGGGATGCGTTTGGCCTCCCCGCCGAGAACGCAGCCATCAAGGGAGGCGTCCATCCTAAAATCAGCACGTACCGCAACATCGCCAAGATGAAGCAGCAGCTTCATCAATGGGGGGCGACGTACGACTGGGATCGGGAAGTAACGACCTGTGAGCCGGACTATTACCGCTGGACGCAATGGCTCTTCCTGAAGTTGTTTCAGCACGGTCTGGCCTATCGCAAGCATGCTGCCGTGAACTGGTGTCCCCAGTGCAAGACCGTGTTGGCGAACGAGCAGGTCATTGACGGCAAATGCGAGAGATGCTCTACGCCGGTCGGCGAGAAGGAGCTTGAGCAGTGGTTCTTCAAGATCACCCACTACGCTGAGCGGCTGCTCCGGGATGCTGAGTTGCTGCACACCAGGGATGAAAAGCAGGCGGGGACGCCTGCGCTGCGTCTTAGAGCAGGAGAGCAGGAGAGCAGAAGAGCTGCAACGTCGCACGTGCTCCCCTGCTCTACTTCTCCACTCACCCCTGCTCCGTTGCACTGGCCCGAGCGCGTGCTCGTCATGCAGAAGAACTGGATCGGCAAAAGCGAGGGCTGCGAGATGGATTTTGCCGTCGAGGAGACTGGCGACGTCCTCAAATGCTTTACGACCCGCGTGGACACGCTCTACGGAGCCACCTACGTTGTCATAGCTCCTGAGCATCCCCTCGTCCAGAAGTTGGCCAGGGGGACCGGCCTCGAAAAAGAAGTCGCCGCCTTCGTCGAAACCGTCAGGCAGGAGGGACGGGCGGCACGCTCCGCCGAGGAGACGGAGAAAATCGGCGTATTCACCGGGCGGCACGCGATTAACCCCGTGAACGGCGAACGCGTCCCCATCTGGTTAGCGAATTACGTGCTGATGGAGTACGGGACCGGAGCCATCATGGCCGTTCCGGCTCACGACCAAAGAGACTTTGAATTCGCCAGGAAGTACCACCTCCCGATGCGAGTGGTGATTCAAAACCCGCAGCACGCCCTCAACCCCGAGACGATGACTGAGGGGTACATTGGTGAGGGCCTCCAGGTTAACTCTGGCCCCTTCGACGGCATCCCTAACACCGAAGGGATGGAAAAAATCGCCGCCTATCTCGAGAGTATCGGAAAGGGACGACGCGCCATTCACTACCGGATTCACGATTGGCTTGTCTCCCGGCAGAGGTACTGGGGGGCGCCGATCCCAATCGTTTACTGTGAGGACTGCGGTACGGTCCCCGTGCCGGAGGAGGACTTGCCGGTGCTTCTTCCAGAACAAGTGGAATTCCTCCCGACAGGCGTTTCTCCCCTTGTTCTGTGCGAGGAGTTCGTCAACACGCGCTGTCCACGCTGCTCCAAGCCTGCCCGGCGCGAGACCGATACCCTCGACACATTCGTCTGTTCCACCTGGTATTTCCTGCGGTATCTCTCTCCTCGGCTGGAGGACAGGCCGTTTTCTCGCGAACTGGTCAACAAGTGGCTGCCGGTGGACCAGTACATCGGGGGAGTCGAGCACGCCATCCTTCACCTCCTCTACTCGCGATTCATGACGAAGTTCCTCCACGACATTGGGGAGGTGTCGTTTCAGGAGCCTTTTCGGAATCTGTTCACTCAGGGGATGATATGCAAGGTCAGCCCCCTTTCCGGGAAATTGGAGAAAATGTCAAAGTCGAAGGGAAACGTCGTCAGTCCCGACGGTCTCATCGAGAAATATGGAGCCGACACGGTGCGGCTCTATTCACTTTTCATCGGTCCCCCGGAGAAAGATGCCGAATGGAGCGATGCGGGGGTGGAAGGAGCGTACCGGTTTCTGAAGCGCGTCTGGCGGATGTGCGTCAAGCACCTGCCCATTCTTCAGTCGTTCACGCAGGAAGAACTTTCCGGCGCCGATGATATGTCTCCGGAGGCGAAAGAGTTACGCAGGGCCACCCATACCACGATCCGGAAGGTCACTCAGGAGATCGAGGAGGGCTTTCGATTCAACACCGCCATCGCCGCCGTGATGGAGCTGGTGAACCTGATTTACCTGCTTGAGGAGAAACTTGTCGGCGACGGCGCCCTCGGAAGAGCCGTTCTTGCGGAGGCCCTCTTGGGCGTGATTCGGTTGATTTCCCCGTTCGCCCCTCACATCTCCGAGGAACTCTGGCGCCAGCTCGGCCGGTCCGAAAGCGTTTTTGCGGAGCCATGGATCGGCTATGACGAGGCGCTTCTTCAGGCGGAGCAGATTGAGGTGGTCATCCAGGTCAACGGGAAAGTCAGAAGCCGCGTAACGCTCCCGGTCTCCGCTGCGGAAGATGAGATCCGGAGTGCGGCTCTTGCTGACCCGCGCGTCCAGGAATGGACCACGGGAAAGAAGGTTGTGAAGAGTATCGTCGTCGGCAAGAAGCTCGTCAACCTCGTTGTGAAGTAAGACGCCGCCCCGGAATGCCCTCTGGGTCCCGGCAATAAAGGCACGAGAAAGCTCCGTTGAGGCTCTTGGTGCATAGGGAGTTCGACTTATGTTTAACCTGACGAGAGGTGAGGAATTCACTGCCGTCCTCGCCATTGCCCTTGTCGGGGCCGCGACCGCGGTCGTGTGCCTCGTCCGAGGTGACAGGGGCAAGACCATTGAGATTCCGTTGAACAGGTCTCGGGAGGTCACCGTCGAAGATAGAGGCGAAGCAGCCAGGGAGAAAATCGTTGATTCCGTATCGGGCGAAGTGCAGGGAAAGGGAGCGCTCGAGATGCCCGTTGGTATAAGGGGGCAGGATGCCGCTGCCCGTTCCGCCCCTCCGGCAGACGGCGAACGAATCGCCGTGCCGAGTGACAGGACGCCGCGCCAGAGTACCACCCCGTTCACGCGTACGGTTGCGGGGGAAATCAACGTCAACACGGCATCGCAAGAGGAGCTTGAGTCCCTCCCCGGCATCGGGCCGACCCTTGCGACGAGGATCATGGAGCTTCGTCCTTTCAAGACCGTTGACGACCTGATCAAGGTCCGAGGAATCGGTCCCAGCACGCTCGAGAAAATCCGTGAGCGAGTCTCGGTGAAATGACGCTCCTCATGGTAGCGCAGGCGTCCCCGCCTGCAAGGGTGTGGTTTTCCTGTGAAGACGGGCCTCTTCTCTTGCATATAAGGATAGTGAAGATGCGTGTAATTCAAAAGATACTCGTTGTTGTGCCCCTATTTCTTCTTTCCCCGGCATTTGCCACAGCCCCGCAGGGATGGAGACTGACCGATCGTTTCAAGAGCGTCTCCGTGGGGGAGTGGGTGAAGCTGAAGTATAGCGGCGGCTCAGAACATCTGCTGCTCCTGGCGGAGAAAGATGAAAAGACCGCGACCCTCGAGGAGAGAGTCCGCGAGGAGGGATACCTCACGTGCTGGACTCAGATCGTGATTGACCTCGAGAAACGTGTCCCCGTCATGTTCCGCGAGAGACTCCCCGATGGAGAAGTGCATGAGGTGAGGATTGAAGGAGAAAAATCGAATCTGGACGAGGACTTCCAGGCGCTGTTGACCGCGGAGTTTTGGCGGGAACCGGGGACCGAACGCGTGGTCGTTCCAGCCGGAACGTTTCCATGCGAAGTGTATCGCGCGGTGTATGACAAGAAGTTGATCCGCATCTTCTTCTCGAAAAATATCCCCCTTTATCCGGTTAAGGTTCTTATACCCAACTATCAATTGACAATCACCCTCGTTGACTTCGGAAAAGAAATGAAGTCGCGGTTTCTCTCTGACCGCGAGAAGCCGCCGGTGAAAACCACAGAGCAACAATGACGGGAGGTTTTGACAGGATTGACAAGATTTTCAGGATTATCCTGTGTGTCCTGTTATCTTGTCTAAATGTTGGTTCTTTCCTGGTACGTCTGCGGCCCGTAAGTGAGGGCCTACCTTGTTGAGCCGATGATTCAAATCCGTTCGCTCACAAAAACGTTCACAAAAAACGGCGAGAAGCTTGTCGTCCTCGACCATATTGACCTGGACATTGCGACGGGCGAGTTCGTCATGCTGTTAGGCGAATCGGGGTCCGGAAAAACGACCCTCCTCAATATCCTCGGCTCCATTGATACCGCGGATTCCGGGGAGGTCCTTATCGAGGGCTTTGGCGACATTCTCTCCGCGAGCGACAAGCGCCTTTCCGAGTACCGCAACCGCGTTGTGGGGCACATTTTTCAAACGTTCAATCTGAAGAAAATCTACACGGCCTACGCGAATGTGAAAGTACCGCTTCTCTTCGGGACTGTTTCCGTCCGCGATGCTCACGACAGAATCATGCGCGCTCTCGAACGCGTTGGGTTAGCAGGGCGAGAGCAATTTCGCCCGCCGGAGCTTTCGGAAGGGCAGTGCCAGCGGGTTGCCATTGCCCGAGCGATTGTGAACGAGCCGCCACTTCTCTTAGCTGATGAGCCCACCGGCAACCTCGACCCCAAAACCGCAAGGAGGATTATGGAGTTGCTCGTCAGCCTCAACCAGGATGACGGCGTCACATTGCTCATGGTGACTCACGACGTTTCCATGCTGGAGTATGCAAAGAAAACCGTCAGCCTCGAAGGCGGAAGGGTCACCGTCCGAGAGAAATGAGAGGAAGTTTTGACAGGATAACAGGATGACATGACACTTTATAACATCCTGTCAAAGGTTCCTCGCGTCGCTGGCGACTTGGCATCCGAATGTAGCGCAGGCGTCCCCGCCTGCATTCAGAAAGGAAATCCTTTGCTCTGGAAAAATCTCCTGTTCATATCCGTCAAAGACCTCGTCGCGAGAAAAGGCAGGCTTCTCCTCACGATGATGGGCATCACCGTCGGCGTGACGTGTCTGCTGTTCCTTCTTTCCCTGACAACCGCCATCAAGAAGAAGGTTCTCACGGAGGTTCTCGGCACGATCCCGGAAACCGAGTTGGATGTCATGCCGCTGGAGGTCGAATGGGGGGCGATCCGTTTCCAGAAAGCTGATACCCCCACCCTCGACGACGAGGAGATCGAGAGGATCAAGAAGTCCATCCCCGGCATCAAGAAACTCTACGGCATTGAGTCGCTTGACATTCCCGCCGAAATCGAAGGAACGTTCAAAGTGGAAGTCCCCCTCCTGAAAAAAGACGTCCCCATCAGGGGATTTGCCACGGACTGCGGCGTTTCGGGAATCCCCCGTGAGCTCTTTCTGGACGCATTGAAGCGCCCCGAGGAATACGTGTTCATGGGGGAAAAGGGACCCGTCCCCATCGTCCTTTCGAGCCACCTTGTCGAGATGTACAACATGCACTTCGCCAAGGCGATGGGGATGCCGAAGGTCAGTGGGACGTGGATCAAGCAGCAGGAATTTGACCTGACCATTGGCGAGTCGGGGGTCATCGAGACTCGCGGCGCAAGGATGGTCATGGGTCCGTTCAAGTGCAAAGTGGTGGGCGTCTCACGCCGGGCGCCTATCTGGAGCATCTCCGTTCCGCCCCCGTACGTCGGCTACTGGAGAAAACTCTATTACGGGGAGGAAAAGGAGAGGACGTATCAGAAGGTCGTCATTTACGCGGAGTCGGTGAACCTGGTCGAGAACATGGAAGCGAAGCTGAAGAAAATGGGCTTCGAGGTGGTCACGAACCAGGAGACAATCTCGAAGATCAACACCGCCTCCACGATCATCAACGCCCTGGTCGTCGTCCTCGGACTGATTATCCTGCTGATCTCGGCGGCCAGCATCATCAACATTCTGACCATGTCCGTTTACGAGGAGGCGACGGACATCGCGATTCTCCGCGCCGTCGGCGCCAGGAAATCTCACGTGCGAGGCATCTACCTCTTGAAGGCGGGCTTTATCGGTCTTCTCGGCGCCCTGGACGGATTGGTCATAGGCCTCATCGCCATAGGAATCACCAACAACCTCGCCGAGAAGTACCTTCAGAATCTCCCCTACCGTCCCGACACCTTCTTTCTCCCGTCGGTCTCCCTCGCCGTCGGCTGTTTCCTGGTCGGATTGGTTTTCAGCCTTGTCGCGGGAGTCATTCCGGCGAATATTGCCGCCTCATTGAATCCCTCGAAGGTGCTGAGAGAAGGGTAGAAGTCAAGCTGGCCCGAATACAGGGGAATCCAGTAAACAGAATACAGTACACAGAACACAGGGCTCATCTCCTCTGTATGCTGTGTGCTGTCTCCTGTCTACTCTCCGGAAGGGAAGGCGGGGGTACCTGCGCTACGTTAGCATTCAGGCACGCCCAAGATATTCGCCGGTGCGGGTGTCCACCTGCACTTTGTCCCCGATCTTGACAAACAGCGGCACCTGCACCACCAACCCCGTCTGGAGAGTGGCCGGCTTGGTGTTGCTGCTCACCGAGTCGCCTTTAACGCCGGGAGTGGTCTCTGTAACCTCCAGCGTAACCTGGTTGGGCACTTGCAGCGAAAGGATGTTCCCTTCGTGGAATTCCGCTTCCACCTCCAGTCCGTCCGTGAGGTACTTGTTGCTCTCACCGACGACTTCTGCCGAGATGGGGATCGTGTTGTAGTCCTCCATGTCCATAAAGTTGTAGGCATCGCCGTCTCGATACATGAAATGCAGTTTCCGCGGCTCCAGCGTTACGTTCTCCAGGGTATCGGTGGAGCGAAACCGCTGCTTTATGACCTTACCGGCTCGCAGGCTTCTCAGGGTCACCTGAACGTAGGCACGCCAGTTCCCCGGGGTGATGTGCAGGTAATCGGTCACCTCGTACATTTCCCCGTCTATCTTGACGACCGTTCCGTTCCTCAAAGACGTTGCCGTAATCAAGCTTGTTGTCTCCTTCCAGGCAGGTTTCCTTTCCCATCACGCATAATATAGCGCAGGCGTCCTCGCCTGCAGATTGTACCGATTCTACGGCCTATCCTTTCAGCGTCGGTTTTCTGCGGGGCGGCGATGTCCGCTGGCCTCGCGAGGGCCGACCTTGATGTTGTACTCGTTGAGCTTGCGATGAAGCGTTCTCCTGCTGATGTTCAAAACGCGAGCCGTCTTGGAGATGTTATTATTGTTATCTCGAAGACTCTCCTGAATCAAGAGCCTTTCGGCTTGCTGGAGCGAGGCGCCTGCCGGCACCAAGATTTTTGCGCTTTGGTCCGGGACCTGTTGAGCCGAGGCGACCACCTCTTTTTCCTTCGCGGGCTTTCGGATGTTCGGGGGAAATTGAGCCAGCTCGATCGCGTCCCCCGGGCAGAGAACGACAAGGCTCTCCAAGACGTTCCTCAGTTCGCGAACATTTCCCGGCCAGTCATATCTAACGAGCGCCTCCATCGCCTCTGGCGAGACGCCGTGCACTGGTTTTTTGTTCTCCATCGAAAACTCCGCCAGAAACGCGTTCACTAAGATCGGTATGTCCTCCTTCCGCTCCCGCAGGGGAGGGATTTTGACCGTGACCACGTTGAGCCGGTAGAAAAGGTCCTCGCGGAAGCGACCCGCCTTGACCAGTTCGCCTAAGGGCGAATTGGTTGCCGTGATCAACCGCACGTCCACTTTGATGGTCTTGATACCCCCGACTCGCTCGAACTCCCACTCCTCTAAGAACCTCAGGAGCTTCACCTGGATGTCCGTGTCAATCTGGCTCACCTCATCCAAGAAAAGCGTTCCTCCATCAGCCCGTTCAAATCTCCCCGGCTTACTCGCCACCGCCCCGGTGAAGGCCCCTTTCTCGTGTCCGAACAACTCGCTCTCTAAAAGCGACTTGGACAGCGCCGCGCAGTGGACCGCAATGAACGGCCCGTCCTTTCGAGGACTGACATTGTGGATCGCGTTCGCGATGAGTTCCTTGCCCGTCCCGCTTTCCCCGACAATATGAACGGTCGCCTTCGTCGGGGCGACCTGCCGAATCGTCTCGAAAACCCGCTTCATCGCGGCGGAATTCCCCAGGATTTTCTCGAATCCATAGGTCTTGTGGATGCGCTCGCGGAGCATCACGTTCTCGGCGCGCAACCGCGTGTTCATGAGAGCATGTTCCACGCGGCTCTCCAGCTCACCGAGATTGACCGGCTTGGTCAGGTAGTCGTACGCCCCCTGCTTCATCGCCTCGACGGCGGTTTCCACCGTCCCGTAAGCAGTCAGCATGATAACTTGTGTCTCTGGGCTGACCTTCTGCGACATCTTGATGAGTTCCAGCCCGTCCGC
>JAUYEE010000095.1 GCA_030691545.1 bacterium | reverse complement strand
AAAGGAGAATGGACAGACCAATCCCCGTGCTTTTGAAGTTGCTGTTTTTCATGGCGCCCCTCCTTCCGAATTGAGGGTTAATCATTGCCCCTTTTCCTATGCTTGAAACCTACCACCGGTTCCCCGTGCAGTCAAGGCCTTTTTTGCAGCGGCTGTAACGCCTCGGTGGCGGGGATCCCATATTGAGGGCCCGGAGGGACTGGACACTGGAAGTTCTCTCGCCACGGCGCCCAAAGCGCGAAGGCCCACAGGCTATGGAGTGTGGCAGCCATGCTGCCGCCTTTGTCCGACGGGGCGCCTGCCCGGCCAGGGCAGCTGCCGGATGCGTAGAGGGACGCTCCTGAAGCTGCGCTTCACGGTCGCAAATCCCGCCCAGGCGGGATCCCGCACTACACAGGCTTCCGCTTCGTGCCTTCGTGCCTTTGCGTGAGCGCTTCCTCTCGCTTCCCTCTCTACGCCCTCCGCGGTCTCTGTCGTGCGCTCCCCCCGAGGCTGGCGGCCTCCCTGCCAGCGGAAGCATCCGGTTGACAAAACGCCATTTCCCGTGCTATTCGGCGGTGCGACTCAACAATTTGTTCTTTCGTTTGCTCCCGCTTTAACCGCGCCAGGGAAGCGGTCGGAGAATCTGCCCTTGTCAATCGAATTCCGAATCCGCGACTTTGCCTATCCGAAGGGAATCGTTCGCCTCCGCCGGTTCTTCGAGAAGAGCCAATGGATGCACCCCGACGAATTGCGTGAGTACCAGCGGCATCTACTGCGGAGAACGGTTCGCCAGGCGTATTTTCACGTTCCATACTACGCGCAGCTATTCGACGCTCTGCGACTCAAACCGCAGGACATTCGGGATGTGGATGACCTGTGGAAACTGCCTCTCCTATCGAAAGAGATGGTTCGGGCAAATTACGGCGCTCTGCGCGCCGACAATGCAAAGCGGTTTCGCCCGTCCGTCGTCTGCACCAGCGGCACGACCGGGGAGCCCCTGCGGTTTCTCGTGGATAAGCCCTCGAACGTCCTCGAGTTCGTTTACTACTGGCGTCACTGGAGTTGGGCGGGCTACCGCCCCGGCGACCGTTTTGCTCAACTCCGCTACGATTTCTTCGTCAATCATCCCCGGATGCGGGATAGGGTTTGGCACTTCCAGCCCCACCTCCAAAGGCTCCTTCTGAATCCTTCTGTCCTCTCCCGGCATCGCATCGGCGAGTTCGCCCGCGTCCTGAGGGCGTACCGTCCGAAGTTCCTCCATTCTCTCCCGGCCCATCTGCGTATGCTCGCAGAGTTCCTGAAAGAGAAACACATGGACGACATCCAATTCCGGGCCGTTTTCTCCAGCGGCGAAAAGCTAACTCAAGACGAAAGGGAAACCGTTGAGAGCGCTTTCGGCTGCAAGGTCCTCGACTCCTACGGCCATATGGAGCGGTCTATGGCTGTCAGCCAGTGTCTGAACGGCGGATACCATATCCACCTCGAATACGGCATCCTGGAGTTGGCCGACACAAAGCAGTTGGAGGACGGTGTTGTTCTCGGACGAGTCGTTTCCACCTCCCTTCACAGGATGGCAATGCCCTTCTTGCGCTACGATGTCGAGGACCTTGTCGAGCTGTTCCCCGAGCAGAAAAGATGTCCGTGCGGGCGAACCCTCCCACTCTTGAAAACTATCCACGGACGAAAGCGTGAGGGCATTCTCACTTCCGACGGCCGCGAGATCGCCTGGGTATTCGTCCCCTTCCAGTACGTCCGCGGCGTCCGTTTTTATCAGTATGTTCAAGAGGAGCTCGACCGCGCGACTGTGCGGATCGTGAAAGGGCAGAACTACACCCCCGACAATGAGAGGATACTCCGGTTCTGGTTCAGAAGACTGTTTGGCGACCGCGTCTCATTCAGGATAGAATACGTCTCAGAAAAAGAGATCGAGCTGGACGGTACTGGCAAACCGCTGATGCTGGTGCGCCGATTAAATCCGGCACTTCGCATCTGAAAGAGAGGAGTGCTCGCGGTGCTTCCCAAGCGTTCTTGCGGGCCGTTGCGTACGTTTTGCGGATTTGCGCCGCTGGCTCGCCGCGAAGCGTTGCATAACATGGAAGGAACATCTGTTGTCCGTTGACTTCAGGGTTCGTGACTTCGCCTATCCCACAAGGATTCTGCGCCTGCGTCGCTTTTTCGAGAGAAGCCAGTGGCTTCCTCTTGAAGAACTCGTGTCGTACCAGAACAAGCGCCTCCGGGAGGTCGTCCGGCAGGCGTACTGGCATGTACCCTATTATCGTCGCATTTTCGATTCTCGCCGCCTCAAGCCGGAGGACATCCGGGATATCCGCGACCTCGAAAAACTCCCCTTCCTGAGGAGGGAGGACGTGAGGACCAATCTATCCGACCTGCGCGCTGATAACGCCGCGCTTTTCCGCCCCGGCCCCGCCAGTACCAGCGGCACAACCGGAACGCCCCTGCAATTCCTCGTGGACAAGCCCTCCAACATCCTCGAGTTCGCTTACTACTGGCGGCACTGGAGTTGGGCCGGATACCGCCTCGGAGACAGGTTCGCCGACGTGCGGTACGACTATTTCGTCAGACGCGCCGACACAACGGACGATGTCTGGGCTTACCAGCCCCATCTTCGCCGCCTCCTGTTGAACTCCATGCGAATTGCCCCCGACCGAATCGCCGAGTACGCGAAAGCCTTGAGAAAGTTTAGGCCCCGATTCATCCGCGCTCGCCCCGTCAGCCTTTACTGCCTCGCGCTGTTCCTTCGGGAGCGGAAACTGAACGGTATCCAGTTTCAGGCTGCTTTCACCGGTGGTGAAACGGTTCTTCCGCAACACCGGCAGATTATTGAGAGCACTTTTGGCTGTCGGGTGCTCGACTCCTACGGCCACATGGAACGATGCATCGCCGTCAGCCAGTGCCCGCACGGAGGGTATCACGTCAATCCCGAGTATGGCATCATCGAGGTCGTGGACACGAAGAGTACCCCGGAAGGGACGATGGTGGGCCGGCTCATCGGCACCTCCCTCCACAAAATGGCTATGCCTTTCCTCCGTTACGAGGTGGACGACTTGATCGAAATGTACACGGATGGCCGGCGTTGCCCCTGCGGCCGGACGCTCCCCTTAGTCAAAGCGGTTTATGGACGCAAACGAGACGTCATCCTCACCCCGGACGGCCGCCGAATTCCCTCTCTCTTCAACGTCTTTCATTACGCCCCGGGCATTCGTTTCTTTCAGATTGTTCAAGAGGATGTCAGCCGCCTCGTCGTCCGCATCGTTCGAGGGAAAGATTACACATTTCACAGCGAGGAGAGCCTGAACTTCTGGCTGAGACGGTTCATCGGAGATGGAATGAAGATTGACGTGGAGTACATTTCAGAGAACGACCTCGTAAGGGACCACACCGGAAGACCTCAACCGGTCGTTTCTCGTGTCTCCATCTGGTAGAATGTGTTTCTCAAGAAAGGCGCCTCGGCCGAACGGCAGCAATCGGCGGGTTCGCCTTTTTTCCCCGATTGGCAGCTCAACAGACGGTGTCTTTGCGACGCCATCAGTGGGAGAATTGTCCATTGCCTATTGAGTTTCGACTTCGCGACTTCGCTTACCCCGTCAGTATCTTTCGCCTCCGGAGGTTCCTTGAAGAGAGCCAGTGGAAGCCGTTGGACGAGCTCATCGGCTATCAGGAGGAACTCCTCCGGCGCGTCATCCCGCAGGCCTGTTATCATGTGCCCTATTACCGACGGCTTTTCGACGCGCATCGCCTCAAGCCCCGCGATATTCGAAAAACCGACGATCTGGTCCGCATCCCTTTCCTGACAAGAGAGGACGTCCGGGAGAAATACGAGCAACTGCGCGCCGACAATGCGAAACGCTTTCGTCCCGTGGAGGCTTTCACCACAGGCACCACTGGCACACCCTTGAAAGTCCTCGTTGACAGACCCTCGAACATCCTCGAGTTCGCCTATTATTGGCGGCACTGGAGCTGGGGCGGTTATCGCCTCGGCGATCCCTTCGCGGAATTGCGCTGGGATTACTTCCGGCGACGCCCCGAGACGAACGAGACGCTCTATAAATACCAGGCCCCCTTCCGGCGCCTGCTCCTAAACTCCATCAGCCTATCTCGTGAACGAATCGGCGAATACGCCGCCGCCATCCGAAAATACCGCCCGAAATTCATTCATGGTCGCCCCTCCAACCTCTATTGCCTCGCCCTTTTTCTACGAGACGGCAGCTTCGACGACATTTCCTTCCGAGCCGTGTTTACAGCCGGCGAAGTGGTTTTGCCCGAACACAGGGAGATGATTGAAAAGACCTTTCACTGCAAAGTGCTTGACCACTACGCCCACATGGAACGTTGCATGGCGGTGACACAATGCCTTCACGGCGGCTACCACATCAACCTCGAATACGGCATCCTTCAGCTCACGGAACAGAGGAAGCTCGACGATGGCGTTATCATCGGCCGTACCGTCTGCACCTCTCTCCACAAAATGTCCATGCCCTTCCTGAGATATAAGATCGAGGACGTTTTGGAAGTATTTCCGGCACAGAGACGATGCCCGTGCGGCCGCACCCTCCCTCTCGTGAAAGCCGTTCATGGCCGGGTGCGACCCATCATCATGTCTCCCGACGGTCGTCCGATCACCACGCTCGCCGCTCCCTTCCAGAGCGTCAAAGGCGTCCGAGCCTTCCAGTTCGTCCACGAGGAGCCTGCGCGGATCGTCGTGCGAGTTGTCCGGGGAGAAGAGTACACGCAGGGAACCGAGGAAACGCTCAAGCTCGGCCTCAGGAAGTTCATCGGGGAGGGGATGAACATAGACTTATACTGTGTGACCGAGGACAGCCTTGAGAGAGATGAGTGGGGGAATGCTCAGATGTTCGTCTCTCGCGTCCAGCCGCGCTGAACGAGTCGCCCCGGACTCCCCCTCATTGGAATATGCCAACCGGCCCCGCGAGAATGTCCGTGTCCGTCCGTGTCTGTCCGTGTGAACCCGAACCGCCTTGTACGCTACCGCTCACCACGTCTCGTATTTCACCAGTTCGTCGAGGGGCTTGCGCTTCTTGGGACCGGCTTTATCCGCGGGATAGCCAAGAGGTGTGAACACGACCGGTTCCACATCGCCCGGAAGCTTGAGAACCTCGCGCGCTGCCTTCGGGTCGAACGCCGCCACCCAGCACGTCCCCAACCCCTCATTCGCCGCCGCGAGAATCAGATGGTCCATGACGATCGCCGCGTCCACGTCGCCGAAGGTCTTCCCGTCCTTTCGCGTCCAACACTCGCGCGAGAGGAAACATACGCACATAATGTAAGGCGCCTGCGTGAACCAGTCCTTCGGATAGATTCGTTTCAACTCGTCTCGCCGCGCCGCAGTCGAAACGACGAGGATGCGAAACGCCTGCCGGTTGGCCGCTGTCGGCGCCAGAATTGCCGCCTCCAGCACTCTGTTCAACTTCTCCTTCTCGACCGGCTTATCGAGATACGCGCGGACGCTGTACCTTTCCCGGATGAGTCTATCGAGTTCCATGTTCGCCTTTCCTCTCCACCACTGCTGGAGACAAACCACCCTCACCAGCATGGACACGATAGACAGTAGTACCGCAGGCGTCCTCGCCTGCAATTCCGCCGTAGCGCAGGCGTCTCGCCTGCAATTCCTACAAGCATCTTCTACCTTTCAGCCCACACGCGCGACTCGTGAAACGCGCTATGCTGGAGGAACGGGAGGTTTTCGCGTGTCGCGGAGCGTCTCTTCCAGCGTGACCACACGCTTTTCCTCGAGGCTCTGTCGAATCATCAGCCCGATGATGGACCCGCCTGTCCCGTTGGCGATACCGCAGTTCGCATTCTCCGGCGTCCCGGCGCGGACGCATTCGAAGAAATTCAGAAAATGCTCTCGCGTCTCTCCCCTTGGCCCCTCGCCGTTAATTCGAGCCGAACCGCCTGCCGGCGCCTCGCGAAGCTGCACGTAAGCGTCCATCACGTTCAAGGCGCCTTTCGCACCGATGAAGTCGGCCTCCAATCCCTCACCCGGAAAGCCCGACACGTGAATCCACCCGTGTCCGTAATGCACCACGAGATTGTTCAACTTCTCCGGATACTGGAGAATTGCGTGGTAGTAGTTTGTCGTATTGCGACCGGGGATGATGCCGCTGCGGCCCGTGGCAAAACAGGAAACCGGGTGCGCCTGCGTCACCCACCAGATAAGATTGAATTCGTGAACCGCCTGCTCCAGCATCCAGTCTCCGGAGAGCGCTCGGTCGGCATACCAACCGCCGTGACCATCCCATCCGTTGTACCGGTGGAATCGCCCCTCGAGCAGTTCCCCGATCAGCCCCCCGTGCACCTTGCGGATGATGTCGCCGCGAGCCTTATCCGCGCCCCACTGAAAACCAATCTGCACGACAACGCTCGGATTCTCCTTGTAAACGTCGTTGACGGCTTTCAATTCGGACGCGGTGATGGAGAGGGGTTTCTCACCATAGAAATGCTTCCCCGCCCTGATGGCGTCTATGTACATTGTCGAATGCCAGTAGCACGGCGTCGCGATCACCACGCAGTCGAGGTCCTTCCGGGCAAGGAGCTTGCGATAGTCGTACGGCGTATCGCCTATTCCATCCGGGGGTTTTCCGCTTTTCTCCTCGACCATCCGCTGCGCTCGTTTCAGGTTCCCCGGATTGATGTCGCAGATGGCGATGACCTCCACCCCGTCAATGCTCAGAACCTGGGTGAGCAAATGGGACCCTCGTCCGCCCACCCCGATGAAGCCCACCCGCAGCGGCTCGCCGGGCGCAGCGGCCGCTCCAAGAGCATGGCGCTGCTTCAAAAGCAATGCGCCGGCGGTTCCCAACGCCATATTCTTCACAAAATCTCTTCGAGAAACGGATGAAACTCGTTCCTTTCTCATAATCGTTCCTCCTGAAGACGCGTTAGACTCGTCGTGACTTTGTTGCGAAAAATGTATACCTTTCGGGGTCAGAAGCTTTAACCCTATCACCTTCCTGCGACACGGGCAACCGGAATCTCTCGCCTACCGAATGGACTGCTCGGGTAGCTCTGATTTAATCTCCGGATTCACGGGCATTGCGTCCGGCAGAGCACCCGTTTTCTCCTGAAGCCGCCGCAAGTCGGCTCTCAGTTCCGGCAGCTTTTCCTTTGCCGTCGGGTCGGCAATCAGGTTGCGTGTCTCGAAGGGGTCCTCCTTCAAATTGTACAACTCCGCGATGTACCTATCGGGCTGGTCATCTCCATTCGGGTAATGAATGTATTTCCATTCGTCGGTGCGTACTCCGCGCACGTTCGGCGTGTACGGGAATTCTTTCTCGTAGTTGTATTCGTAGTACCACGATTTCCGCCAGTTGTGCGCCTCGCCTTGAAGGAGACTTTTCCAGGACATCCCGTGCGCGTTTGGCAGCGGCTCGGCACCACAGATGTCCACAATGCTCGGCGACACGTCAATGTTCAAAACCATCTCCTTCACCACGCGGGGTTCCTTGATGAACTCCGGATACCGCACCAACAGCGGAACGCGAATGCTCTCCTCGTACATCGTCCGTTTGTCCACTGCCCCATGCTCCCCGAGCATCGAGCCGTTGTCGCTCGCGTAGAGCAGCAGCGTGTTGTCGAGTTCGCGCGCTCGCTTCAATGCCTCATAGATTTCCCCGACGCTGTCGTCAACCGACAACTGCGTTGCGAGAAACGTGCGGACGAACGTCCCGTAATCCCCTGCACCGAAGAGCGGCCCGTCAATCCCATGCCACGTCCGGACGCGCTGTCGAAGCCATTCCGGTTTCCCTTCGCCATAGTCCTTCGCGGTTGGCGGCTTCTCGATTTTGATGTCGTCGAAGACGTGCGCGTACTTCGGCTCCGACTCGTACGGGCAGTGAGGCGCCTTGTGCCCCAGTGCCAAGAGGAACGGGCGACTCCGCGTTTTCTTCAGCCAGTCCACCGCCAGTTCCGTTACGCGGTGCGTATAGTACCCCTTCAGGAGTTCCGTCTTCCCGTTGATATTGAACGTGGTGTCGAAATACGTCCCCTGCCCCTTGTGGCTCGCCCAGTAATCGAAGCCGGGTCGCGGTTC
Source organism: bacterium (assembly GCA_030691545.1). Lineage (GTDB taxonomy): Bacteria > Auribacterota > JABMQX01 > JABMQX01 > JABMQX01 > JAUYEE01. Next base: position 1,583 of record JAUYEE010000095.1, on the reverse strand, counting down.
GTCGCTCTGCTCTCCCATGTGCCATTTCCCGATGTACGCCGTCTCGTACCCTGCCTCGTGCAAACGGCGGTGGTAGCTCGGCAAATCCACCGGATAATCCGTGAAATTGTTTATGATTCTGTGCGTATGAGCATAGAGCCCGCTGAGATAACTTGCACGGCTCGGTGAGCACAGCGACGTCGTCACGAACATATTCGCGAAGCGCACCCCCTCCTTCGCAATGCGATCCATGTTGGGCGTTTTCATGAATGGGTGACCTGCGCAGCTCATCCCATCCCATCGCTGGTCATCCGTGAGAATGAAAACCACGTTCGGGCGTCGCTCTCTCCGGGCCAGCGCCGGCGCCAATGCCAGCGACGCGCCGCCCGCGATCGTAGTCCTCAGAAAGGCTCGGCGATTCATCTGCGACATGACGCTTCCTTTCCCATTCGGTTTCGCTCTGCCGTCTCAGCGCGCTGTGAGGAATCTACCTCTCAGTATATCCTCATCCCGTGTGCCCGACAAGGAATGGGTGCGGCTGTAGTTCAGCGGTCTGTCGGCTCCTCTCGGGGACCCGGTTTCGGGTTTGCCTCGCGTGACGGAGCATTCTGACAGTTCGAACAACCGGGCCCACCAGGGGTGCCGCTTCGCCGGACTGCGACTATTCCCACGATGTCGCCCAGGGAACCTTCTCCGTCGCTGTCGCATTACCTTTGATTGCCTGACGCATCTCTCCCGTGCGGCGCGTCTGATATGAAATTCTTGACAGGAAGCCAGCAATGATAGTTTATTGAGCACACGAAACGTGTTCGCAGTCAGACCGGCCAGGTGGGACAGGCTGGCAGCCTGTCGTACACCCTCTTTGGCGACTGCGACAGGAGTTGTTCGGGAGGGGATGAACCCCAAGGTTGCTCGTATCTCACTATGGAGTGTTGTCTGTGGGAAAATCTTTAGTCATCGTCGAATCACCAGCAAAAGCAAGGACCCTCAGCAAGTTCCTTGGGAAGGACTATACCATCCGTTCTTCTGTGGGGCATGTAATAGACCTTCCGCAGAGCGAACTGGGCGTGGACCTCGAGAACGATTTCAAACCGAAGTACGTCGTCATTCGCGGGAAAACGAAGGTCCTTCAGCAGATTAAGAAAGCCGCCAAGGAAGCCGATGAAATCTATCTCGCTGCCGACCCCGACCGCGAGGGAGAAGCCATTGCCTGGCACATCGCTTCACAGATTGATGAGGACAAGAAGAAATACCGCGTGATGTTCCACGAGATAACCAAGAAAGCCGTTCTGGAAGCCTTCCAGAATCCCGGCGAGATAGACCTCAACCGGGTCAACGCCCAGCAGGCGCGGAGAATTTTAGACCGGCTGGTCGGCTACCAGATCAGCCCGCTGCTCTGGAAATACATCAAGACCCGCCTGAGCGCCGGGAGGGTCCAGTCCGTCGCGCTGAAAATCGTCTGCGACCGGGAACGGGAAATCCGGTGTTTCAAACCGGAGGAATACTGGACCATCACCGCCAACCTCCGCGCAGAGCAGCCGCCGGATTTCGCTGCCAAGCTCACAACAGTCGAGGGGAAGAAGCCGTCGCTCGGAAACGAGGGC
>JAUYEE010000053.1 GCA_030691545.1 bacterium | reverse complement strand
CGTGGCGGCCCTAGGTCTCCTTCTGCGTCGGCAGGGCGGTGTCTTCGGGCCGCGTTGGGAGCGTCCGGCCGTGCGGGCGACGCTGGGCTACGGTCTGCGAGGGCACATCGGAAACGTGTTGCAGTTCTTCAACTACCGCCTTGACGTGTTCATCGTGAACTATTTCCTCGGTCCCGCTGCCGTGGGAGTTTACGGCGTGTCGGTTGCCCTTGCAGAACTTCTTTGGTATTTGCCGAACGCGGTCGGTTTTGTCATTTTCCCGAAGGCGGCTGCCACCAAGCCAGAGGTGATGAACCTTTTCACGCCCCGCGTTTTCCGCATCACGCTGGGACTGACTGCCCTCGGCGGGGTGGGACTTGCCCTCTTCGCGAAACCGCTGATAGCGTTTGTTTACTCATCCGCCTTTATCGGCGCGTATCCTGCCATGCTGGCACTGCTGCCGGGTGTTGTCCTGTTGGGGAGTGGCAAAGTTCTGACGAACGAAATCGCGGGTCGCGGTTTCCCCCACTACAACTCCATAAACGCCGGCGTTGCGCTGGTCTTGACGGTTGTGCTCGACGTCCTCCTGATTCCACGTTACGGAATTATGGGCGCCGCTATTGCTTCCACCGTGTCGTACACGGCGATTTTTGTGACAGCCGTCATTTTTTATGTCGCAGTGAGCCGCAAGGGTAGCCAGCGGGTGGAGCGCTTTCGCGAGCACTCCGAGGTGCAGAGTGTCTGACGGGGAAAAGAATGCAGGATGTCACATGCTCTTTGAACCGAGAAGACAGAGAGACTGCGATCTCGATCCCTGGAGGCCATTGACTCTCGTTTTCGTCTCGGACTGGGACCCTGACAGAGGGTTTCTGGAGGGTGGCAGCACGTTTTCCAGCATGCCAGGGATTTTTAAGCTTCTTCTGGGCTACGAGAAGGCTGGTCACAGGGTCCACTATGTCTACGGCTCGCAAGACCTTCGTCGCAGCTCGTCATATACCTCCGGGCGAGTCACGGTTCACAATGTCCGTTTGCGCCCCCGCCTCCGAGGCAGGCTCCTCCTTCGCAAGCTTCTTCCCGTAAAACATATCTGGCGATGGACGATGTTCTGCTGGCTTCTGAACAGCTTTAGAAGATGTCACCCGGACACAGTCTGCGCGCTAAAATTCACCCATCTGTACGAGGCGTTTCTCGTGGCGCGGCTTACGAAGGTTCCGCTTATCTACAGGGAGTACGGTGTACTGAACGCCTACTCAGCTGTCTTCGAGAAACGGTCTCTGGTTAACATTTACCGGGTTCTGCCGATACTCCTTCCCCTGTTCATTCCGGCAGAGGAGGTCATCATAACCAACGACGGCACGCGCGCTGATGAACTGATGAGGAAGCTGCGTCCGCGGTTCCGAAGGCTACACTACTGGGTGAACGGGGTGGACAAGGAGATGCTGACCCACAGCTACGACTCCGTAGCTTGCAGGCGACATTTCGGCCTCCCTTCGGACTCGTTCGTGCTTCTCACCCTCAGTCGCCTTGAGGGCAACAAGCGTGTGGACCGGGCCCTTCGCCTGTTGGCGGCGATTTTGACGAGGCACCCGGAAGCGCACCTGGCCATTGCCGGAGAGGGCGAGCAAAAAACGGCCCTTGTGGAGCTTACGTCCTCCCTGGGGATCACGAAGCATGTCACGTTTTTGGGTTCTGTCAATCATTCGGAGATCGGTCCGCTGCTCTCAGCGGCAGGTATCTTCCTTGCATTGTCTGATTTCTCGAACGTGGGCAACACACTTCTGGAGGCTCTGGCTGCAGGTATGTGTATAGTGACGCTCGCTGCTGGGGCCACCGTGGAGTTCGTCGAGAACGGCAAAAATGGGGTTCTGCTGCGGCCTTCGGAGCTGCATCGCTTGCCAGATGTGATATGCTGGCTCATAGAAAACCCGGAGGAAAGACTGCGACTGCAACGAGGCGCTGCCGAGTATGCCGATCGGAACCTCGAAAGCTGGTCGGCCAGAATCCAAAGAGAAATCAACCTCGTAGAACAAGCCTGTGGCATTGAGCCGTCGGGCACGATTCTCTTTTAGTTTGTCTCGGGCCTAGACGGGAAGATGCCCGCGAGCGAGACCAAAGATGCTTGGGACAAAGAAATGGCCCGCATCCCACGGGCGATGTCTGGCAGCCAGGACTGAGGGCGATTGGGTGCGATACGGAGAGTTCGGTGTCTCATTTTGAGGTGCGTACGTTTGGCGAGATGGGTTGCGGCGGTTTCAGGTTAGATCCGCCGCACGTGTAAAGGCTTGAGAAATATGTATGTTTCGGTTAGCCCGAGTTTGTCGCTGCGCGACCTCTCTACCTTGGCCCGCGGGCAGATGAGTAGCTACAACAACGGGATACTCTACAACTCAGGGAGAGCAGCGCTTTGCGCCGCACTACGCCTTGCGGCAGTCGAAAAGGGTTCGATTGTCGCCATCCCCTCGTATATCTGCGATGTTGTCCCTGACTCCTTGCGTAAGGCTGGCTACGCGATCGCCTACTACGACGTGCAGCGCGACCTTCGGGTGTCGGTTGCCGAACTATTGCGGACGGTATCGCAAAGAGTACGGGCGCTCGTCGTGGTCCACTATTTCGGCTTTCCCCAAGAGAACATCGGTGAGATCGCCGAATTTGCCAGGTGCAGAGGCATCTTCCTGATAGAGGATTGTGCGCACGCCCTTCTCGCGAGCCACAACGGTATCCCCCTCGGGCAGTTCGGGGACGCGGCCATTTTTAGCCTCTGGAAGATCCTGCCTGTCCCGGACGGCGGGCTGCTTGTAATGAAGGAGAGATCCCCCGGCGAAAAGGCGTGGGATCATGCCCCCGGAAGCAGCGGGATACCGGGGATACTGCGCCTCTTGATATCACGATTTGCCGAGAAGGTGGCGCTTTCTCCGGATAGAGCCACGCGGCTCTGGGGCAGGCTGAGCGGTCGCGGTCAGAATCGAGCGGATTTCGAGGAATCGGTTCGCGGACTGGCTCAGGATGTACCCGTCGGTCCGAGTTTCGCTACCCGGCTTCTTTTGGCGCGACTGGATCCGGCGCGCGTCTCGCGGCGGAGACGGCGCAACTACCGCATTTTCGTTTCGTCGTTGGATGAACTGAAAGGAGCAGCGCTCCGTCGGGTGATGCCGGAGGGCGCCTGTCCCTGGGCCATCCCGCTGTTTCTCGATAGGCGCGACTTGATTCGAGACGCCCTTGCACGGCATGGCATCGAGGCCCCTTCCTGGCCGCGGCTCCCGAAGGAAGTCAAAAAGGATGAGGGTTCAACTGCCGTCCTTCTCGCAAGAAAAATCCTATTATTGCCCGTGCATCAGAACGTTTCTGCGAGCAACATGTCAAAGATGGCTGCGATGCTGAAAGGGGTCGCCGGGCAACTCGGTGTGTGGCGACCCGGTGGGTCCACTCAGTGAGTGGAGCGTGACTTATTTGGCAACCCTATTGAATACAGTCCAGGAAGGCCGTCCCTTGCTTGAGAAGGAAGCCGCTGCGGGTTCCGGCCAGAAGCTTAAACTCGCGGCACGCTGGCTTTTTTGCCAGGCCCTTTTGGCCATGGAGAAGACGGCCCCTCGCCGGCTCGCCGTTTCGCTTCTCTATCACCGCGTTCTTCCGGCTCCTCCGTCGGGCTATTCGGTATCCTGGGTACGACAGAGCGAGTTTGAAGAGCAAATAACCTTCTTGAAGGAGTCAGACTACCACTTCGCGTCAGTGAGCGAGATTTGCGAGTGGGCGGAAGGAAGAGTATCTCTGCCCCGCCGTTCCGTTCATATCACATTTGACGATGGCTTTGAGGACAACCACACCTACGCTTTTCCAATACTGAGGAAGCACTGCGTGCCCGCGACGGTTTTTTTGACAACGGACCTCATTGGAGAAGACGCGCGGATACGATATGACCCAAGCGGCTGGGTCGTGGCCCAATCGGAAGAAAGGGCGAACATGCAATGCCGTTTTCTTTCGGAGTCCCAAATCAAGGAAATGAATGCCAACGGAGTCACCTTTGCGTCTCACGGTCGAATCCATAAGAGGCTTTGGATGATGTCGGTGGCAGAACTGGAGAACGAGATAATCGGTTCCCAGCGTCGCATCGCGGAAGTTGTCGGAGCGGCGCCACCGTTCATGTCCTATCCTTTCGGCGAGTTTAATGCGACAATTGCCAGAGTAGCCGAGCGATCTGGGATCCGGTGTGCGTTCGCAGTGAAGCTCCCCCTCTGGAGACGCCCCGCCGTGGACCAGCTTTACGCTTTGCCTCGCATCGGCATTGGTGGCGGTACGCCCAGCTACATGTTTCGCTGCCTGGTCTCCTCCTATGGCTCGTTGTATAATTTGAGCCAGACGGCCTGGAAGAAAAGGCACGAACTGCTGTCGGGGTCGGTCTGGAGACCAATATGATTCCTGGCGAGTGGAAAGGCACCTGGAGTATTTACCAAGATAGACAGTTCGGGGACTACTACGCCCAGATTTCGGGGCGGGTCTTGATAAGCCTCGAGGGGCTTTTAATGTACGTCGCGCGAAAACCGCTCCTCGGATTCACCACCGCTTACCTCTTCAGTCCCGAGGCGAGCGCGTCCTTCTCTGCCGCAACGTATGACCGACTGAGAGGTTTCCTCCGGTCCAACGGCATTGCACGCATGGTGGTGCACACCAACATGCCGTTGCTGTCTTTCAGTCATCGCCCGACCTTGGGGGGGACATTTGTAATTGATCTTCGACGCGCCGAACAGGAACTTTACAATCTGATGCAGGGGCGAAGCCGCACCGCTGTAAGAAAAGCGCAAAAGTTGGGCTTGCAGGCGGCGAGAGTGACCCACGAACAAGAGCTACGCCAATGGTACCAAATGTATGCGACAACCGCAAAACAGAGGCAGTTTGCGTACCTTACTTATGCGCAGGTCAGAGGTCTGTGGGATTCGCCTTGGGGCGCGCTCTTCGCGGCATACCAGGACCAAACCCTCGTTGCCGGAGCCTTCCTGCTGCTGGGGTTGTACCCCGTGTATCTTCTGGGAGCGACGCACCCCGCCTATCGAAACCTGTCGCCCAACAACTTTCTGCAGTGGGAGGTGATATTGTGGGCAAAAGCACAGCGCTACCTACGCTATGACCTCGGCGGAGCAAGTGACGACCCCAAGCATGGCCCCACACGCTTTAAGGCGTCCCTCGGAGGGACATTCCATCGCTCGTTCTCTTATCTTATCGAGGGCAACCGCCTCAGGTACGCAGCATTGAAGGCCGCCGAAGCTTGCTCACGGCGCCTGCCGTTAGTGACCTTCCTCGGCTTGCTGGAGCCGTCTGCGACCTCATTGAGAACCCGGACGTTAGGAGAAATCTCGAGCGCGGAGCCAAGCGATATGCCTTGGACCACCTCGAATCGTGGACCGTAAGGATTCCAAAGGAAGTCGAATTCATGGAATTGCTCTGTCGACAAGCGAGGCGATGCTCAGGTTCGCGGAGCGCCCAGCGCGTCCCGATCTGACGAGGCGATGGCTCGCGCCCTCTGCCAGGGGAGTGGATGGTGCGTTGCGGAGGTCGCGCGCGGAGCGGCAAGCTCTTTGTTCGACCAACTGCTGAAAAAGGGTTTTCCTATCTTGTGCTAAAGGGAAGAACTTAGTACAATCATTCTGCGTAAGAACCGGTACGCTTGAGCGAAGAGGATATTCGGCCGTTTTGCATGAGCTCTTCTCAGAGTGCCCCACTGCGGGCGAAGTGCCCTTTCGAGGTGAAACTTATGTCCCCGTACGAGACGACAGAGACACCGGCAGAACGTAAGCTAACCGCCCCTCTGCTTGCCGGCGCCGGAATGGCTTTGGCCGCGGCCGGGACCCTGTGGGCGCATTCAATCGGGACGCTGGCGATGAAAGCCGCGATGTTTTCTGCGGCCGCAGGTGCGGTCGCGCTCGTTCTGTGGGAACCGCTCATTGGTCTCTGCCTGATGGCATTTCTGATACCAGTCGAAAGCGTGTACACGTTCGCGGGAGGGTGGATTGCGATTACCCGAATTGCTGGCGTTCTCACGTTCACGTCTTTGCTTTTCAAAGCCCAGTTGAGGGAGGGCCTCCTCAGATTTGACGGGGGCAGTAAATGGATTCTTCTGTTTGCGGCCTGGATCGCTGTCTCCTGTCTTTGGGCGAAGGAGAAATCACCCGCTTTCGTCATGGCGCTGACTGTAGGCCAGTTAGCGCTTTTCTGGGTTTTGCTGCGCGCGATGCTCAGGTCCCCAGACGAGCTCCGCTGGGTATGCTTTTACTTCATCGGAGGCACAGCTCTGGCGATTCTGGTCTCGGCATTGATGCCCAAGTGGGACTTGGCGCCACGCCTGATTTACTTAACGGGCAACCCCAATCATCTGGCAAGGGACATTGCCATCGGCCTCATTCTGCTTACTTACTACGCCCCAGCCGCGCGCCCTACGGGGAAAGCCCTTGCGGTAGCCGTTGGGGGCTTTCTCGTCCTTGGATTGGCGTTGACACAAAGTCGCGCTGGTTGGCTCGCAACGGCGATACCCTTGCTGATTTACGGGATAGGATCGAGGAAAGTGACACCTCTCATCATCGTTTTCGCGATGGGAAGTCTGGCTTTGTTACTTTTTAGCGTGCAGTTGCTCACCGTTCACCTTGGCGTTACATCTGCCGACGTGGAGATCAGAGGCGAGAGCATTGTTGACCCCGCGGCGATCCGTTCTTCCCGTGCCGACATCTGGCGAGCGGGGATCATCCTCGGCAGCCGCCATCCGATCGTTGGCGTTGGGGCAGGAAGCTTCGTGGAAAGCGTGCCCGAGGCCATCGCGGAAATGCAGAGTTACACGGCCATGCGGAATATCGAGGCACACAATACATTCATTACGGCATTCGCAGAGCTTGGAATAGTCGGGCTTATTCTCCTCCTTGGAATCCTTTGGCAATGCGCCCGCTTTATTGCGCGCCAGCCATACTCCCTCGAGAAGATAGTGGCCTGGTCGCTCCTCGTTTCCGTCCTCATACGGATGATGTTCGGCACCGTGTGCTTTCAGAAGACGACGTGGCTGGCGCTCGGGCTCAGTCAGATCCTTGCGGCGCGGGGAACGGCAAAAACGGAAGCGGCCGGAGGGGATGCTGCCGCAGAGAGCGGGACCGTGGAAGCATGATCCGTACGCTAAGGGTCCTCACACTCACAGACTTGTTCCCTCGGACGACTGATGTAGTGAACGGCAGTTTCGTTCTGCGCGAGTGCCTGGCCCTGAAGCAGGCTGGCCTGGACATTCGGGTTATTTCGCCTATTCCTTATTCGCCGAGCTTCCTATGGGGAAACGAGAAATGGAGAAGTCTTGGGATGAGTTCCCCCGCTCATCTATGGGATGGCATTTGCGCATGTTATCCGCGTTATGGGCGCCCCCCTGGGGCTTTCTACCGCAAGTTCGAGCCGTTCGCCATGTTCCCGAATCTCTGCCGCTCCTACCTGCTTTGGTCTCGAGAGAAACGATTCGATGTTATCCACGCGCATGGATTGCTCCCCGGAGGAATGGCGGCAATTCTGCTCTCCAAGACCTTTCATGTTCCCTCTGTCTGCCATGCGAGAGGAAGCGACGTGAACGTCTATCCGTATGAGTCGAGGGCTAATTTCGCACTGACTCGGTACGTCATCGAAAACTGCGATGTCGCCGTGGCAACGAGCAAAGCTCTCGCAGAAAAAATGTCATCTATGTCCCGAGTGAAGCGCCAGATCCGCGTGCTCTACAAGAGCGTGGACACGAAGCTTTTCTCACCGGCCAAGGACAAAGCTGTTTTGCGAAAACAACTCGATATCCCCCCTGACGCGTTCGTGGCGATCTTTGTGGGTGGCCTGACCCGCGACAAGGGAATCATGGAGCTGATAGAGGCTTGGAAGGAGGTTTCGAAGAAGCGGCCGGAGGCTCTTCTCGTTACAATCGGTTCGGGGCCCCTGCACAACGATCTTGTCCATGTCGGTCAAAGCGTGGACGTGTGCGGCACGAAGCCGAATACGCAGGTTGCCCTCTGGATGAAAGCCAGCGATGTCCTCGTCCTACCTTCTCACAATGAGGGTCTCCCCAATGTCGTCCTTGAGGCGATGGCGTGCGGGCTGCCGGTTGTGGCGACGAGTGTCGGAGGAATCCCGGAAGCAGTCGTTCATGGAGAAACGGGCTTTCTTGTCGCTGCGGGAGCGTGTCCAGAACTCGCCTCGCGAATTCTCTCGCTCGCTCAAAACCCTGACCTGCGCCGCTCTATGGGGACAGCAGCGCGACGGCGAGTTGAAACGGTGTTTCGGTGGGAGAACTACGTATCTGGTGCGATGGAGGTTTACCGATCCGCGATCGAGCGACACAAACTGCGCACCCGACAGAGGGCCCCCGCTGAAAAATGAAACACGAACTGCGCTACTTGACGGACGACGAAATGCCGCTATGGGATGACCTGGTGGACCGGTCTCCCCAGGGATGTATTTTCTGCCGGAGCTGGTGGATAAGAGCATCCTGCGGCTCCGACTTCAAGATTCTCGGCTGCTTCAAGGGCGGCCGCCTCGTAGCGGGCATCCCCCTTCATTGGGTCCGGTACGGCCCGTTGAGAGTCTGCCGGATGCCCAAACTGAGTCAATCATGGGGGCCGGTCCTGGAGCCCATGGAGGGGAGATATGTCAGCAGGCTCTCGCGCGAGATAGAGTTGCTGCGACTCCTGTCCGATAGGCTCAAGAAAATCCCCTTTTTCTTTCAGTGCTTTCACTACAACCTCCAGAATTGGCTGCCGTTCTACTGGGCGGGATTCAGGCAGACGACGGTCTTCACGTACGTGCTCGAAGACATTTCGGACGACAAGGTCCTGTGGTCCGGCATGCGGGAGAATATCCGGACCGACATCCGAAAAGCGGAACGTCAGTCCATCACGGTCTCCACGGCGGAACCCCGTGAAGTTCTCGCTCTCTGCAACAAGACCTTCGCCCGACAGAAAATGAGACGGCCTTTTCGCGACAAGCTTTTCTTCTCTCTGGCAGGCACTGCGAAACGCCAAAATTCTGGCGAGTGCTTTGTCGCTCGCGACCCCCAGGGAAACACGCACGCGGCCGCTTTTCTCGTCTGGGATAAGAAATGTGCGTTTCATCTGCTCTCTGGCGGCGACCCCGACCTTCGAAACAGTGGAGCAAACGCATTTTTGCTCTGGTGGCTCATCCGCTTTGCGAGGGAGCGCACGAAAAGCTTCGACTTCGAGGGGTCAAACCTTCAGCACGTCGAGCGTTTCTTCCGCGCTTTTGGCGCGACGCAGAAACCTTTCAGTCGAATCATTAAAGCTCCCCTCGCAGGGAGAATAGCCCTGACGATCTTTGGCAAGCTATGACCGCATATTTGGATAAGTGGGCGTGGAATCCCTGCCCGTTTCGTCGTCCACAATGGGAGTCGAGCAGCAGTAACTACCCGACAAGAATCTCCTGGTAAAATGAAACTGGAAGTGCGCTGCCTGAGCAAAAGCGAGATACCTTTGTGGGACGACCTCGTGGATCGTTCTACACAAGGATGTCTCTTCTGTCAAAGCTGGTGGATCGAGGCCTCATGCGGCGCGAATTTCAAGACACTTGGATGCCTCGAGGGGGGTCGCCTCGTTGCGGGCATCCCACTTCATTTTGTCCGCTGGGGGCCTTTCAGGGTCTGCCGCATGCCGAGACTCACGCAGTCGTGGGGCCCCGTGCTGGAGCCGATGGAGGGGCGGCAGTACGCCAAGGCGTCGAGAGAGATAGAGCTCCTAACCGCCTTGGCCGAAAGGCTGCGCCATCTTTCAGTGTTCTTCCAATGCTTCCACCACAGCCTTCCAAACTGGCTGCCTTTCTATTGGACGGGCTTTCGCCAGAGCACCGTTTTCACATACATATTGGACGACATCGCGGACGATAACGTCCTCTGGTCCGGGTTTCGGAAAAGTATTCGGTGGGACATCCGAAGAGCCGAACGATCCGGGATCACCGTGTCCAGGACTGAACCCCAAACCGTGTTGTTGCTAACCGACAAGACGCTCGCGCGCCAGGGAACGAAACGGCGTTTTCGGGAGGATCTCCTTTTCTCCTTGGTGAAGGCGGCGCGAGAGCGTGGTGCCGGCGATTGCTACGCGGCATTCGACGCGGATGGCAGACCCCATGTCGCGGATTTCGTGGCATGGGACAGGAAATATGTGTATCCCCTGGTCGGCGGCCGCAACCCCGAAATCGGCAATAGCGGGGCAAACGCATTACTGGTCTGGTGGGAGATCCAGCTTGCCAGGGAACGTGGCCTCGCCTTTGACTTTGAGGGTTCCAATATTCGGGGAGTGGAGCACTTTTTCCGGGGTTTCGGCGCCAGGTTGCAGCCATTCAACAAGATAGTAAAGGCGCCTGTGTGGGCTTACGCACCGTTGATGCTCGGAGGTAAACTGTGACAACCCAGGCGCCCGACATGTTCATTGACGATGAGGGGCTTGGAGCGACCGGCCACCGCACTCGAAAGTCTGACAGTGGCGCACGGGCCGACAGGGTCAATGTCACCTACGGTCCGCTTACCGCTACCCTTGCCCGTGATGCCGCGCGCCTCCACTCGACCTATCTGACTGACTTCTTCCTCGCGGGAATGGGGCTTGAGCTGCTCGTTAGATACTACGCGCGTCACTATGGCAGGCGCGACGCCATATCTTTCGTTGCCCGCGATGGCTCTGGCCGGGTTGTTGGGGTCGTGTCCGGCGCAGGGAACTACACAGCGTTCCTCCAGAGCTATTACCGCGCGAACTTCATCAGGCTCGGGTTCGGAGTCATACGGTCATTCGGGTCCGCTTCCACAAGGGACCACGCGGTTGAACTGGGGCTGCGGCCGGCACGAGCTGGCATCCGAGCTCTCTTCAACAAACGGGGTTCTCGGGCAGTGTCGAGATTCCCCAAGGAGGACTTGTCCTGTCAGACGGCAGAGCTTGCGGCCATCGTGGTACACCCTGACCTTCATGGGAAAGGTGTTGCCCGCGAGCTTTACAGGCTGTTTGAAGAGCAGGCAATCCGAATCGGGGTGCGCCGCGTGCGATCCACTGTTCTCGCATCCAACGCGCGAACAATAGCCTTCAACAAGAAGGTCGGCCTTCGCCGCGTCGAGGTGCTGCCAAAAGATCTCGTCTTTGAGAAACTTCTGCCATCGCAGCCACAAACCGCGGGAAAAGCCAACGGGGCCGGCGCGAGGGAGGGTACGATACCTGAAGCACGCTTGGCGCCTGACACCTTTAGCGCCGGTTCAGGATCTCGCAGATGTGATGCCATGAACGCGCGACCACCGTACGTTCTCGCACTGACGCACGATGTTGACGTGCTATCGGTTCGTGATCTCCCATGGACCTCACGAACATTGTGGGGGTTTGTTTCGCGCTGCTTGGTGGGCAACGTTGTCAGGCTCTGGCGGGGTCGGATTTCCTTCAGCCAATACCTCCGTGGGCTGCTTCCGGGGGCACTGCTGCCATTGGTCAAGTCACGGATACTCGCCGACCCAACTGAGGAATCGTTCAAAAAAATGCTCGAGATCGAAAGGCGGCACGATGTGCGGTCCACTTTGTACTTCATCCCGGAGGCAAACCTTCCCGGCGCAGCTCCCTCCGGGCGAGCAGCCCCGTCTCATAGAGCCGCTTACTATTCGATTCAGAGGATGCGACAGTGCCTGCGCCAGTTGGAGTCGGAAGGATGGGAAGTCGGCGTGCACGGCGTCAACGCTTACTGCGACCTCGGAGCCGCGAGGCGCGAGCTCCAGGCGGTGTCGAGCGCCCTGCGGCACAACGGACTTGGACACCGTTCACACTGGCTTTACAGCAAGGGGCGGTCTTCGTGGGAGTTGCTTCGCGACGCAGGCTACACTTATGACGCGAGCTACGGCTCAAACTTCCACGTGGGGTGGCCCGGGGGGAGGCGCTGGCCATTCCGTCCTTTCCCAGACCATCCCTTTACTGTTCTGGGTCTTAACATCCAGGATGAGACCTTGTTACATGCGACCCGGCAAAACCTGGGCCAACAAGAGGCTTGGCGGCGCATTTCGGCACTCATGGAAGAGGCTCGCCGGAGAGGCGGTGTCCTTACCGTGCTTTGGCACACGCACAGTTTCTCTGCGCCGAGCTATTGGGCTGACACGTATGAGAGGATTATTGCCCAGGCCAAGACAGACGGGGCGGCGATTGTCCCCGCAAAAGAGGCTATCGCTTTGTGGAGGGAACGCGGTGAACCAGACGGTTAGGCGGGCTAAGGCGGTCATTTTCACAACCGTCCACAGGGGCACCGACGACCGGATATTCCACAAAGAGGCGAAGACCCTTGCGAAGGCAGGGCATGAGGTTGTCCTTTTCGGGACTGCCCCGCAGGATTCATTTGCCGATGGCGTTCGCATACGAGCCGTGGCGAAAGCAAGCTCCCGTTTGACCCGACTCGCAGCCTCTTTCAGGATCCTGCGACGTATTCTGGATGAAAGGGGGGACATATACCATTTCCATGACCCCGAATTGATTCCAGCCGGTCTTATCCTGCGGCTGCTGGGCAAGAAAGTCATCTATGACGTGCACGAAGACTACCCCAAGGACATTCTGGGGAAGCCGTATCTCCCCCGATGGCTTCGCCCTCTGCTCTCCGCTGCGGTCAGACCTGTTGAGAGTTGGGCCGCCGGCCGCATGAGCGCGGTCGTCACGGCGACGGATGCGATTCAAAAGCGATTCCCTGGCTCCGCCGTGCTCCACAACTATCCGATCCTGGACTACCTGTGCAGGAGCCACGGTGGGGGGGCCGCGGCCAAAAGCGAGAAGCCATTCGTACTCTACTGTGGAACAATTTCACCAATCCTCGGAGCGCTGGAGATGGTGAAAGGGGCGGAATGTGCATCGCAACGCTATCCAGTGCAACTACGCCTGCTGGGTTTCTTTGAGGACGAGGCGATTCGGTCTGAGATTCTGCGGTCTGTCGCGTCGGGAACGGTGGACTACCGCGGTATCGTGCCCATGCAAGAGGTTTACAGTAACTTCGTCGGAGCCGTCGCAGGGCTTGTTCTGTACCACCCATATCCGAACCACATCGAGGCAATGCCGAACAAAATCTTCGAGTGCATGGCGTGCGGGGTGCCTCTGATTGCGTCGGATTTCCCTCTGTGGCGAAAAATCATTTACGATCAGGGATGCGGATTGGTTGTGAACCCGCTTGACGTCCAGGAAATCGCAAATGCCATAATCTACCTCATGGAGCATCCCGAGGAAGCGAGGAAGATGGGCGAACGTGGAAGGGAACTCGCCCGGACGAAGTACAGCTGGGAATCGGAAGAGAAGCAACTGCTATCCCTTTGCGACGCACTTCTCCAAAAGAAACCAAAGCGGCTAACACGCTCAGCGACGATTTCGTCGGCTCCCTAACAGCTTCCTGAAATCGGAGCATGCCAGCCGCGACGAACGTAATCCACGATTGTGGGTCAGGGTAGGCTGGCCCAAAGACCCGGCGTTGAGGAAGAAGTTGTTCGACAACTCCATGTGGTGATAACGTATCAAGGTACCTGAGGGCAAGCTGCGTAATCTCACGACTTCATTTTCATTGGGGCGAATGGTCAAGATGGATAAGGACGCTCTGGACTCGTCTCTTCAAGAGATTTTGGACCACATCGAAAGGCGGAGGAAAGAAATCCCCGCCGATTTCTACTCCCTCGTGCGAGTACCGAACCTGTTCATGTTTACCCAGCGAGTCCGGGTTCTGCTGAAGCTGCTGCGGCAACAAGGATTGATCCCGTTGGCAAAGCGCCGGATTCTGGAGGTGGGCTGCGGGGAGGGGAGTTGGCTTGTCTATCTCATGCTCTGGGGGGCGACGCCCGATCTAATGAGCGGCATAGACCTCGACCAGCAAGCGCTCAAGCAGGCTATGCGCCGACTACCCGAGGCGGACCTTCGCTTCGGAAATGCGGCGGATCTGCCGTGGTCCGATAATTCTTTTGACATTGTCTTGCAGATGACAGCGTTCAGCACGATGCTGGATGGCCGGTTAAGACAAGATGCCGCCCGAGAGATGATGCGAGTGGTTAAGCCGGATGGGGTGATCATATGGTACGATCTCCGCTTTGACAATCCCAAGAATCCATCAATCCGCCCCGTGAAGGCCAGGGAAATCAAGGAGATGTTCCCAGGGTGCTCCGTTAAGCTGAAGCGCGTGACGCTTGTACCGCCGCTAATGCGATGGATTGTGCCCGTGAGTTGGATCCTGGCGCTCCTGTTGGAAAAGATTCCACTCCTCCGGTCGCACCTTCTGGGACGAATCCGGCCGCCACAAACCGCCAACTCGACCACGGGATCTAAATCATCCCCAGTAGGTTCATCGGTAACAAGAATACCATGACTCAGGAACATGTCTCGGTCGTCATTCCGATGTACAATGCGGCATCGTACGTTGGGAGATGTCTGGAGTCTGTTCTGCAGCAAGATTATCCTGCCGAGAGGATCGAGATCATCGTTGTTGATGGGGCCTCGACCGATTCTTCGGCTTCAGTCGTGCAGAATTTCATGAAGGAACATCCGCGCATCCGGCTTCTCCCCAATCCCATGCGCCTGACTAACCATGGCCTGAACATCGGCATCCGCCATGCGAAGGGCGGCGTTATCGTCTTCCTCGGGTGCCGTGGTGTGCTCGATTCAACCTTCGTGACAAAATGCATCGAGAATCTTCGGAGAGTCAAGGAGGCCGCAGTGGTCGGCGGAGTCGTCGGGATGGGCTTCACGAGTTTTACGGGCAAAGCCATTGGACTCGCCCTTTCGTCTCCTTTTGGGGTTGGCACGGCTCGATACCGGTACGCCACAGAGCCGCAGCTCACCGATACGGTCCAATTCGGTGCTTATCGCAAGGAGGTCCTGCACGAAGTCGGCCTTGTTGACGAAGACATGATTCTTGCCGATGATGACGAGTTGAACTGGCGAATCACCAAGGCGGGACACAAGATTCTCATGAACCCCGAAATCAAGTTCCTGTACTACCCCCGGCACTCTGTCTCCGCCCTCTTCACGCAGTACTTCGGCTACGGCCGAGGCAGGGCCACGGCGGTGAAAAAGCATCCCGACAAGCTGAGCGTGAAGCATATAGTCCCCTCTGCTTTCGCCCTGTTCCTGATTGTCGGCTTTGTCTTTTCCTTGTTCGTCCCCTATGCCTGGATTCCGTATGTGACAATCCTATGGCTATATCTGGCGGCGGCGCTTCTTTGTTCGGCCAAGATTGCCGCCCGCGAAGGATGGAAGCTCTTCCCCATCCTGCCCATCCTCTTCTTCGTCATCCACGTCTCGTACGGACTGGGTTTCCTGAGGGAATATATCGGCGGCCATCGCCCGCCCAGCGCCGTCGGACCCGACCAAACCGGCAAGTGAAGCGTTCCAGGTCCATCCCCCCTTGTCGCCGCCGGTACGGGATGAACACCTCACCCCAGCTCTCCCAGGGCTAATAGGCATTTTCTATCCAGACAGGTCCGCTGGATCAATTCCAGCGGAAAATCGGGCCTTGCAGCAACCGGTCACTGCGGCGATAATGGACGAAGATGGCCCACGCTCGTCGTGGACATCGTTCAGGAGGAAGTCTCTGGTTAAGGAAAGGATCGCGATTATGTTGTTCGGGATAGTCGGCGCCGGAGGATATTGGGGGCCAAATTGGGTTCGAGTCCTCAGGCAACTCAATGTACTCGGTGCGGTGTGCGAGAAGAATCCAGACCGCCTGAAACAAGTGGCAGAGAAATCCGACCTTCAGAATTCCAAGATTGAACTTCTGACGTCCGACGAGGCGATGTTCGACATGGAGCTGGATGGAGTGTTTATCGTGACCCCTCCTGCCACACATGCGGACATGTCCGTCAGGGCGATGGAAAGGGGAAAGCACGTTTTCATTGAAAAGCCCATGGCCGGCAACCAGGAACAGTGCTACAAGATCAAGTTTGAGTCCGAGAGGCTTAACCGACTCGTAATGGTCGGGCACACCTTTGTTTATCACCCCGCCGTTCGGAAGTTCAAGGAGTTGCTGCCTTCAATTGGGCAGCTCCGGACCGTGTACACCGTCCGCGCCAACTTCGGCCTTTACCAGGATATTGGGGTGGTGCACGACCTGCTGCCTCACGATCTTTCGATTTTCACCTACTTGTGCCAGGGCTTCCCCGATAGTCTTCAGGCAGACGTCAACGCCTTCCAGGACGTCGCGTACGTCAGCGCCAAATACGGGTCGGTTATGTGCAGCGCTTTTCTGAGCTGGAGCTATCCTGAAAAGACCCGAAAACTGACGGCCGTGGGAAGCAGGGGAATCATTGAATGGGACCTCTCGTGGTGGCACCTCCTGCTTCATCGCAAGTGGGCCGAACCCGTTGAGGGAGAGTCTTGCTACAGGCACTTCGACGAGGGCACGCAGACGATTCTGATTGAAGACCATTCCGAGCCGCTTATGAACGAGGCCCTCCACTTTATGGAATGCATCCGTGAGAACAAACAGCCTTTTACGGGCATTGAGGAGGGGATCAACGTCGTTAAGGGATTGGAGGCTTGTCAGTAGCGCATTTTCCGCACGGGTGTGCGGAACCAATGCTTGCTGGGAAAGCTCAGCACGGCGCGACGTTTCACGAGCTTAGCCACAGCCCGTAAGAAGGCCGCCGTGTCTGGCACATAGTCTGTCACCCCCATGACAATGGCGTAATCGAATTGCCCCTGAGGCGCGTCCTGAGGGAAGTTGCCCAACGTAAACCTGCATTTCTCGCAGAGTCCAGCGGCGTCAGCACGCTGCGTCGCGAGGGCGATCATCCCCGGTGCCATATCCAGTCCCGTGACTTGGCGGGCGCCGCGCCTGGCTGCCTCCACGACATAAGGGCCGGACCCGCATCCTATATCCAGCACCGTGCTGCCTTCCAAAGAGTCCAACGCCCCAAAGGTTAACCTGAATCGCTCGAACATGTCGGAGCGGAACTTCTTGTCCACCCACCTCATGAAACGGCTGCGTTTTCCATCGTAGAAGGTGTCGAACGTAACCGCAGCTTTGTCGAAGTAAGTGCCAACCAACCGATCGTGTTTTTTAGTCAGCATCTTCCGTGGTGGCTCTTGAGAACGCTCAGTTCCTTGATCGCAAGGGGCCGCCCCGTTGTCGGACACGCGCCGCCTCAGCCGGCAGCCACAAGCGGAGTAGGCTGGGACATGAACGCGCGACCAGGGGTCCTGTCCAGGCCCAGCTTGCCTATTACAACCTCCCTGATGCCTTTTCTTGTCCTGCTCCACTTTGAGGCCTCAGGGTCCCTGCGAGAGGGAGCAACGAAAGAAATCCGAACCCTCTCCCGGCCCGAATGCCAGCAGTGGCTGCCACTATCTCACTCATGAAAGAGAAAGTCAACCTTGCTTCGAGGTGGGGTGGCTGGGACGTAGGGAGAGATTTGGCAGAGTTTGGAGATGATGCGAGGGACTTCTCGAGGAGGTAGTGTGTGTCTTTGGCTGAGTTTCAGATGAGAAAGACGCCGGCTGCCCTCGTCGCTCAGGAACACGTCCCGATTCTGCGATGCGCTTGCAGGCTCGCTTTGACTACAATTGACTCGACCCCTTGACGAGCAAAGTGCTAACCTTTTCGGTTGAGTGAACGCTCAACGGCATTGTTCACAGCACTTTCCACGTAACCTGCAAAGAAATTCGGGAGTTTTGCCAGGGAAGGACACCAAGTATGAAGAGTTATCGAGTCGGTTTTGCCGGTCTTGTTCATGACCACGTCTGGGGGGAGATGGAACACTGGAAGGCGTTGGGAAAGGCGGAGTTGATCGCCGCCGCAGACCCGAATCGTCCTCTGCTGGAAAAGGCGAGAGAGAACGGGGTGTCCAGAACGTACGATTCCTGGGAGGAGATGCTGGAGAGAGAGGAACTGGACATCGTGGAAGTGGCGACGGACAATGCGTCCGCGGTCAAGGTCGTCGAGGCAGCGGCGCCAAGAGGGATTCACATCAAAATCGAAAAGCCGATGGCGGCTCGCCTCGAGCAGGCCAACCGGATGGTAGCCGCCGTCAAAAAGGCGGGCGTGCAGTTGATGATACACTGGCCGACCGCGTTCCAGGCCCAACATCCCCTCATGTTCAAGATGATCCGGCGGGGCGACATCGGCCAGCCGTATTATTTCCGCCTTCGCTGCGCGCACGCGGGACCGAAGGAAATTGGATGCAGCAACTATTTCTACGAATGGCTTTACGACGAACAAAAGAATGGCGCCGGGGCGCTCATGGACTATTGTTGTTACGGGGCGGACATGTGCAGCTATCTGTTTGGGTTGCCGGAACGCGTTGTCGGAATCCGCGCCGTGCTGGCGAAGGATTATCCCCTGCCCGACGATAACGCGATGATTCTGATGAAATATGACAAGGTCTTCGGCGTGGCGGAAGCGTGCTGGACGGAGGTCGCCACGCCCCTCCAGCCTAACCCGATTTGCCTCGGCTCGGAAGGGAACATCGGCGTGATGAACAAGCAGGTCATCATTCAGAAAAAGAACGGAGACGTGGAGACCATTCCCCCGCCAGTTCTTCCCGAGGGGGAGCGCAACGGGCCGGAATACCTGGTTAGCTGCCTGGAAACCGGGAGGGAAGTGGAAGGTCAGTGCAGTGCGAAGGTCAGCCGCGACGCCCAGGAGATTCTGGAAGCGGGGTTGCTCTCGGCGGACCGGGGTGAGGCTGTGGACCTTCCGATAACGATGTAATCTGCTCGATGAGGAGCCGTTCCATGGCGAAAGTGCGATATGCAATGATCGGTTGCGGGGGCATCGCCCATGTATTCCATCTGCCCGAGATGACTCAGATTCCGGAGACTGAATTCATCCTTGCCTGCGACCTGCGAGAGCATCGGGCCCGATTTACCGCGGAGAAGTTCCGTGCGAAGGCATGGACGACCGACTACAGAGAGGTCCTAAACAGGGACGATGTGGATGCGGTGATTGTCGCGACGTACCACCCGGGGCATGCTCGGATTGCCTGCGAGGTGCTCGATGCCGACAAGCACGTTCTCGTCCAAAAGCCCATGGCGACTCGGATGGAGGATGCGGACCGTCTCGTGGAAGCAGCCGCCCGCGCGAAAGGAAAGACGTACTGCCTTCCCTTCCTCTGGACTCCGGAATACGAGATGGCGGTTGGAATGATTCGCTCAGGAGACATCGGGAAGCTCGTCCAGCTTCGGGCGCGCACGGCCCACAGCGGCCCGGAAGGCTACTACGCGGACACGCAGAGAATCTTTGGCGAGAACCCTGAGACGTGTCCGTTTTTCCTAAAGGACGTCTCGGAGCAGGGGGCGCTTTTCGACATGGGTGTGTACAGCGTAGCGGCGCTGACGGGATTGGCGGGATCAGCAGTCCGGGTTGCGGGCTCCGTGAAAACGCTCGACAAGAAATGCGAGGTGGATGATACCGCGAGCGTCTTGATGGAGATGGAGTCCGGGGCAATTGCCGTAGCGGAGACGAGTTGGTGCCAGGTGAGCGCGGGAGAAGACATCATTGTGTACGGGACGGAGGGCACGCTTGTGCTGAATCCCTGGCGCCACACGTTGAGAGCGTATAGGAAAGAGCCGGAGGAAGGGTGGTTTGAACCGAAGTTACCGCCTCCGGACGCGGCGGCGGCGCACAGGCATTTCGTGGAGTGCATCCTGAACGACCAGCCGCCAAAACCGAATCCGGAGCACGCCCGCCACGTCGTCGAGATTATGCTCTCGGCGGTCGAGTCATCCCGCAGCGGAAGCTGGAGCGCTTTGCAGACGAAGATGCCGTGACTCGTGCCTTCGGGGTATCCAAGCCTCCGCAGTTTTTGGCGAACCTCTGACTGAAAAAATTGTTGAAAAGGTGGAGTGGCATGGTTATATAGGTGCTGTTTTTCTCCGGGGTCGTGCGCTCCGGAAGGTGGCTCACAAGCGAAAACAGAAGGATTTGGGGAGCAAAGGAAAAGACAAAAACAAAATGGGAGGATGTGATGGCTATCGTGAGAGTATGGATCGAAGAAGGTTGCACCGAGTGTGGTCTGTGCGAGGAGATTTGCCCGGAGGTGTTCCGGCTCGGCGATGAAGGAGCGGAAGTCATCGAGGGTGCAGACTTCGCGGCCAACGAAGAGTCCATCCGGCAAGCCGCCGAAGAGTGCCCGATAGAGATCATCGCTTTTGAGGAAGAATAGCGGGAACCCCACGGGCAGCAGTCTTCCCAGGGCCTGCCGGAATGAGCAACACAATAAAAAAGGAAACGAAGAAGTAAGCCGAAGCCCCGGCGCCGAGTGCGAACCTGGAGGTTGGTGAACGGCGGAAATGACCGGAGCGGAATCCGGGGGCCTGCCCATTAGTGCGCCGAAGCGGCCAGGGGCTACCGGGCAGCCCCCCATTCCACTGTGGACTTGGCATCTTGCCGCGTGAGGAGGCGGATACAAGCCGCTTCTACTGCTTCTCTGTGGTCGAGCACTGAGGATACCCGCAGAAAGAGGACGAAGATGGGAAGAAATGTCGCGCAGAAAATCCTGAAAGAGCATCTGGTCGAGGGACGCCTGGTCCCGGGGAAGGAAATTGCCATTCGGATTGACCAGACGCTGACCCAGGACGCCACAGGGACGATGGCATACCTTCAGTTCGAGGCGATGGGAATCCCTCGAGTCCGCACGAAGCTCTCCGTCAGCTACGTGGATCACAACACCCTTCAGACGGGTTTTGAAAACGCCGATGACCATCGGTTCCTGCAATCCGTCGCCGCCAAATACGGCATTTACTTTTCGCGTCCGGGCAACGGCATCTGCCATCAGGTGCACTTAGAGAGATTTGGTGTTCCTGGGGAAACGCTTCTCGGTTCCGACAGCCATACTCCCACAGGGGGCGGATTGGGGATGTTAGCTATCGGAGCCGGCGGCCTGGACGTGGCGGTGGCGATGGGCGGCGGGGCGTTTCACCTGGTCATGCCCGAAATCGTCAACGTGAACTTGACGGGGCAGCTTGGACCGTGGGTCTCGGCGAAAGATGTAATCCTCGAGTTGCTGCGGATTCTCACAGTGAAGGGCGGCGTCGGGAAAATCATCGAGTACGGGGGCGAGGGCGTCGCCACTCTTTCGGTCCCTCAGCGGGCGACTATCACCAACATGGGGGCAGAGCTTGGCGCGACGACCTCCCTTTTCCCCAGCGACAGAGTTACGCGGAAGTATCTCCGGTGGCAGCAGAGAGAAGCTTGCTGGAGAAGGGTCGAGGCGTCTAAGACCGCCGCGTACGACGAACGGGTTGAGATTAACCTGAGCGAGCTGGAGCCTCTGACGGCTCAGCCGCACAGCCCGGACAACGTGTGCAAGGTTCGCGACATCGAAGGGATGGAAGTCAGTCAGATAGCCATCGGCAGTTGCACGAATTCGTCGCTGGCGGACCTCGAGACGGTTGCGGCGATTCTCCGGGGAAGGAAGGTGCATCCGAATGTCAGCCTGGTCATCTCCCCGGGGTCGCGGCAGGTGTTCGAGATGATTGCGAGGAGCGGCGCCCTGGCGGACCTGATCTCGAGCGGGGCGCGAATCTTAGAGTCCTCCTGCGGGCCGTGCATCGGAATGGGGCAGGCTCCCCCGACCGAAGGAGTCTCCATCCGAACGTTCAATCGGAATTTCAAAGGACGGACCGGGACGCCGAGCGGACAAGTTTACCTGACCAGCCCAGAAGTGGCAGCCGCGTCCGCCATCGAGGGAAAAATGACGGACCCGCGGCGGTTAGGCGAGTCGCCACAAATCCGTCTCCCCCGGCGAGCGTTGGTTGATGACGGCATGATCATCCCCCCGGCAGAGGACGGAAGCGACGTCGAAGTGATTCGGGGACCGAACATCCGGCCGTGCCCCATCAACACGGAATTGCCAGAGAGTATCCGGGGAGAAGTCCTCCTGAAGGTCGGCGACAACATCACCACCGACCACATCATGCCGGCGGGGGCGAAGATTCTGCCGCTCCGGTCGAATATCCCCGAGATTTCCAAGCACGTTTTCTCCGGCGTTGACCCGACCTTTTCGCAGCGGGCTCAGGAAAAAGGGGGCGGGGTCATCGTTGGCGGCGGGAATTATGGTCAGGGGTCGAGCCGGGAACATGCAGCGTTGGCCCCGATGCATCTGGGGGTCAAGGCGGTCATCGCGAAAGCCTTCGCCAGAATCCACAAGGCCAACTTGGTGAATTTCGGCATCGTGCCGCTGACTTTCGTTCGAGAGGAAGACTACGACGGTATCCAGCAGGGCGACGTTATGGAAATCCCGGACCTTCGTGACGCGCTGAGCCGTCGAGGCAATCAGGTCGCGGTCCGAAACTTGACGAAGGACAGAACGTTCGCGGCGGCTATCGAGTTGACGGCGCGAGAGGCGGACATCATTCTGGCCGGGGGACTGTTGAATTACACGCGCCTTCATTGATTTTCCATTGCCGATTTCAGATTTCAGAATGCTGACGATCCGCGCTGAACTCTGACAGGTCGGACACGTCGGACCGGTCGGACGCGTCGGACGAGACCCAAATGGCAAATCTCTCCTCTGCCGCCTCTGCGGTGAATCCCCTGGCGATGTCGCTGGTGCGGTGAAGGAACCTGATTGCCCACGGGCCCCGTTCAAAGGAAATGAGAAGGCGGGCGGCAATTCGTCAGCGAGAGGGAAAACGTCGGGAGGATTTCGTTGACCAAGCGAAGTTGGAAAACCAATCCTTTCATTGGAGCAGGGCTGGTCGCCCTTGCGGTTGTGGCGGCGTGGCTTACCTACCGCGAGGTAAAACCGCCCCGCAGGGCTGTCGAGTACGCGCACGTTTTGAAATGCGATAATCCCGACTGCGGAAAAGTCTTCGTGGAGTCGTACCCCGAGGGACAAAAGCCGCCATTCCCCTGCCCCTCATGCGGCAGCCCCGCCTATCCGGCACTGAGGTGCCTGGGCAATGGTCACATTTTCCCCCTGAAGAAGGATTCTCTATCCCGTTCGCCATACGATTGTCCGATCTGTGGGACCAGGGGGGTGCCGTTGGAGCCGGGCGATCCAGCCGTGACCGAACAGCGAGCGAACCCATAGATCGCCAGCAGTGTTCCGGGGATAGTCCCGCGCGTTCACATGCTCTGGTGGTATCGTCCGACGACGCGTATGACTGCCTGAGCAGTGCGTTCGATGTCTTCTGCCGAGGTCTCCCGCCCAAGAGAGAACCGCACGGAGCTTCTCGCCTCCTGCTCCGTCAAGCCCATGGCAAGCAGAACGTGCGAGGGCTCCGGTTCCCCGGAAGCGCAGGCGCTGCCCGTCGAGACGCAAATGCCCTCCTTGTCCAGAAAGGCAGCGAGTTCTTCGCCGCTGATGTCTCGAAAACAGAGGTTCAAGGTGTTCGGAAGCCTGCGCGAGGGATGGCCGTTGATTTTCACCCAGGGAAAGCGCCCTGCGATGCTCTCGTAGAGCAAGTCGCGCAGCGTCTCAATGCGCCGGGCCGTTTCTTCAAGGTCATTGAGCGCGAGCGTGGCGGCTTCGCCCATGGCAACGATCCCCACTGTGTTTTCTGTCCCGGAACGAAGCCCGCCCTCCTGTCCGCCCCCATGAAGTAAGGGGGAGACCGTCACTCCCTTTCGCACGTAAAGGGCGCCGGTTCCCTTCAAACCGTGGAACTTGTGGGCGGATAGCGACAGCAGGTCCGTGCCATCGCGGTTCACATCGAGTGGAATTTTGCCGGCGGCCTGAACAGCATCTGTGTGGAAGAGGACGTTGTTCCGGCGGGCTATCTCGGCAATCTCGCGAATGGGCTGAATGACGCCTGTTTCGTTGTTGGCGTAGGCAATGGAGATCAGCACTGTGTCCGGCGACACTGCCAGCCGAAGAGCCTCAAGGTCAACGATGCCGTTTGCGTCCACGGGCAAATATGTGACTCTCGCGCCGGATTGTTCCAGTTTGTGGCAGGACTCAAGAACGCAGGAGTGCTCCGTTTTCGCTGTGATGATGTGAGCGGTGTTGCCGCGAGCCGCGAGGACGCCGAAGAGAGCCATATTGTTTGACTCTGTCCCGCCGCTCGTGAAAACGATCTCGGAGGCGTCGGCCCCGATGAGCCGAGCCACCGCGGCTCTGGCATCTTCCAGGGCTTCTCTGGCTCGGCGGCCGGAGGAATGCACGCTGGAAGGATTTCCCGGGTTTCGCGACAGGAAATCGGTGACGGCGCGGATGACATCGGGGTGGGGACGGGTCGTCGCGTTGTTGTCGAGATAGATGGAGCAAAGTCGGGGCGATACTGCGGTGTCCTGTTCTCCCGCGAGCTCCCAGCGGTCTCCCGCGCGCCGGTAAACGGCTTCTACGGGGGCGTTCGAGCGGTCGAGCACATCGGTTGCAGTTGAGAGGATTCCGCCAGTCACGCCGATGGCGATGCTGCACCCTCGCGTGATTTCTTTGGGGAGAGGGAGCACCTCGAAGGGCACGCCCGCGGCGCGGAGGACCTTCTCGGCCCTCACGGACAGATTGACTGTCTGGAAAACAAGGAGGGAGTCAACAACCTCTGACATAGCTGCTAGCATAACGAGCTTACGCTTCTTTGAACATCTTGACCATCTTTTCGAGGCAGATTCGGCTCGCCAGTTCCGCATTCTCCGAATAGGCCGCCCCGCCCGGCCGGTCCACCAAATCCTTATCCAATTGCTGCTTCGGTCGCCAGTGAGTCTCCAGGGAGAGATAACCGTTGTAGCCGTCCTTTTTCAGTCGGGAAAAGAGCGGTCTCAACATGGCGTCCCCCTCGCCGATGGGCACGTGCTCGCCGATGCGCTCGTCATTCACCTTCTTCGCGTCCTTCACGTGGACCAGACGAATCACCTCTTTCACCGCGTTGTAGCCGCCCGGGTAGGGCGCCTCACACGCGCGGTCGAAAAGGCAGTTGCACGGGTCCCAAGTGACTCGAATGTTTGGCGACCCAATGTCTTCGATCAGCTTTCGGAGCTTGATTCCCGAGGCGACGTAAGTGCTCGATTCGTTCTCGATGCACAGGTAGATTCCCTCTCCTTCGATGATGGAGACAGGCTCGCGGAACTTCTCGATAATTCTGTCCCGCACCTCCTCGAAGGACGGAGAATCCTTTCGCCAGAAGGTGAATCCGCGGACGTTGTTCGTGCCGAGGACCCTTGCCAGGCGAATGCAGCGCCGCAAAACATCTATGTGCTGCTTGTACTGGTCGTCCGAATCCAGCTCACATTTGAAGAACGGCGAGGCGATGCTGTAACACTCCAGGCCGGCATAATCGAGGGCGTCGCGAATTCTTGCGGCGACGTCGTCATCAATAGTCTGAGGAGGCTTGTCCCAAACGGAGCGGATTTCGAGACCGTGCAGGTTGAACTCCTTGGCGAGGGCGATGGCCCTCATCAAATCCTGGGACACCTCGTCGGAAAACACGCCAAGCTTTATCATCTTGTCCTCCACCTCAATGACAACGCGGAAATGGTGAATCCTGATTCCTTCCTGTTGAGATGATAAGTGTCGGCGCCCCTCATGTCAAACCGTTTCGCCATAGGGCACGCATCGAAGAACCTGGAGTCTCATCCACGGACCGAGAGGTCCAAGGCACCCACAGCCAGTCATGGGCTGGCGATTGCTTTGAGGTAAAGCACAGCATCGCCCTTGAACGGCGAGATGAACTCCCGCTTGCCGCCGCCAGCAACTTTCTCTCCGGTCGTCGTAACGTCATTTGACGGATCGAACCATTCGACGGAAAGCGCTCCCTTTGCAGCAGAGAGGTCCACTGTGACCGTTCCTCCGGACGGCAGGTACACGAGGTATTCGAATCCCGGATTCACCAGGCAGTATTTGCCTGAGGCAAGCGCGTCGTCGGGGGCCATTTCCGCGAGGTTCATGCGGTTGGCAAATCGCAGCGTGTATCCCATGCTCCGACGGATCGGCTCCCATTTCGGATCGAGCCGCTCGCCGAGGACCGTGCCGTCGTAAGGGTCCATGAAAATCGGATTGTGCCCCCGCACAAAACTCTTCCACACCCACGCCTGGTTTCCGCCGATTCCCCAGAGGTGGTCAGTGTCGTTGAGGACAACCTTTCGTCCATCGGCGGCGGGCGGGTCGTCTCGATAGCCTCCTTCGGGATTTGGCGAAACCCAGTCGGCGGGGCTATCGAAGAGAGTGCTGTTCTGCCCTCCCTGGTACTGAAACGTCATTCCTACGGGGTGTTGCTTCGGCTTGCTTTTTTCGTACTTGTGAATGAAATCAATCACGTGGTATTGCCACTGGGTGGACGGCGGATGGTTCTCGTTGGAAATCTCGTACAGGACATTGTCGAGGTCGTTCACTGTGTCAACCACTTTACGGACGTATGCCTCCTGCGAAGCCGTAATTCCACGATTCTCTAACGTGTGGACCTCGAGTCCCTTCCCATCGCCATTCACGTCGCCGTTGATGTTGTTGACATTGTTGTCGCGGTGAAACGGGTGGCTGTCCCAGGCCCCGGGGGCGAACTGCATGCCCCAACCCTCGAAGAGCATGATGGAGACGTAGATTCCCTTTTCGCCCGCCGCTGTCACTCTGGAGCGGAGGCGGTTGAAATACTCCGGGTCGTATTTCGTCAGGTCGAACTTCGGTTTGCCATCGAGAGCGTTGCCCGGGCCCGTGCGCGCCCAGGGATGCGGCGCGGCGGTGTGAGCCTTCTCCTTTCGCTGCCCAGGGCTATTCCCGGCGGTATCCCACGTCGTGGATTCCCACGTCCACATCCGCATGAAATTGTGGTTGAGATGAACCATCCAGTCCAGGTAAGCGGGGAAATCGAAAAGAGGGGGCGGGTCGCTTGGCCCCATGTCCACGAGGTTATTCCACGTATGGGAGCCCGTGAGGTAGATTGCCTTTCCCGACTCGTCGGTAAAGTATCGTGGGTTCTTTGGATGAACGCGAAGGGGCCCCGTCGCCTTTGTCGAAAGGGCTTGGGATAGTGGAAGGATGCAAAGGGCAAAAGCGATGGCAACAGTCCGTTTGGTGTGGGAACTCGTCATGGTAGTCTTCCTCCATAAGACGGTACAAGTCCGCCTGGCAAACACCCCAGTGTAGGGTCACGCTCCGGGTTGAGGGGCGCAGCCGCTCACCTTCCTGTTGCGTCTTCCTCTGGCGCCGACGGCTGCACATGCATCAGTTGCAGGAGCCAGACGTTCTCCTTATCGAAATGGTCGAGGTCGTTGTAGTCCATTTTCTTGGGGTCCTCGCCTGACAGGTACGCGTTGACGCCTCTGTTACCGTAAGCCTGTTTCGCGTAGCCGACAAGGTCCTCGACCAACAGGTGAAAGTTCTCCGCGGCCTTCATTTTGACGCGGGGGCCGAGATAGTCGTAATTGAAAGCATTGTGCTGAATCCGGTAGTGATTCTTCTGAGGTGCCTTCGAGAAGATGTCGAGGACAAACATTTCCTCCTCGGTGGTTTTCCGAACGGGACTCGAGTCCGCCGGCGCAAGATAAATCATACCCCCGCCGAACATCGCCAGACCGCCAATGCCGAGGCCTCTCATGGCCGACCGAGCCGGTGAACTGCTGTACGTTACGGTCTCCTTTCGCTGGAGTATCCGGCCGAGGCTGATAAGGATGATGTTCGGCCAGAGGAGCGGATGAGAGCGCCCGTAGAGGTCCTGCACGTTGAGGCACTCCTCCAGGCAATCGGCGTTGTTGATGACGACAGCCGGTTCCGGCTGGTACATTTGATTCTGATCCATCACGAAAACGCCGACGCCTGTGCGGTTGAGCTCGTCAGCAATCGCCTTCGCCTCGTCGTAGCCGAGTCCGCTTGCTAAGATGCCGTAGCAATGGCGCACTGTGCGGGTCGCATCGGCATAAATGATGTCCCTGGCTTTGGCGAGAATTCTTGCCGTTCTCTCAAGGTCGAGAGGAATCAGTTCGTTGAGGAGGATTGCGTAAGGCATTTGTCGTCTCCCGCGTTTGATACTCGGACAGCTCTCCGCGCCCTCAAAGTGGAATCATACCAGCTTTCTCTCAACGAGAGAAGGTTAGAGCTCCGATGCCGCGGCATCACCTTTCGCGGTAAGAAGTTGGCTGTTGAACAGGACTTTTTCGCGTTCCCAGTCGCCGCCGGGTGGAACGTGAATCGTCACAGGGAGTTTTTGCGGCGCGTCTGGGAATTTGCTCATCTTCACAGTGACGGAGAGCGGTTGCCCCTTGTCTTGCCGGCGGATCGTCACATCCACTTTTCCGAATTCGGTCGGAAGGTCTCGGACTTCGACTGGCCCTTTCATCAGCCAATCGGGCTGGATGCCCGCGGCGATGTGCAATGCACCATTTCTTTCCGAGACGATTGAGTCCCTGAGCAGAAGAATATAGTCGGCGGCTGCCCAACCGTGCGGCATGTCGCCCGTGCCGATGCGGCTGTCGAGGAATATCTCCTCGATCCAAGCGTTCGTCGGGGAAGCGTGGCGGACGTAGCCGTTGAAGAGGCGATAGAACCTGTCGAGTTCGCCGCGCAATAGATAGCACTGCGCCCAGTCGGTCGTGATGTACGTCCAGAGTTTCGGATTCGTGACAAAGATATATTCGTCCTCGCCGGGGCTGGCTTCTTCCATACGCTGCCACATGGTGTTGAGAGTGGCGGTCATCGTCGGGTCGCGCGGTTCCAGAATGCCGCAAGGATACAGCGCGGCCAGACTGCCCCAGATGCGCAGCCGCGAGCTGAAGGGGTCGCCGGGGATGTACTCGCCTTTTCCCGTTGTCTCAAAAGCCGTTTTGACTGAGCGCAGTAAGTCTTCCCGGAACTGCTCGTAAACCTCCTCCATCCACTCGACGTCGTCCTTCTTCTCGAGGACCCGGGCAGCCTCGACGATTTCCTTCATCCCGAAGACGCCCCAGAAGTTGTGGTAGTAGATGTACCCCTCGCCGATGGCTTCGCCCAGCCCGGCAGGGAATAGGCCCCAGGTAATCGGGCGAGGCGTTTCTTCTGACCACTTCGTCTTCTGGATTGAGGTTTTGACCCAGTGGGCGCCGGATTGAAGGCTCGGATACACTTTTTCGAGCCACGCCTTGTCCCGCGTGAAACGATAGTGGCTCATCAGTGCCCACGGCGCCTGCCCCTGCCCGTCCCATTCGTTTGCCGGATAGTGCCAGCAGCCGTTCGCCGCTTGCAGCCAGGCGTTGTTGCCATTGACCAATCGCTTCGAGCGCCAGAACAGCCGCAGACTCTTTTCCGCTTCATCCGGATACCCGGCAACGTCGAATGCTCGACAAAGATACGCGCCGTCGCGATACCAGAAGTCCGCGTAAACGGTCACGCCGGGGCGGACAACGTAGATGTCTTCTTCGGGCGACTCCTGCGGGAGGTGAAGGCGCAGGAGCATCAGGTTGATGAGAGAGGTCTTGTACAAATTGTTCAGTTTCTCGTCAGGGAGGACGATTTTCGCTCCTTTGGAAAGGAACTTCTCCCATTTCTCTTCGGCGGCGGCCAATGCCTCTTTCCCGCTTTGTGCATCAATCGTTTTCTCACCTATCGGCTGCCCCGGAATCGGCAGCTTCACCCACGCTTCAGTTTCCTTGTCGTAGGAAATGCAAACCGCCGGACGAGCCACCTTTTCCGAAGGAGAACCGCAGTCAACGTACACCCTTGCTTTACCTTTCAAGCGGCTCAGCAGTAACTCATTCGGATCAACTTTCTCGTCAAAGAGCCAGATTGCTGCGATAGTGGAGTTCTTGTCTGGCGCGTTCGCCGCGGCGACCACCTCGATGACAATCTCATCTGCTTTCTGGACGAGGAAATCCAGAATGATGGGCTGGTCCTTTGCGGCATCCCTGATGGGGTCGAGGCTTTTCTTCTGTCCGTTCACGGTGATGTCGAGAATGCGATTACCGGGCTGCGCCCAGTGGCTCTCGATGAAACCGAGATAGACGTGTGAGAGCTTCTCCGGAGCGGCGGGGAAAATGTATCGAATCGGCTTTCCCTCCCAGCCGACCCGGATGTTCCGGAACGAAGAGTCGCACGGTATGCGAGGAGTACCCCAATTCGCTAACCCAGTCGTTCCGTCAGAGACGAGACCTTCCGTCGGCCCAATGACCTCGATTTTCTGCGGAGGCGAGAACACCGACAGAAGCTGCCCGCCGACAGAAACCGCGCCATCGCACACCTCAGGCAGTCCCGTCGCTGGCCTCAGCAGAAGATGCACCGGCTCGTTGCCTGCGTTGACGCGAAGATAGTCTGCTGCCCCACCGAGGTCCGAGGAAAAAGACAGAAACGACAACCCACTTGTCTCCGGCGGGAACTCCGTGTGGACAATGGGAAGATAGCCTTTTGCGAGCGATTGAGTCGGCAGCCAGCTCGTCACAGGTTTCTTCGCCTCGCCGACGGAGATTTCAAGACTCCACTCCGGACGCCGAAGCTGCCCATACCGATCCACCACCGTCGCCGTAATGTCCCCTACCCCAATCGCCGTCTGAATATTCGCATTGCACGGATAAACTGGATCCGTGTCCGCACCGTGACTCGAAGCGACCGGCGAAATCGCTGCGAAAGACCAGATGCAAACCCAGACAGCCGCCACCGACTTTCGGGGTCTGGAACTGCTGTTCGTCAAACACATCTCAATTCCTCTGCGAGACCTGCTGGATGCGTTTTTTGACATGATCATCTCCTCCAAATTCTCTAATGCCTGGCCGCCAAGCGCGTCGCTGGGCTCGTGGCACGGGCGTCCCGCCCGTGACTCTCCATGGACAAGCCTACCCGTGGGCCCCATCAGCGCTGCATGGTAGCAATCCGACTGTGCTCGCGTAGTGACGCCCGAGAGCGTGCTCGGCCAGAGATGCCCATGCGGCAGAATTGCAGCCTCTGCGCTCTCTGCGACCTCCGTGGTGAATTCGCCGCGTGCCCACACCTCAGTAAGCTCCATATTCCTGAAGCGTCTCCCACATGGTCATGATGTTTTCGGGGGGGACGTCGCGCTGGATGTTGTGCACCGCAGCGAAGACGAATCCTCCGCCGGGGGCGAGGTCGTCAATTCTTCTCCTCACTTCGTCAATGATTTCCTGCTTGTTCCCTTTTGGCAAGACGTATTGCGTATCAACGCCGCCGCCCCAGAAGGTGATGTCTTTGCCGAAATCCTTCTTCAGCTCTTTCGTATCCATCCCCGCGGCGCTGACTTGAACCGGATTGAGGATGTCAACGCCGGATTCAATCAAATCGGGAATCAACTCCCTGACTGCGCCGCACGTGTGAAAGAAGATATAGACTTTCGCCTTAGCCTTTTTCTTGATCATGGAGAAGAGCTTCGTATGGCGGGGCTTGATCAGCTCGCGATAAAGCTGCGGTGAGACGAGGGGACCGTTCTGGCCGGCGAGGTCGTCCGCTTCGGAAATGATGAGGACGTTCTCTCCGACCATTTCGAGGATAATGTCCCAGTACGTCCATTTGACTTGCATGACCTGGTCCATCAGCCATTCAGCGAATTTCCTGTCCGCGAGCATGTCGGCGTAGAAGTCCTCGAACCCGCGGCACCACAGCGAAATCTCGAAGATGCCGGGAGCGTTTCTCCCGAGGATGTACGCGCGCCCTCTGCGGAATTCCTCCTCAGTTTTCTCCTTCATGCCGACGTATCGCGACATGTCCTTCGGATTGGGATAGCGGAACCGCTTCTTCGCCTCTTCGGGTGAGAGACCGGCGAGAGGATGCCGCCGCATGTCGTAGTACAAGCCGCCCTCCTTCGGCATGTGCCACTCGATTCCCCACTCGTCAATGTAGTACAGGTAGTCGCCTTTCTCGCCTTCCTCCTCCTTCCTTTCCGCGCGTCCGACCGGATTGATTCCATCCACATCAACCTTGAGTCGTTCTTTGACATCCTCGTCAACTTTGGCGAGCTGCTGTGCGCGGTCCTCGATCACTGCCTCCGGCACCGGCAGACCGAGATACTGCCGAAGTCGCCGATAGGCGTGGTGGTTGATTCCCGTGAGAACCGACCCGCCTAGGTCAAACGGGATGCGGTCCGGCTCGCGATGCTCGAGCGCCGCCCGAACTCTTGTTAGAGAGGTCAACTCACTCATGTTTCCCTCGTGTTGGTCGTCGGGGCCATGACCTGCGAAATGAACCTGTTTTCCACACTGAGACTGTCGGCATGAAAGCGAGGTGGACTCGGATGTTTTGTATGTGGCGGAGCCGTCCCGACGCCGGGGCCAGGGCGGGCGACGAAACCAAAGATATGAGTGCCACCCCACGAGACTGTACATCGCATTGGATGCTGACGGCAAGGAAATCGTGCAGGGCAGGAGGGAACCGCACATGAACGCGGATGAACGCAGATGGAGGAGAAACCGCCGTGGCCATGACGCATGGCGAGGCGGGGGGCTCCTCTGGCCGCGCGGCCGGGGGCAAGGGCCAGTGAGGGCGGGAGTGGGCAGGCGGATGAACGCTGAGGAAAGAAGAAGAATGGATAAACCACAGAGGACACGAAGGGCACAGAGAAGAGGAGAGACATTCTGACAGGATGAACAGGATGGACGGAGAGCGGGCCGTGTCGTAATAAAAATACGGGAAGGCGAAAAAGTGGGCCTTTTCGGGCCTTTCTGGAGGCTGGATTCTGGAGATAATGCCTTGAACGAGAAAGAGATGCGCCGGAATTGACTGTTGTGAAGAAGGCCCAGGTGGGGGATTGCCGATTGCGGATTGCCGGTCTTGGATTTGCGATCTTGGGAAGGCAGAAACCGCCGAGAGCGCGGAGAGCAAGGGAGGGATGGAACCACGAAGGACACGAAGAGCACGAAGGCGAAGGCGGCAGGACAAACAGGATGGACAGGATGGATGGATTTTGGGTTTTGGATTGGGAAGGGGCGGTGGAACGACCAGCCTCGTTCATTCCTGGCGTGTGATCAAAAGGACAGGAAATCATTGCTAACTCACTACGGAGAACGCAGACAACACAGAGGAGAAAGAGGTCCTCTTTGGGCGGCTCACCTCTCAGCGTGCCACTGTTTCTTTCTGGCACGATTGTGGCATAAATCCTGCCATTTGTCAATGGGGAGAGAGAAGGGAAGATGTGGATAGACGGCGGCGCGTGAAACAGTGCTGGACGAGGGGGCGCCATGGGGTGTATTATAACAATTGGGAGGGCAGGAGACATGAGCGGCTTGCGAGGCAAGGTTAGCCATCTGGTAGCTCAATTTCAGTCGCGAGCGAGAAGTGGGCTTTCGCTCACATTTGGACGCTCGCTCGCGAGTGTGCTTGGCTGGGAGAGGCCCGAGGAGTTAGCGCGGGCGGAGAGGGTAGAGAAACGGGATGTCCCCTTCGACGTGACGCAGGCTTATCTGGGCGAGGAGCCGGCTTTGCTGTTCTTCGGGCACAAGGGGAAGCACAGCACCGATGTGATCAGTAAGGCCGCGCTATGTGGATATCATTCGGCGGTCGAGTGGGGCATTGTAACCAACCTGGCCGAGACGGTCATTTTCAACTCGCATTGGTTCAAGGACGGGCGCTGGTTCTGCCTGCCTGCGTTGACCGCGGATCAGCTGGCGCGAGACAGTAGTGTTCTCGAAGCACTTACGCCGGTTGGTCTTGAGCAGGGCCGGGTAGAGAAGATTGCGTCGCGCGAACAGGAACCGGATCGGAGGCTGGTCGCGGTTGACGAGAACCTTGTCAACTCCCTAGATGTATGGCGTGACGAAGCCCTGAGGTACTCGTCTTCACCAGCCGAAGTGGACGGGAAGCTTCAGAATGTTTTCGCTCAGCTTTTTGTGCTGAGGGTGGTTGAAGACAGGGGACTGGCGCCGTCGATCCCGGCTTTGGAGACAGCGATTCCCCGACGAGGGGAGCTGAACCGTGATGCGCTCCAGGGCATCTTCGAGGCCGCCAAGTCGTCAATCCAGAGCGAGCTTTTCGACAGTTGTGCCCCGGGGGACGTAGACGATTATGTTCTGGAGGGAATCATTCATGATCTTTACTACCCCAAGGATTTCCCAGTGGCAAACGTCCGCTACAACTTTGCGTGGATCGACGCTGATGTTCTGGGGCGTGCTTACGAGAAGTACCTTTCCGAAGTGCTGGTGCCGGTGGGGAGGCGCACGGCTCAACTAAGCCTTTTCGAGGAACCGCTGCACGACGTCGAGCGAGTCAGCCGTCAGAAAGCAGGGGGTGTCTACTACACGCCGGCTTTCATAGTGCGCTATCTGACCGGGAACTCGCTGGATGCTTACTTCCGGCGGGCCCAGCGCCGTCCCAAAGAGGTCCCACGGGTGGCGGATATATCGTGCGGATCCGGCTCTTTTCTGACCACTTGCGCGGATGCTCTGATACGGAGGCTGCGTAAGCTGGACGGCAAAAAGAATTGGGGCAGAGAGCTGGTCCGGCACAGGAAGCTGATCGGGGTTGATGTGGACACGAAGGCGGTTACGTTGGCGCGATTGTCCTTATGGCTCAGGCTAGCGGAGGAACCCGATCCCCTGCCCCTTCCGTCGCTAAACAAGGATATAGTATGCGGGGACTCTCTCTCAGAGAACACGTGGAAAGGACTGCCCTCGAGATACGACGTAATCGTAGGCAATCCTCCGTTCATGCCCACGCCCGCGGTCAAGGAGTGGAGGAAGTTTAGGGGCGCATTTCGGTCGGCGGCGGGGAGGTTCGATTATTCGTCTCTCTTTGTTGAGAAAGCAGTTTCCCTGCTAGGGAGTGGTGGGCTCCTGGGCCTTGTCGTGCCAAACCGTCTCTTCCAGAACGCGTACGCAAGTCCGGTCCGTGAAGTGCTGACGGAGAAAACAAGGCTGCGGACTATCATCGATTTCGGAAGCACGGAAGTCTTTCTGGGGACAAGCAGTTACGTTGGCCTCCTTTGTGCGCAGAGGGATGGTCGGGGGAGGGACCCGGCCCGGGTGAGGGTTGTGCGCGTGAGGGCCCTTCCTGCTCGTTTCCCCGGCGCGGTTCTCGCTCGGGGGTCGCTGTCGGCGACCCCGGTACGGGCGGCAGAGGTTAGGGCGTACGACGCCGAGCACCCGCAGGGCGGATCTCCGTGGGTGCTTCTGTCCCAGCCAGAGATGGCACTTAGGGTCAAACTGGAGGACGAGGGCGACGAACTGGCGGGTGTTGCTGAGATTGTGCAGGGGATAAAGACGGGGGCGAACGACGTTTTCGTTGTGGAGCCCGGGGACGGCTGCGCTGGACCGTTGTGCGAGATAGTCAACGGTATGGGGAACAGGCATACCATTGAGGCTGCGATTCTCCGTCCTGTCGTTTACGGCGCTGAGATCAGGAGGTACGATTCAGTCCGCGCACGGCGATATTTGATCTACCCTTACCGGGGGGAGGAACTGATTGGCGAGGGCGAGCTGCGGAGAAGCTACAGCCGGACCTGGGGCTACCTTGCGGCCTACCAGGAACTGCTAGCGGCGCGAAGCGGCGTAAATGCGGGTTCCTACAATTGGTATGGTCTGGTTCGCAGGCGGAGGAGAACATGGTTGGAGATGCCGAAGCTGGTGATGCGCGATCTGGCTATGGGGCCCGCGTTCGCGATTGATAGCGCCGGGAGCACCTTCCTCATCGGCGGCATGGCGGTCGTCCCGGCGGATCCCGTTTTGCTGGAACCTCTGTTAGGGTTTCTCAACAGCCGTCTGGCGGCGTGGTATCTCGGGCAGGTGTCCCCCGCCTTTAGGGGAGGATTCCGCAAGTTCGAGCCGCAGAGCGTGGAAATGTTTCCGATTCCGCGATGGGTGACGGAGCCCGGTAGCTTTCAGGACGAATTGGGGAACGTAGTCCGTCAGAGACTGCAGGCGCAGTTGCAGGGGAACGATTCACTGCAAGAGGACATTGAACGGAGGATCGACCGTCTGATTTCGACACGCATCGGAGTTGATTTGGACGAGATCTGAAGATGCCATTACTCAAGCTTCCTTCTCAAGGCGCTGAGGTTGATATTCCGCGCGAGTCCGTGATCCTCGACTCGTGTGTGCTGGCATCGGCGTTCTTTCCTGGAGACCAGTGGCATGACCACGCCGAGGACTTCCTGGCGCAGGAGCGGGCATACGTTGTGCCATACGTTGTCGTGGCGGAGGCTTGGGGCGTGTTGGTGCGGGCAAAAAAGGAGCGGCACGAGTACGGATTGAGAATGCTGCGGTGGGCGACGCGGTCTCCGAACGTTGTTTTAGTGCCGGGATGGCGCGAGCTACTGCAGACGAGCAGGGACTTTTGCGATGCCCTGAAGATCGATTTCGTTGATGCGTTTCTCATGGGCCTCGCGTCGAGAATAAGCGACGTGTTCCGTGGGGGGCGCCGTGCCATTATCGCTACGTACGACACGCGCGATTTCTTCATTTCGCAGAAGTCGTTTCGGTTCGAGTACCTCGACCTCCGGGATGGCGTCGGTCACTGACTGTAATTCCGGCAATTTGCACTTAGCGCCTGTTACGCCAGTTCCGGTGGCAGAAGTCTGACGCAGCGGCCCCGGACATAGGGTCGAACAGGGCATGGGGGATTCAGGATTTTAGTTTTCAGACCTTCAAGTGGCGAATCGCTACGATAGGATGAGCGGCACGGACACATGCTGGATTCTGGGTTTGCCATTCGGCGTCCTATGCTTGTTGAGTTGGGGAGGGAGCGATCGGAGGCGGTTAGGTTCTCGCCATTTCGCTTTGGAACTGTTCGATGCTTAGTTCGATTTCGCGGAGGGTCTCACGGACGCTCGGGCGGCAGGAAGTCCGAAAAGAAGGGGTGGGAGCGGACCTTCGTAGGAGGATGGGCAGGATTATCTTTCTTTTCTTCGGAGGTTGTCGAGGATGACGGCGGTGAGGAGGACGGCGCCGACGACGAAGTCGTGCCAGTCGGCTTGGACGCGGAGAATATCTATGGACGTGACAATCATGACCATCAGAAGCGTTCCAAGAAAGGCACCAAGGATAGACCCCTTTCCCCCGCTGAGGCTCGCTCCGCCGATGATGACCGCCGTGACGACCTGAAGCTCGACTCCGGTGCCCGCCGTCACGGATGCGTTCCCGTAGCGCGCGGTCGTCAATAGTCCCGCAAAGCCCGCGAGAAGTCCGGAGAGAATGTAGTTGAACATTTTCACTCTCGCGACCGGGATGCCCGAAAGAATGGCCGAGCGCTCGTTTCCCCCGACATAGAAATTCTGTCGCAGGAAGCGCGATTTGCGGAGGAGGAATTCGCCAACCGCAACGATGACCAGGCAGAAGATGATGGGCATTTGGACGCCGAGGACCATTCCCTGTCCGAGCCACTTGAACGCCTCGGGGAAACCATAGACGCCGCTGCCGCCGATGACTTTCACCAGCCCCCTGACCCAGATCATGGAGCCGAGCGTGGTGATGAACGGGTTGATGCGAAGCCGCGCGATGACGAAGCCGTTCAGGGCGCCGACCACGGCGCCGGTCAGCAAGCCAAGCAGTAAGGCGACGTAGAACGGCATGCCATATCGCACCATTCCCAACGCCGCGACCATTCCACTCAATCCCAGTACGGACCCGACGGAAAGGTCAAACCCGCCCGACACGAGGAGAATCGCCATCCCGCAGGCAATGATGGCGTTCACGGAAAGCGTCAGAAGCATGACTTTGACGATGTCAATTCGGCAGAACTCGGGCTTGTAAAGCGACATTGCCGCGAAATAGACGACGACGATGATGAGCAGGCCAAGCTCACTGGATGCCGCCAATTTGAATCGTGCGTTTGTCTTCATGGTGCGATTTGTCTTCGGCGCCGCCATTTTCTCTCAGTGGTCCGGTTCATAAGTCCCGTTGGCCATTTTTGGATGAATCCATTGGTCGAGAAGCCCGGCTGAAGCCGGCTCCGGCGCGATAGCTCGCACAGGCGCCACCACCTGCTGAAGCAGGTGGCTACCAGGGGGCGCCGGCTAAAGCCCGGCGTGTGCAAAGTATGACAAGACCGGACAAGGTTTTCGGTGTTGCACAGGCCCACTTGTTACTGGATTTATGAATGTGGGCACTTAGTACTGTGTCTCATAAATTCGGTCACGTATTCGCGGATGAATCCAGATGGTCGGAAGCCCGGCTGAAGCCGGCTCCGGCACCATAACTCGCACAGGCGCCACCACCTGCTGAAGCAGGTGGCTACCAGGGGGCGCCGGCTAAAGCCGGCTCCGGCCAACACGGTTCGCTTCCCCCATACCACCGCCTGAAGACGGTGGCTAAAGGAGGATGCCGGCTGCCTGCCCGTTGGGCCTCGGCCAGGGAAGCCCGGCAAGCCAGGGCGTCGTTTAGGCTGAGTCGTGGCGATGCGGACCGTCGTGTACGGTGCGTGTCTGGATTTATGAATGTGTGTACTCACACTCCGGTTCCTCGCGGGCACCCGGCGCCGATGGCACAGGTCAAGACAAGCTCCTCTGTCGCGTCCTTTTTGGGAATCTCGCTGACGATTCTTCCTTCTCTCATAACGAGGACTCGGTCGCTCATGTTCAATATCTCCTGGAGGTCGGAGGAAATAAGAAGAATCGCCGTTCCTTGCTCCGCCATTTTGCGAAGGTGATGGTAAATCTCGCTTTTCGTTCCCACATCCACGCCGCGGGTTGGCTCGTCGGCGATGAGCACTTTCGGGCGGATTCCCAGCCACATCGAAAGGAGGACCTTCTGCTGGTTCCCGCCGGAGAGATTCATCACGCGTTGACTGACGGATGGCGTGACGATGCGGAATCGCTCCCGGCATTCTTCTGCGAAACAGCGGATTCGGCGGTCCGAAAGCAGGCCCGCTGCTTTGACGAACTCCCGGAGGTTCGGGGAGACAAGATTATCGCGGATAGCCAGCGACAGACATAGCCCGTGAATTTTCCTGTCTTCAGTCAGATACGCGATGCCCGCCCCAATTGCTTGACCCGGCGAGCGGGCCTGACAGAGTTTGCCATCCACTCGCAGCTCGCCGGAATCGGGCGGTTCGGCGCCGAAGATGGCTCTGCCCAGTTCCGTTCTCCCTGCTCCGACAAGACCCGCGAGCCCGACGATTTCGCCCTCGCGAATTTGAAACGTGACATCCTGAAAATCGCTCCCGCGGTTGAATCCCTCGACGGAAAAGCGGACTCGCTCCTGCGGCGGCTGGAGCCTCTCTCCGTAAATGTTCTGGATAGTTCGGCCGACCATTTTGCTGACGAGTTCGTCCTCCGTCGTCTCGGATGCTGGCATCGTGTCAACGTACTGCCCGTCCTTCATGACGGTGACACGGTCCGCCACCTCGAAGACCTCGCTGAGGTTGTGAGAGACGTAGAGGATGCTGATTCCTTCGTTCTTCCACTTCTGAAGATTGGCGAACAGCCGTTGGACTTCGCCGGTGCTCAGGGACGACGTCGGCTCGTCCATGAGAAGGACCTTTGGCTTCAAGGACATGGCCTTGACGATTTCCACGACCTGTGCCTTCCCGAGCGGGACGTGTCGAACGGGAAGGGAGGGAGAAATTTCTTCCCCGAACTCGCGGAGCAATTGTTCCGCGGCGGAATTGAGCGCTTTCCGGTCCATGAAGCCGAGTCTGCCGGTTGGCTGGCGGTTCGCGAAAATGTTCTCCGCGACGGACAGATTCGGCACGAGGCTGAGGTCCTGATACACCACGGAAATGCCCTTCAGCGCGGCGTCGTGGGCGCTGTGGAATCGCGTCTTCTGACCCTCGAGGACAATCTCCCCTTCGTCCGGCCTCAGCACACCGCCGAGGATGTGAATGAGCGTACTCTTGCCGGCTCCGTTCTCGCCGACGAGGGCATGGACTTCGCCCCGCCGGAGGGAGAAGCTGAAGCGGTCGAGTGCTTTGACTCCGGGAAACTGCTTGGTGACTTGAACAACTTCGAGAATGTTATCCATCGCTTCTCAGTGGAGGATAGGTTCACCACGAAGAGACAAAGCCTGCCCGCGCCGCTAACGAGACGGCCACCAACATTACATAAGCCTGACCCGCGACCCCCGATCCCCGGCCCCCCAGACCTGGGGTCAGGGGACAGGGGCCAGGGTGTCTGTCACCCGATATCTCCGCCAAACATGTTACAAAGAAGGCGGGACGCTTCGGCAAAGCGGCGACTCGCGACTCTCTTTTGAAATACCTGTAATTGCTTTTGTCCACGACGATGACGCCGGTGTCAATGATTGCCGGGCATCCCGGAACACCGGCTCTTGCGTTATTGGTCGTGATGGGGATGTCCGCGTGGTTCAGCGTATGGAGGATGAGAACCGCATAGTACGGCATGAGAGCGGTCTGCTGGGCGATCGAAGCGGTGATGACGCCTTCCTCGATGTACTGGAGAACCTCCGTCCCGCGATCCATGGCAACGATCTTGACTTTGCCGACCTTCCCCGCCTCCTTGACCGCCGTTGCCGCTCCGGCTCCCCCGGCAGCCTCGACGCAGCCGATGCCCGCGAGGTCCGGATACGTCTGCATGAGATTCGCCGCCGCCTGTGCCGCACGAATGGGGTCGCTTGCAGTGTCCACTATCTGGACAATCTGCATTTTCGGGTATTTGGCAATGGCGTCTCGGTAGCCCCGGATGCGTTCCTCGAGGTTGGGCTGGCCGATTTTTGTCATGAGAGCGACTTTCCCCTCGCCCCCCAAAATTTCAGCCATCTTCATCCCGCCGGTGTAGCCTGCCCGGTGATTTCCCGTTCCGACGAAGGAACAGCGTTTCGAGTTCGGCAGGTCCGAATCCACGGTCACCACAGGAATCCCCGCCTCCACCGCTTTGTTGACTATGGGTGTGAGCGATTCCTCAAACCCGACGACGACCAGACCCCCCGGCTTCCTTGCTATGGCCAACTCCAGCGACAGAATCATTTCATCTATGTTGTAGGTGGAGGGTCCCCGGTAATCGGTCTCGACGCCGAGCATCTCGCCGACGAGCCTCATGCCGAGCTTGTGGTCATCAAAATAATCCAGATGACCCAACATCGAGATCTCGATATAGAGGTCCGGTCTCTTCCCCGGTTTTCCGGCGAGTGAAGACGTTTTCTTTTTGCCGCACCCTCCAACGATGGCAATCGCCATCAGAACGAGAAGAAGTTTCCTCATACAACTGTCCTCCGAAACGCCGTGTGCGATCTCTTGCCAGATTTCAGTTTGTGGCCGCAGCCCTTGGGCGGCCCATGCTCT
The DNA here is from genome assembly GCA_030691545.1 of bacterium. GTDB lineage: Bacteria > Auribacterota > JABMQX01 > JABMQX01 > JABMQX01 > JAUYEE01. The sequence goes on along the minus strand of JAUYEE010000053.1, from coordinate 4,560 downwards.
TCTTTGGGAATCATACTGAAATCGGCCCCTCTGGCCAAAGACAATTGGGGTGAACCCGCCCAGCCAGGGTTTGACGTGGGCCGTGTCCGCAATGCATAATCGCTGACGGAAACTGTTCTTGTCACAGAATTCATCAGACAGAAAGGTGTGAGCAAATGCAGGTTATCAAAAGACTGAGTTTCATCCTGGCAGTCGCTTTCTTCTCAGGGGGCGCCAGCCCGGTCGTAGCAGAAGGAGGGCGAACGTGTTTTCAGACGGCGGGGGGGTATGATGATAAGCTGGATATCGCATCGGATGTCGCGATTGTGTATGGGGTGGATGAGAGGCTGCCGGGGCGGATCAAAGGGTGGCGGGAGGCGGGCTACACGATTCATCTGATGACGGGGATTGCCTGGGGATCGTACGAGGACTATTTCGATGGGCGGTTCGATGGGAAGCTGCATCGCGATGAGATTCAGGAGTTGAACGATGGGCAGAAGAAATGGCACGGGGGCTCGACGACGGTCGGCTATAACGTTCCGACGCGGTCGTACACGGAGTATATGAAGGGAAAGATGAAGACAGCGATTGACCTCGCCGTGGAGGCGATCCACCTCGAGGAGCCGGAGTTCTGGGTGCAGACGGGTTGGTCGCCGGCGTTCAAGGAAGCCTGGCAGCGCTTCTACGGGGAGCCGTGGGAGGCGCCGGATTCCTCGGTTGATGCACAATGGCGGGCCTCGAAGCTGAAGTACGAGTTGTACTTCGAGTGCCTGAACAAGGTCATCGGGTTCATCAAGGAGTATTCCCGAGGGAAGGGGCGAGAAGTGGAATGCTACGTTCCGACGCATTCGATGGTCAATTACTGGAGCTGGCGGCTTGTCAGCCCGGAATCGCATCTGATAGACATTCCGGGTCTTGATGGATATATCGCGCAGGTCTGGACGGGGACGGCTCGGACGCCGAATCGGTATCTCGGCGAATGGAAGGAGCGGACGTTTGAGACGGCGTTCTTAGAATACGGGGAGATGGCAAGCATGATTGCTCCCACGGGAAAGAAGATGTGGTTTCTCGCGGACCCCGTTGAGGACAATCCGAATCGGACGTGGGAGGATTATCGGCGGAACTACGAGTGCACGGTGATCGCGTCGCTGTTTTTCCCGGAGGCGTGGGGGTTCGAGGTGATGCCGTGGCCGAGCCGGATTTTTCAGGGGCAGTACCGAAAGGCGGACTTGACGACGAAAGGGGCGGAAGGAATTCCGGCGGATTACGCGACGGAGATTCTGTCAGTCATCAATGCACTGAACGACATGGAACAGGAGAGGGTCGCGTTCGACTCAGGGACGAAGGGGATCGGCGTTCTCGTTTCCGACACGATGATGTTTCAAAGGGGGGAGCCGCACCCGACGCCGATTGAAGGGTTCTTCGGATTGACGCTGCCGTTGCTGAAACGGGGAATACCCGTTCGGCCGCTTCACCTGGAGAACGTTCTTCGCCCGGGCTGCCTCGATCCGTACAGGCTGCTCCTTTTGTCGTACGAGTTCATGAAGCCGCTGAAGGCGGAGTATCACAATGCTCTGGCGGCGTGGGTGAAGAAGGGGAACGTGCTGATGTATTTCGGCGATGGGAGCGACCCGTTTCACGCGGTGCGCGAGTGGTGGAACACCTCTCCAGCCAAATATGCGACACCGGCGGAACACCTTTTCGAGACGCTCGGCTTGCAGAAGGACGCCGAGCCCGGACGTTATGCTGTGGGGAAAGGGTATTTCTTCCATGAGAAGGTCAATCCGGGCGATTTCGCGATGAGCAAGGAGGGAGAGGAGAAGCTCGCGGCGTCGGTAAAAGGGGCGTTTGGCGAGTTGAGCGAATCCCACGAGGAGTGGAAGGAGCAGAACTACCTTCACATGGTTCGGGGGCCGTACCACATCATCGCCGTGCTCGACGAATCAATCTCGAACAAGCCCTATGTTATTTCCGGCGATTTTGTGGATGTGCTCGACCCGAGGCTTGCCGTGAAAACGAAGGCGGAGTTCGAGCCGGGAACACGGGGCCTCTTCTACGATATAGATTTCGCGAGGAAGTCGGGTGCGAAGGCGCGGGTGCTTCTGTCCGCGTCGCGGCTTCGGGATGAGCGGATTTCCGGGCGCTCCATTACGTTCAACTCGAGAGGTCCTTCCGCGACGACCGCCGCCACGCGAATTCTCTTGCCGGAGGAGCCGAAGGAAGTGGAGTTCAGCAAAGCCTCACCTGAGCCCATTCATAGGGAGTGGGACGCGGCGTCCCGGACCCTGCTCCTCGTGTACGAGAACGTCCCGGGAGGAGTCGAGATCACCGTGCGATGGTGAGGTCGGGCGCGGTGCAAGAGAGCAAAATGGGGCAGACGGTGAGTCCGTGAGAGGATCGTTGAACTGACAGTCGGTTATTCCGCCCTTACAGGGCTTTGAATCAGTTTTGGGCCTGGGCACCCAGGGCGTTGCCCTGGGCTAAGCTATTGCGCCCCGTTGGGGCTTCTCGCTGCCGACCGTTCTTTCGACGCGTACGGCTGCGAAGGCACACTTGCCCGAAGGAGGGTTTTGCCCTCGACAGTCAGGGAAAAGACGAGAAAAAACGTTGACGGAGGCGGACGTTCTGATACCCTTGTTGGGGAACATTTCAGAGAAATGAACGGGGCGTAGCGCAGCCCGGTTAGCGCACCTGGCTTGGGACCAGGGGGTCGGCGGTTCAAATCCGCCCGCCCCGATTCTTGCCTGCGGAGCAGGCAAGAATAGAGCAGGAGAGCATTAGAAAAGTTGAGCAGGAGAATCCGAAAGCGATTGGCCTGCGTGACTTCTCATACTTCACCTGGCTGCGGTCTCCTGATCTCCTGTTCATCTGCTCAGGATATACTTATGACCTTCATGTTCGAACACCTTGAGGTCTATCAGAAATCTGTCAACTTCGCCGACCGCCTGCTGGCACTGACCGAGACGTTTCCTAAGGGCTATAGATTTTTGGCTGACCAACTCAACCGAGCCACGTTATCCATCGCAGCCAACATCGCCGAGGGCAACGGCCGGTTCACTAAGGCAGACCGCAAGAACTTCTTCGGGATCGCTCGCGGGTCCCTGCAGGAGTGTATTCCGCTGCTGGAACTGGCGCGACGGCGTGATCTTATCGAAGATAAAGTACATCAGCAACTGAAGGCTCATCTTGAAGAGATAGCCCGGATGTTGTCGGGACTGATAAAGGGACTCGACAAGCGGAAGAACTGAAGGTAGCTGCGCACCTGCGCGTCGTTACATTGGAGGATGGGGAAACGGTCCATAACGCGTTCCCTGACCGACACTTCAAGGAGGTTGAGAAGTGAAGTTTCACTACTACCCTGAGACGGATTCCCTGTACATTGATCTTGCGGAGAGAGTCGCTGCAGACTCGGAGGAAGTGGCGCCCGGCGTTGTCCTTGACTTTGATGCCGAGGGGCGGCTCGTCGGAATTGACATAGACCAGGCCAGTAAGATTGTTGATCTGTCCCGGCTGGAGGCCGAGGCCTTACCGCTCGGTGCTCTTTCCATTTCAAAGCCAGCGTAGGACTCAAGGCAACAAACAAGCGCGGTTCAAAAAAATGAGGCTCGGCCCACGTCGTGGGCGGGCGTTCAGAAACAGCGAGCGGTAACGAGGAAGTCGTACAGGGGAATGACACGCAGCCGGGCGCGCTCATAACGCGGTGAGCAAGATTCGCAGGCCGACGAGGGCGAGGGCGATAGCTAATGCCCGGATGATCCAGTGACCGGGGACATGAGAGGAGAGGCGTGCGCCGAGCTGCGCTCCGGGGAGAACGCCTAGGGCGAGCGCAATCGTGCGCTAGAGACCGCCCGCAAACGACCCGGATGCCACGTGCACAATTGTTCCCGTGAAGGCGGCGATCGCGGAAAAGGAGAAGGGGCTGAAGGTGAGCTGTCCGAGCTGCGGCAGCAAAAAAGGTGGCGCAGGTACTCGGTGGTTTCTCGGTGATGGGGAGCGCAAGGGGCGGCGGTCGCCCACCGATGTGCGGCCCGATGGCGGGGCCTCGATGTTGCGGATAAGGTTTCCGGAGAAGACACGGCATGAAGGTCTGCCTTGAGCTATTCCTGACGTTTCTAAAGGTGTCGCTGTTCACCCTGGGCGGCGGGCTGGCGATGCTCCCGCTGATTCAGCGGGAAGTCGTGGACAGAAGAAAATGGATCGGGAAAGAAGAATTCCTCGACATGATCTCGATTTCCAACTCCCTTCCGGGAGCAATAGTTGTCAATGTCGCCACTCCTGTGGGCTACAAGTTGAAGGGCGCCCGGGGCGCAATGTCCGCGGTGCTCGGCGCCGTCCTTCCTCCGTTTATCGTTATAGTTTTGGTGGCGTCGGCGTTTCTCGGGATAAAGGACAGTCCCGTCGTCCAAGCGATGTTCAAGGGGATCAGACCTTGCGTTGTCGGCTTGATTGCTATACCGGTTCTTGGGCTGTCGAAAGCCGCCGGTATTAACAGGAAGACCGTGATGATTCCCGTCGTGGTTGTGCTGGCGGTGGTTCTGTTGAGAATTCATCCGGTTTACATTGTACTTTTGGCCATCGTTG
>JAUYEE010000160.1 GCA_030691545.1 bacterium | reverse complement strand
ATATCATTTGTCAAGGAAAAAAAGAAAGAAACCATAAATGCGAATTTGCTCCCCCACCATCCCTGTGCCTAACATCACCCCAACTCCCCCATCTTCAGCCCTTTACTGCCCTACCTCCCAACCCACTTTCGGAATCGCTGGCCGGGCAGGTGGACTACGGACAAGTCGCAACCGTGCAAGCCGGGCCCTCACGGGAGCCGGGCCATGGAGGCGTGGCCACAACTGACCGTACCGCCGGCATCTTGCCGGCTGTCTGGGGGGCATCCTGCCCCCCCCGCTGTAGCGCAGGCGTCTCGCCTGCATCCTTTCATTGAGGTGCTCCGCGCTCAAGCGAGTGGCTCTGGCCACGTCCTTCTGAGGGCGGGACGCCCTCAGGACAGCCGCCGAGACGGCAGCGTTACCTCTCACAAGTCGCCCACTGAGATGCCAACGACCCACTGAAATGCAGCCCCACCCTGCCGCGAGGAATTCGTCGGCGCGTATGGACGGCTGCTTCGCGGAACCGCGATCCACAGGATTCATTTATCGAGTTCGTAAACGTGCGCCGATAGAGGGGCGAAAAAGTCGGCCAGAGTTCCGTCCTTGACAGGGATGGTGCGGTCTTCAAATTTCACGTTTACCGTTTGACCAACTGGCTCCGGCAGGCGGAATGAGGGGCGGTGTGCCTCTCGCGAGGCGTTGACAGCCAGGAGGTATCGCTTCCCGTCGGCGATCTTAACAAGGCAGTGAATCGCCTCATTCGCCGGATCCAAGGAAATCGGCATCTCTTCCGGAGAGAGTAGAACGGGGAAGAGCGCCTTGACCTCCTCTCCGATGCGCTTCATGAAATTCCATCGCTCGACGAAATCCGGCAGGTACGTCATGTTGTAGAAGCACCAGTAGAGAATGCCTTTTGCGCGGTGAACGAGGGCGAGGTAGGTCATGACGCGGGTCTCATCGTAGGTAGGCGCGCGTCCGTTGAGCCATTCTTTCGGCATTGGCAGCCGCCGACGGCCGAGAGTGTCCGTTGGGTCCTCCGGGTCGCGGTGCTGATACCAGGCGAAGGTCTGCGGCACGGCCCAGATGGGCTTCTTGTCCTCCGTCTCCTTATAGGCGAGGTCAATCCGTTCGCTCAGCTCCGTGACCGGGTTCTTGGGAATCGGATAGACATCCACACCGACGATGTCGTAAGCGTTCACGAACGTCCGGTATGAACCTGGGCGATAATGAACCATCAGTTGCGGGTGGTTCGGGTCGAGCTGCCTGATGTGCCGGTAGTAGCCCTCGACCTCTTCCTTCTTGTCAAAAGCAAGTTCATCATTGTTGTACCAGGCGATGAGAGCGGGATGGTCGCGGAACATCTTCACGACTCCTTCTAAGATCGCATCGTTGCCGACCCACTCGCCGAGCTTCTTGCGATACGTCGCGCTCGGATAAACGTCGTTCACGCAGAAGATGATTTTGATGCCGAGGCGGTGCGCTTCGTCGAGATACTTCCGGGTCGTTTCGACATCCTCGGCGGTCATGCCGTAATCGAGAACGCAGTTGAAGGGGCTGTCAGCGAGGCGGCGAAGATCCTCGATGTTCCGCCCGCCATAGAAACCGAGAGGGAAGAATGGCTTGCCCTCAACGATGAGACGGTTCTGCTCATCCACATAGCAGCGGGATGAAACAGGTTTCGCGGACTCCCCTTCTGCCATGGCGACCGTTGGAATACCCGCCATGAGAATTGCACCGAGCGCCAATCTGCCAAGAACACCCCAAAACCGCTCGTCCCGTCGCCGGACAATCTGGCTCTTCTCCTCCGATGAAAACTTCCTGCGCTTCTCTGCCATGGCATCTCCTCCTTCCTAACTCTATCCTAACAGCGATTCGGGAAATGTCCAATTCCATCTGAAGCAGAACAGAATATCATCAGAAGAAGCTTGCAGTGCGCCCTTGTCCCTCCACAATCTTGGAAGTGTCTGCCCATTACACTTACCAAGACAAACCTGTCAACAGCGCGATGCTGACGGGGAAGGGAACCCAAAGGGCACCAGATAGGCCAAGCAGGGCTAGTTCCGCCAGAAGAAGTGCCCGCGGCCTGCTGACGGAAATCTGTATTCCTCGCAGTGGGCGTAGACTCATCGCAACCCAGAGCTGAACCGCGGAACGCAAAACGGAAAGAATATAAGGTACCACAAGCGCTTGGTATGTTTGCGCTCTAAAAAGTGCCCTGAAACCAAAACTCAGGCCACGCGACCTCTGCGCCATCGTGACGGCTCGCATGGTCTTCACCGCCAAAGGCAAGAACCTGGCGGTGGCGCTGATGCCAAACCCCACATTTTCCGGAAGCCTCAATTGCCGCGAGGCGCCGATGAAATCATTAGGCGTGGCAAGGCACCCCAATACGGCAGAAATAAGCATTATCATAAGTAACCTAACAGCCAGTAATCCTGCCGTCACCACATCTTGAATTGTCCCACCAGGCACTGCTATTAACGTGGCCATCGTACACAGTATGAGAGCGAACCATGGGCTCGCGATCATTGTCTCCGCTCGCGGCCACAGGATCAACGTCAAGAAACAAATTGCAGAAACGATGGCGCAACTTCCAATGGGGCCCCACAGCCCAAGACAGATGAAATGCACATACATTGTGACCTTCCATAACGGATGAGCACGACGGAAGAAACGCCATGTTTTGGGCAACGGTTTTGTATGCTTCACTGAGAGAACTCCCTGACGTGGCCCCCTGTCTCGAATCTCACAGCGCGATGGCAGAGGTACCGTAAGGTTGACGTTTCATGCGCTGCCACCAAAACTGACCCGCCTTCAACCAGAAACCGCTCGACGAACTTCCGAACCGTGCTTCGCGCGCTCTCGTCCAGCCCCACCAGTGGCTCATCCAGTGCGACTAGCGAAGGACCAAGGACAAACGTGGAAGCGAGTGTCAGCAGCTTTCGCTGCCCATAGCTGAGAGCGAAGGGATCAGCGTCCAAATTAAAGGGCAATTCCGACGAAATGGCCCTAATTCGCCTCTCCGCCTCCCTGTGTTCGACGCGAGCACATTTGAGCCCGAAGGAAAGCTCCTCTCGCACACTTCGAGCAAATGTCTGCACATCGGGGTTTTGAAAAGCACATTTGACGCTCTTCCGAAGGTGCCGCCATCTTATCCTTTCACCGCATAGAACTGCTGTTCCACCGTTCGGACGGAGGAGTCCGGAAATCAGCAAAAGCAGCGTGGTTTTCCCGACACCATTTTCACCGAAGACACCCAGTGATTCCCCTTTTCTGATGTTGAAGGCTACACCGGCCAACACCTGCACGCTGGTATGCTTGTAAGCGTATGATAGCCCGGTCACTTCCAAGGAGACACTGGTGTGGATTGTTTTTTGATCCAAGGGCCTAGCCTCGGTATGATTCTGAGCAACCCGGCCTTTCTGAACAATGCCGCGAGAGATAGTGTAGCATTGGCCGAAATCCAATTCGTCAGCGTCACGGTGAGGACTTTGCAGGACGACGACGAGAGCCCCGCTTTCTCGCGCTTCCTTTACGAGTTCACGGACGAGAGCGCTGGATTGCGTGTCAAGAGATGCAAACGGTTCGTCGAGTACTATGATGCTCCTTCCTGCCAATAGGGCCGAAGCGACCGCCAACAGCTGTTGTTGACCCAAGGAGAGACGATAGAGAGGGGTATCAAGGTCTCGACGTCTGATAACGAGACGAGCTATCTCCTCGAACCTCGATTGATCGTCGTTGAGTAACGCCGCCTCTTCGGCGACAGTGTGACCAGAAAAATACGTGTACGGGTCCTGAAAAACGAGGCTGCAGACTCTAGCAATAAGGTCCTCAGCCAGAGCCTTTCCTTCCCAGCGGACTTGCCCTCGAAAATCTCCTTTCACGATCAGTGGAATCGCGCCGCAGAGCACCAGCCCAAGAGTTGTTTTGCCTGAGCCGTTATCGCCCTGGAAGCTGACAATGGCCTTTGCCGGAAGTTCCAGATTCACTCCACGGAGGGCGGCGAACTGTGTTCCAGGATAGGAGTAGAAAACATTCTTCAAGACCAGCATTTGGCCCTACTGTTTCAGCATCTTCACGATTGACAGGTCGGCCAAGCTCTTTTTGTATATCCAATCGCCCAATACCCCTCCGATGAATCCTAGTACTGCGTAAACAGGGATGAGATACTTTAGCAAACCCGCGATTGTCTCTCTCTTCGGGTGTTCCGGAAAGAACCAAACCATGAAAAGGAAAATGAGAAGGATCGATGCCGCAGTAGAAACCGCCGCTGCAAAAGGCAAAGAAAACCTCTTCCTGGCCGTCAGGTTCCATGCGAGATCGTAAACGAGGCCTGTGCTGAGTCCTATGATCACCTTGTGTGGTCCGGGTGGCCCGAACATGTTTGTCGGTATGGCAAGCACTGTGAAGAGCGTTACTACGAGGGTGAAGTACCCTATCGTTCCAACTATGTTGGCTCCAATGACAACGATTACTGTGGTAATAAGTATCGTGGCAACTCCAGATGTTCCCGGTCCCAGCGCCAGCGTAATACCGCTTCCCAAAACGAAAGAGGCGGCGAAAGTTGCACAGGCGAACACCACGCAAACGAACAACTCCTTACGTGACCAGCCACGTATCTCTTGCATCGTATGTCTCCTTACGGGTCACTTTCAAGCTTATGGATCGATACGGTGTGGCGATGCAGCTCTGGCTGTAATTCGTGATAGTAGGCCAACAACATCAGGAAGAACCAGAGGAATACACCCGATACCAGCAGGATCGCCACCCACAGAATCCAGTCGTATGTATGTGTCGAAGGAAGGAAGTGGGCTACAGCCTGCAATGTCAAGCAGAACAGTGTAAGCTTCGCGAAGAACCAGAAAGGACCGTCAAAGCACTCGCGAAGGCGCTCAAGAAAGATGAAGGTGCTCCGGACATCTTCGAATGCCTCTGCTGCCCGCCGGCTCTTTTCAGTCGAACTGTCGGCTTTAAGCTTCGCGAGATCCTTCACAATCTGTCCTAGTCTATCGTAAGCCGAATTCCAGAAATAACCGAGGATGGCCATAATGACACCGATTCCGCTGTAGGTCATAGCCTGCAGTGCGATAGAATTGAAGTCTCTGAGAGATTTCTTCAAACACGGTGCCGACGTCCAGTACACCTTCATGCCGACGAAAAAGACCGCGAGGACAAATGAAAAAAGTACGCACCACGTTCCAATGTACTTCAAGAAGGATTGACTCGCTCGTAGTTCCATTTTCTGCTGAACGCAAATAGAGACCTGCTCTTTGACCCTCAATTTTAGCGCTCGATAACCCACGTAAATGAAGGCCAGCGAAACAAGTATCGGAATAAGTGAATACACGTTCAGTTCAGGCACTAACTCTCTGAGTGCAGGCATTCACTCCTCCTTCACGGTCTCGTATAGTGCAGCCACCACGGCGGCCGTCGTGTAGATATGTCGTTCGTCATTGGCGATCGCGCCAACGCCTCTTCGGCCGACGCGCCAGTCTCCATAATGCTCGGGCAAGCGAATGTGCGGCGGCGGTATCCGCAGGCTGGGAGCTGATAGCCAGGAGCCGTCGTCGCACTGCATCGACAAGAGCCAAGACGCTCCCTTTTTCACGGCTGAAAAGTATTTCGCAATGCGCCCCATCCCCCTTACGCACCAAGCTGTTGAAAGCACACACGGCGCGCCGGTCTGAGCATGATCGGGCCAATAGCCATTTGGATTTTGGGTATTACATATGTATCGCAAAGCGGAGGTGACAAGACTGCCACAGTCCTCCATGTCGATCTTCCAGAGAGCACTAAGAATGTGCGACGTGGCGAAATATCTGCTGTGCCACCAATAAGACGTCCAAAACCCACAGGGGCTTTGCCTTTGTCTCAAAAAACGCACAGCTCGTCCAACATCCGCCCCATCTGTTCGTCCCAATGCCGTGAGCGCCTCAAGCACTGTCGCGGTCACGCAAACATGACTCTGAACCCACCCAGTGTAGTCCGTCTCTGAGGTTCTCTTACGGTAACGTGCAAGTTGGGTCTTGCTAAGGTAGGTAGCGTAGCCACCGTCGTCTTTCTGATGGCTGAGAAGAAACTTGGCCGAGTCTTCGTGCATAGAAACATTCCCACCAGTCGTCACGATCGCGGCGAGTGCGTGGGCAGTTGAGTCGGCGTCCGGCGGCGTACTTGCTGAAAAACCCCATCCCCCGCTGGCCTGTTTTTCTGAAATAAGCGCGCGCAAAGCCCTGGTCGCAATTCCCTCCGGCAACACCCGTCCAGCGTTCCAAAGGACGTGCGCTGTTACCCAACTGGTACTGACTCCAGAACTGTTTGTCGGAAAATCTGACCAGGCTCCGTTATCTCCGACAGTCAGGCAAAGAAACTCCACCGCTTTTCTGATAGCCAGCTTGGTCCGTAGAACAATACTGCTGTGATGGGACCGGCCGGCTTTCCCAACACGGGCAAGCTGGCAAGTACTTGATCGGTGCCCCATAAACACTCCTGTTCCGGGACGAGACTATCTGGCCTAAGATGTTGCCGAGCCGGTATTGCTACGACAGCGGCCAGATCACGCAATCAGGTTTCGCTTTGCACATACCAGAGAGCTGAGGCGCATGCCTCCTTCCGACGTCCTCACTTAGGTCAATCCCAACGGGACGCGGACTTCCTATTCTGCCCCGGCGTTGCCAACATAGGCGCTATGGTTGAATACCATCTGTCCGGTCAAGATATGCACTCAACCCTTCAGAAATCCCATCGCCCGCCGAGGGCTCGTTTTTCAAACCTCGTCTTTGCCGAAGGCTCGCGAAGAGACCCAGCACGGATGAGAAACCTGCACACTTCTTCGGATTTAGCAATTTGATCTTCCCGCGATTCAAGCTGGATCGGGACCAGCCATGCGCGGGTTCCTCGAAACTTCTCCAGGCGCTAACCCACACAAACCCATACTATTCCGATTCAGTTGTTCTTGTCAATCGGCTTGTTTTATTATCGCTATCACTGTGTTGGTTCAGCGTGAATTGGGCGCCTTCCCTTCACGGTTAAGCCACTCCCGCAGATGCAAAACCCTTGGGTTTTCTGAGGCATGACGGAGGCTCTGGATATCCGCTCCGAGAGGCATGGCGCTGTTGCCTGCCCGATGGCCGGGGCCACGCAAGAGTGCCCAGGACCGATTTCGCCACGCAGCCGACTATTCCTCTCCCGCCTATGGCCGAATGTCCAGTCCCGCGAAAACGCGGGATTCCATCAGCCCACGCAAGTGGGCTCCCCTGCATTGCGGTTGTCAAGCAAAATTGGACTGCTTAGGCTCTTGACAAATGGCTGATAATCCTGTATAATCCTGCCAAACATATGAAGCGCGAAGTGCACGGCATCGGACGGGGGCAGGACGCCTTTTCTCTTCAAAGAAAGTACGGCAGGGTACTGCCGCAGTGGGTTCCGACTCGCCGATAACTCATTCTTTCTCGTTGGGGCGAACTGTCCCCGGAGGTTTCAGAGTAACAGGGTCAATGTTGATGCCGAGCCCCGCGGCACGCTCGACCACATCCCGCGAGAGATTGTACTCCCCCTTCTCGCGGTAAAGCATGGCAAGCCTGACATAGGCGTCCGCGAACTTGGGATTGTGTCGGATTTCTTCATGGAACTCGTTGATGGCTTCCTCGAGGTTTCCCAGCCTATGAAGAACCGTGCCCAGGTTGAAGTGGACATAATGCTGGGCAGGCGCAATCCTGATGACCTCGCGATATTCTGCGACGGCCTCGGAAAGCTCCCCGACGCTGACGAGGGTATTGGCCAGCTTGTAATGGGCATTCGCAGAATGCGGGTCCAACTCGATGGCGCGGCGGAATTCCTGTATAGCTTCCGCCTCCCTGTTCAGCCTTGCCAGGCATACTGCCAGGTCGCTGTGATAAACGGCGCTTTCCGGATCCAGCTCGATGGCTGTTCCGAGAGCCTCGGCCGCTTCGGCGCTTTTGCCCTGGTTCAAGAGAGCGTATCCGAGGTTTGCGTAGGTTTTGGCATCGCCGGGGTTGACCGCCAGGGCCTTTTGCAGAACCTTACTTGCTTGCTCAAATTCGCTGAGGGCAAGGAGGGTTTCGCCGAGAGCTTGCAGAGCCTTGGCGTCGTTGGGCTGGGCCTGGAGGGCTTTCTCAAACAGCTCTGCGGCTTCCTTGTTCTTTGATGCGCTCCTTCTCTGCAACCCCAGCTTGTAGTAAAACACGGATGCGGAGGTCGGATGTTGAGCTATGGCGTCCATGAGCTCCCGGCTTGTGGCGTCAGGCTTTTCCTGGACCGCGAGGGCGATGGCCAGGCTCCCCCACGCCAATTCGCTCTGGGTATCCAGCGAAACGGCACGGCGCCCCCATTGTATGGCCGGCTCAACGTAGCCTGCGTAGGCATAAGCCCGGGACACCGCCGCACACGCGTAAGCATTCCCGGGAAGGCAGGAATGCACCATCGGGGCTTTGCGGGCTGCCGCTTCGTATTCTTTATCTTCGATAAGGCATATCATGGCTTCGAGTTGAATCACGGCGTCGTTGGGGTCAGCTCCGTTGCTGAGGGCGACGATTTCGCGTCGAAGGCTTGGCCGGCAGACCTGACCCAATACGTATCTGAGCCAATCAGGGCTCGGGGGAGTGATTGTTAACTGCGGCTGATTGTCTTGCCACGCCCGTTCCTTTTCGCGGAGTTCCTCCTGCATCTTTGCGACGTTGTTGTCGTTGGGCGCCAGCTCGCGAGCGCGGTCAAGGATGCGGTCAGCTTCGGCGATAAACCCCTTGAGAAACCACACTCGAGCGAGTCGAGTCATGGTTGCGACATTGAAGGGGTTTACCATCAATACGCTGCCGAAGTTCTTTTCTGCGTGGTCCAGGGCCCCCGCTGCTAACAGAAGCTCTCCGGCCGCGTAGCAGTAATCCTCGAAAAGAACTCCTTCCTTCTTGTCCATAAGACCAAACCCGAGGTGTACGGCGGAAGCGAGCAGATTGCCCTGCCCACAGTAGTGCCGGGCCATAGCCAAACAGGGGGATTCCAAATCGGTCACCATAGGGGCAAAAAACCAGTGCAAGGCGAGGGGCAACTGACCTCTTGCGAGGTAAGCTTTCCCCAATTCGTACGCAGCCGTTTGGCTCGCTTGGTTGAGCTGCAATACATGCGTCCAATAGCTCAAGGGGGACCGTGTATAAAGGTTGAGTTGGACGGATCGTCCCCCGAGGAATAGGAATAATGCAAGGAACGCCACTTGAAACCCCAGTCTCAGGTGGCGGCGTCGGGCGCGGAGAAGAAGTTCGTACACCCCGGCAGCGAACAACGCCAGACCGGCTACCGGAAAGTAAAGATAGGACCAGGACACATAGTCAACCACACGGTTGTACGCCACCGACGCGTATGGAATCATGACGATGAATATGAAAAGGATGCCCAGCGCTGCCCACTGCCTTCTAACAAGGGCCAGTGCCGCTCCCACAACAAGCACCAGATTAACCCCTGCCCAGACGAGGAACCTGGCGTCACTCCATAAGAAAACCTTCTCAACCGTCTCATGGAGAACACTGGATGCTCCTCGCGTCAGCAGGAGACCGCCAGCATATTGCCTTGTGGCCCCGGTCACCGAAAACAGACCACGCCAAAACGATCCCTTGCGTGCGATGACGTATAGGTAATGAAGAGGGTGTGGGGTGCACCACAGCAACAAGGGGAAAAGGGACAGAGGGATCAAAGCGAAAGGCCACAGGCGAAGCAACGTTCGCGTGATCCTGGACCGCTCGTAAAGGAGTTCATAGACAGACAGAGTGAGACCCAACCAGAGGGCCGGCCTGGCGGTCAGAACAGCCAGAACGAAAAGACCAACTGCCGCCGAATAGAGAGTCTTGCTGTGGCTTCGTGAGAACGACAGGTACGCTTTCAAAGACCCAAGAGATAGGGTCAGCCCCAGAAGCATATAAAACTGATTGATGTCGTTGACAATTACGGTGCAAAGGGGGTGGAGACCAAACACGGCTGCCGCCGTCAGCGCCACTGCCGGTCGCGGGGAAAAGTGCCGGGCAATGCCGAACACCAAAAGAGTGTTCACGAAGTGGAAAGCCAGAAGCCAGACGTGCCAGAAAAGAACACTGTCCGCAGCGACGAAAGTGCGCCCAACAGCCACCAGGACATAGCTCAAAGGACGAAACTGCCCGGAGGTGAACAGGGTGAAATCGCGCGAAATGATGTGCGGGACATTGCGCACGTGAGAAAGAACCGGCAGTCGGAGAATGCTGTCATCGTGAGTAATGAGGGTCGGGGAGAACAAAGAGACCGAGTAGATGGCCGAAAGGAGGATGCCTGCCACCAGAACAACCATTAGCCAGGGGCGGCCCCGCGTTTTTTCTGGCCCGGCGGCTGTTGCCACACGCGCAACACGTGGAGAGACCCCTGGGCGAGAGCTCCTCCCCTTTTCATTCCTGGACATGGTGCTAACCTGGGCTGCCTTTTCTCTCTCTGACGATGCGAGGCTCCTGTTCCACCCGTATCGCGTCGAACAGACCGGCCTCTCGAATGCCCGGGTCTTGTGCGACAAACTCGGGGACATTGAAACTCGCATGGGGCTTTTTCTTCATTGGGACACGTATCGCTGGGGAGGCGTGTCCCGCTTCATCTATGTGCGTCAAGTACAGGTAAGCGTAGATACCCCCATCTCGCTTGGAAGCCCAAACCAGCCAGCGGTTGTTGGAACTCCAACTGTGCCAGGAATCGGCAGCATAGGGCGCGTTGCACTCCAGCCGATGAGCCGGCCCCTTCAGGTCGCCCGCCTTGAGATAGAGGTCGCTCGAGGACCGTATGAGGTCTCCACCGTCACACTGGCAAAATGACAACCACTTGCCGTCGGGGGAAAAACGGGGGAAGTAATTGCTGCGTCCATTGTCTGCTGCGTCCTCGATGGGTTGAGCCACACTCTGGTTGCCGCCGTCAACCGGGATGACGTACAGGTCGAAATGAACGTTCGCCGGGTGAGACCCGACGGGACTCCGCGAAAAAACAATGCGACTTCCATCCGGAGACCATCGGGGGTAAATTTCCAGCATGTTCGGGTCCGATGCTCCCGGGAGAAGATAAGCTTCGTTTCGAGTTAGGTCACAGATAGCGATATCAGAAGTGGACATCCCCGCCAGTTGGGTCTCATAGAGGATAGGCTCTAACGCGACGATCTTCTGATTGGCGGAGAAAGCAAGTCTCTCGTGATCGGGCGACCAGTCCATAAACGTGGTCATCTGAATCTGGAAAGGAAGCTGAACTCTGTACCCGGTACGCCGGTCAATGTCATAAACACCAAGATACACCGGCAGCTTCTGGCCGACCGCGGCCAGACTTCGTACCTGTAAGCTGAGTTTGCCCACATTGCCCTGTTTGGAGGAAAAGGAGTGACAATTCACGCAGTACTTCCGGCGCGCTGAAAGGAAGACTCTCGGTTCGTCTTCCCGAATATCACGCAGAAAAAGATCGGGGGTCTTGGAGGAGCTAAAAGGAGGTGCGACCAGGCGGTAAACAATATAGCTGTCCGCCGGGTCCCGCGATATCCTGAGACGGACCATCTCGGAAGCCTGGACCGGCCCCGTTCTTTCTCCCGCCTTGTTCAGTTTAACCCCCTTGACCTGCACTTTCGCGTCACGAGTCGCGGCATCCCGCCGGACTCGCTGCCAGACCTTCGAGGGGAAACGCCACGTCTTGCTTGTGGTAACAAACGTTGCCGTCTCGCCATCCTCACCGACTTTGACGGATACCTGCCAGAGATTATTGCGAGGGTCCTCCCACTCCACGGACGGAGCGCACAGATTCGGGGGAAAGAGAGAGCCATCCTGAGGATAAACGATTTGCAGAGATTGAAAAGGGCGGCGGTCCCGATACACGGAGGGCGAACGAAGCCGAGCCACTGGTGTAGCGCCCGTCGTTGCGTCCACCGAACTCTGCTGCGCACCCTTCCGCAAGGCCGCATTGACCTCCTCGCGGTCCTCGCCATCCACCCAGGGGATTTCCCCTTGCCCGGAGCCGGTCGCGAACTCCGAACTTTTTGAAGAGGACTCCGCCTCCTCCTTCTCCTCCCCCATTCTCAAATACTCCGATAGATCGTACTCAACGCGACGGTAGTAGGAGGGTTCCTGTCGGCTGCAAAGTTCCAAAGGACCCTGGAATAGAGCACCGAGCTTCGCATTTCGCACGGATAGCGCTGCGATTCGAGCGACTGCGAGCAGCGACAAGACGACAATCGCAGCTGCGCTGATTTTGACTGATCGCCGTACAGTTTTCATCTTTCATCTCTCGCAATGCATTTCAACGCGGTTCGCAACCGCAATAGGATTGGACACAACAGAATGCCGCGCCCAAAGGCATGCGTCAACTGCATTCCTTGAACTTGAGGTGCGTCTCGGGAACGGTGAGTTTCTGGCTCTATCCTAACAGCCATTCGGGAAATGTCCAATTCCATCTGAAGAAGAACATGGCTGTTGCCCCGAAACCGAGACCTCTCTCTGACCAAAAGATTCTTCGTGCAGAATCTCCCCCACTTCCCTATCATTACGTGACTCATTGGTGGATCGAAATAGGAGGACCAGCATGACCGAGCTTATCTGGAACGGCAAATACGACGAAAAAGGCAACCTCAAGCCCGTTGACCGAATCATCCTCCCCTTCCTGGTCGTCGAGACCATCGTCGAATCGAAGGCCGGCCGCGAGAAAGCCCAGCGTGACCTCTTCACAAAGCAAGCCCACGACCCCGAATGGCGAAACCTGCTGGTCTGGGGCGACAATATCGGAGTCGCAGCGCAGGCGTCCCCGCCTGCATCTTCATCACCGGAGAGTATCCGAAGCTTGAGACCAAAGCCAACGACATCTATAATGGCAAAGACGACTACAACGGGTCTGTCCGAATTATGGACACGTTCTGCAACGAGACTGCAAAATCGGTTGAGGTAAGAGCATGACGAGGGAACAACTGCTGGAACGAATTACCGTGGACCCAACCGTCTGCCATGGAAAGCCCTGCTTCAAGGGGACGCGCGTCATGCTGTCTATCGTGCTTGACAGCCTGGCGGAGGGGTCCACCCCGGAAGAGATTCTGGCCGATTTCCCGAGCCTTAAACCCGAGGATATTCTGGCGGCCTTAGCCTACGCGGCAGAGCTAGCGCGCGAGGAAGACATCATCCCCTTGCGGAGCCTCGGCGCGCAATGAACGTCAAGCTTGACGAGAATGTGCCCGCGGGGTTGGTCTCCGTCCTTCGGGGACACGGACACGGCGCCACCACTGTCTCCGACGAAGGATTGGCGGGACAGCCCGACGCCACAATTTGGGATGCCGCTCAACGCGAGAATCGGTTGCTCGTTACAATGGACCGGAGATTCGCCGATGTCCGCTCCCTGGGCAGCGTAGCGCATGCTGGCATCATTGTCCTGCGGCCCTCCACCCAGGGCCGGAGGGCCATTCGCGCACTTTTCGAGTCCCTCGTTGATCAGCATCCTCTGGAGCCCTTCATGGGTGCCATCGTCATAGTTGACGATCGGCGAATACGGGTTCGCAGGCCATGACCGAACCTATGGGGGGACGTCATCGCCTGCTTGGGACTGCGACGCGATGGCAACCGTTGGAATACCCACCATGAGAACTGCCCCGAGCGTCAATTTAACAAGACCATCCCAAAACCGCCTGTCCCGTCGCCGGACAATCTGGCTCTTCTCCTCCGATGAAAACTTCCTCCGCTTCTCTGCCATGACATCTCCTCCTTGCTAACTCTATCCTACCAGCCATTCGGGAAATACCCAATTCCGTCCGAAGCAGAACAAGATGCCACAACAAAACTTGAGACAAGCTCGAGGTGGTCCGTATTCGACGCGGCGGCTCACGCATTCCTAACCTATGTTTGTCAGTTGGTGTCGTAAGTTGTTGATTTGCAGGGGGCCGGTTTTTCAATTTGTCATCCCGGGGTCTTTTTAAGGTGCAGTAGCATGCTTGTTGTGCCTTTCGGAGCCGGGGGGGTGCAGGTTGGTGAT
>JAUYEE010000100.1 GCA_030691545.1 bacterium | reverse complement strand
GTCACCCCAAACGAAGGAACCCATACCATTTGCATAGGCCCGTGTACCTGCTGCAAAACTCTGGCTTCCAATAGCAGCGTTGTGCAATCCGCCAGGGACGGTGGACCAGCCACCGCTGGCTATATTGGTCTGACCACCGCCGACGGATGCGTAAAAGCTGCTGGCTATGTTGTTCCGACCTCCACCCACGGTAGCATAATCTGCATTGCTTGTTGATACGTCATTGTTACCCGCCAGGTTGTATCCACCGCCGCCAATTGTGCCGTAGTTGTCCGTCACGCGGTTTCCGGTACTGGGGTCGCTTGTATCTGAGGCCCCGCCGCCGGCAACGGTGCCGAAGTCCCCGCTCACCTCGTTTGCTCCACCTCCGCCGATACAGCTGTAGTCCCCGCTGGCGGTGTTTCCGAGTTGGACGAAAATGTCGCCTCCCCCACCCCCGACTACTGCAGCGAGGCCGCTGGCGGCATTCCAGGCCCCACCGGCGACAGTCGCGCTGCCATTTGCGGCAGAGTTGGCCATACCGCCACCGACGGTGGCGTTGGTCCCGTTGGCGACGTTGGCGGCCCCGCCACCGACGGTGGCGAAATTCCCACTTGCTGCGTTGCCCGGAGGCCAGATGGAAGCATAGCCGCCCCCCCCAGCGACAGTTGCAAACACCCCGCTTGCGACGTTGTTACCGCCTCCGCCGATCGTCCCATATTCACCGGTGACGCGGTTACCGGTTAGGGGGTCGGCAGGGTCGGACCGCCCGCCGCCAGCGATGGTGGCGTAGTCCGCAGTCACCTCGTTGCCCAGCCCCCCTCCCACCGTGGCGTGCCTGCCGCTGGCGTGGTTGGTCTCGCCCCCGCCGACCGTCGCCCCCTCGGCGCTGGCGTGGTTGTTCTCGCCCCCGGCCACGGTGGCCAGGTTGCCGCTTGCAGTGTTTAGGCTGCCCCCAGCCACGGTGGCAGATTCGCCGATGGCGTTGTTGCCCTCGCCGCCGCCGACCGTGGCGGAGTACTCGCTGGCCGTGTTGGCGTTGCCGCCGCCGACGGTCGCGTAGTAGTTGCTGGTGGTGTTCCCTCTCCCCCCGCCGACCACGGCGGACGCGCCGCTGGCGGTGTTCGACCAGCCCCCGCCCACCGTGGCATGCCAGTGGCTGGCGGTGTTTTCCCAGCCCCCGCCGACCGTCGCGTAGCGTGCATCGCTCCCGGTCCCCGCGTTGTCGCCTGCCTGGTTGTTTCCACCGCCTCCGATTGTGCCATAGTCGTCGGTCACGCGGTTGGCGAACCCGGCCTCGCCGCCGCCGCCGACGGCGGCCCCGACCACTCCTGCGCTGGCGCTGTTCTCGCTGTGCCCGGCGATCAGGTTGGGGCTGGTGGGGTTGGGCTCAAGGCGCAGCGCGCGGCCGTTGTTCACCCGCAGTTCCAGGGCCTGGCTGTCAGCGGTGCCCAAGAACTGCACCGCCGGGTTCGTGCCAGTGTTCCCGGTCAGCGACCAGTAGGCGCCCCCGTGGCCGTGGTCGGAGTGCGCGACGGCGGCAGCCGAACCCGTGCCCCCGAATGCGACCGATAGTGCAACGTCGCCTCCGGTGCCCCCACCGGCAAGACCCGCCCCGGCGTTCACGCCCGTGATGTCTCCGCCGCTGTCGTTGTCAATTCCGTCGGCAAAGCCAGCGGGGATCGCCGTGATGCTGTCCCAAGGGAGACTTGTCGTCTTGGCATGGTGAGCGTCCGGAATGTCACTATGAGCGGCAATCGCAACCGCCTGCTCGCCATCCCTTACGATAGACGGGTCAATTCGTGCCTCGAACACCGTTCCGGATGTGATCTCGCTTCCCGAATGGACGTGCCTGGTATTCGCGAAGTCCTCCGCCTGTCTTCCGGCGAGAAGGCGGCTGTTTTCGGAGATAATTGAGTAAGCAACGGACGTTATCCTCTGCCTCGGCGACAGGGTCTCGGTTCCGATCGCGGTCTCGAGCCACCTGTCGGCGCCGTCGAAAAGCGATGCGTCCAGAGCGTTGGCGGTCCCCGAGCCCAGAATCACGCTGAATATGCCGTTCGTGACCTGGACCGGATTGCCGTTGCCGGTTGAATGCGTCCCCTCCCAGAGCTTTGTCCCCCCGGACTGAACGTCGTAAATCTTGAAGACCACGTCGTACGAGCCATCCGGCACAGGATCTCCCGTCGTTGGAGACCGGAGCTCACCCTGATAGTTGATCAACAACGGAACCGCGGTCTGCGGAACCACTGGCGGAGCAATCGCGAGGACAACAAAAAGTGCGGCAGAGAAAGCCACAGACCACTCCAGCGTTCTCATGTTTACCCTCCCTTCGTGATGGTTGTTTGATATGAGGCGCAATCAGGATGGACGAATTCTGACAACTTGCGAACGGGCATGCAATCCTTTTCTTGCCACGTCCCACGCTTGCTGCGGGGTATGATGAAACGCGGCCCGGCGCCTCAAGAGGTTACGCGGGCAGTCTCTGGCTCGAGTCCCGCCCGCTGCTCATCGTCGGCTTGTGGGGGATCACTCAGGGGGCTGGCCGATGAGGCGGTAGAAGCGCCTCAGGACGCCCGCGAGGCCCGGGTGCGAGCCGGTCTCAGTCCCGTCGTCGGTCCACTCCATCAACCCGCCAGTCCCAATGAGTTTAGAGAGACTCTGCCAGGCGGCGGTGAGGTTTTCGGTGAACTGAACCGTGTAGTTCGCACCGGCAATGCTGTCCCAGGTGACCCGGACTCCTTCGGCGATGGAGTACGTTATGCTCTCGATCGCGACGGAGAACAACTTGACGGTTGCGCCCCAGAAGCCGGAGCCGAGGTTGTAGCTTGTGCTGTCGGAAACCTCCACAGGCGAGGGCTGCCCCAGCGTGCCCGTCAGCTCATAGCTCGCTGACGTTGAGGTTGTCCCTCCGCCGGACATGACCGAGCGGGTAAGCTCGTAGCTTGCAGAGCTCTGTGCTGCGCCATTTCCCATCGCCGTCAGACAGATGATCAGGGCTACGGAAAGAAGGACATATGTTGTTGTCGCTCCCATTATTTGCCTCCCGCCTGAGATTCTACGAGCTTTTCCACCAGAGATTCCAGCGCTGCGATTCGCGCCTCGAGGGTTGATATTTTCGTATCCTTCTCACGGAGCATTTCGTGAAGCCCCTGGATGGCGGCCAGGGAGATGCCGTGGAGGTCGCCGGAATCAATCATCGTCTCGCTTCCGCCGAGAGGAAAGAGTGCGTGGAAGTCCTGAGCGACGGGGCCGATGTGCCTCAGCGTGTAGCCTTTGAAATTCCATTGTGTGATTGGCAGACGGCTGACTCTCTCAAGCACTTCCTTCGGGTCTATTTCGACGAAATTCTCTTTCAAATTCCGGTCGCTCGTGAACGTCCAGGACGCGTTTCCTGGGGCCCAGGAGAGGTCCTGGTTTGCCCCGAGGCTGCCACTCCGGAACCGGACTCCGCCCCCGCAACGGAAGGTAACTTGATTGTTCGCTGTGGAGACAACGTCTGCGTCCTGGCTGTCCCCCCACACGAAGGCTCCGTCGTGGATGGCCTGGGCCCTCCGCCCGGCCGCGAAGCTGTAGTCCCCGGCGGCCGTGTTCTTGTAACCTGCGGGGACGGTGGCGCGCAGGCCGCTGGCGGTGTTGTCCCGGCCGCCGCAGACGGCGGAACCATCGCCGCTGGCGTCGTTCGAGTAGCCGCCGGAAACGGTGGACTGGTAGCCGCTGGCGGCGTTGTTCATCCCGCCGCCGACGGTGGTGTAGGAGTGGCTGGCGGTGTTGTTATTGCCGCCCCCGACGGTCGCGAACGTTCGGTCGCCTGTCGTGCCGGCGTTATCCCCTGCCTGGTTATCTCCGCCTCCCCCGATGGTGCCGTAATTGTCGGTGACGAGGTTTCTGGTCGTGAGGGCATTGTTCGGGTCTGAGGGTCCGCCTCCGGCGACCGTCGCGTAGCTGGCAGTGGCCACGTTGGACCGACCCCCGGCGACAGTCGCGCAGTCGCCGCTGGCGGTGTTCCTCTCGCCCCCTCCGACCGTGGCGTAAGAGCTGCTGGCCGTGTTGCTGAGGCCCCCTCCGACGGTTGCCTGGTCTTCGCTGGCGGTGTTGTTGTAGCCCCCTCCGACGGTGGCGTATTGACCGCTGGCTTCATTGGACCTCCCGCCGGCCACAGTGGCGTAGTATGAGTCCGTCGTCGTCCCCGCGTTGTCCCCTGCCTGGTTGTCTCCTCCGCCTCCGATTGTGCCGTAATTGTCCGTGACGAGGTTTCTGGTCGTGGAGGGATTGTTCGGGTCTGAGGGTCCGCCTCCGGCGATTGTGGCATAGCTGGCCGTGGCTTGGTTAGACCACCCCCCGGCGACGGTAGCGTAGTCGCCGCTGGCGACGTTGCTATAGCCCCCGGCGACCGCAGCAGAACTGCCGCTGGCGGCGTTGTTATAGCCCCCGGCGACGGTAGCGTAGGAGTCGCCGGCGGTGTTGGAATAGCCCCCGCCGACGGTCGCAGAACTGCCGCTGGCGTCATTTGAATAGCCCCCGGCGACGGTCGCGCGGGAGCCGCTGGCGGTGTTGGAATAGCCCCCGCCGACGGTCGCAGAACTGCCGCTGGCGTCATTTGAATAGCCCCCGGCGACGGTAGCGTAGGAGTCGCCGGCGGTGTTGCTTTGGCCCCCGCCGACGCTCGTGTAGTTGGCGCTGGCCGTGTTCGACCAGCCCCCGCCGACAGTCGCGCAGCGTGCGTCGCCCGTCGTGCCCGCGTTGTCCCCCGCCTGATTGTCCTCGCCCCCGCCAACCGTGCCCAAGTCGTCTGTGACCCTGTTCGACGAAAAGCGGGTACCACCGCCGCCCACGGTCGCACCCGCGACACCATCCGTGACGGTGTTGTTCTGGTGGCCTCCTATGAGGTTTGGGCTGATCGCGTTGGGCTGGAGGCGCAGGCCGTCGGCTTGAATGACGAAATCTGATACCTGGTTCCCGCCCAGGAACCGGCTGTTCTCGGAGACCAAGGAGTACGCCACCGACGTTATTCTTTGCCTCGGCAAGAGCGTCTCAGCCCCAACCTGGATCTCCAGCCACCTGTCCGCTCCATTGAAGATTGAACTGCTCAGCTCATTGCCGGCCCCGGAACCCAGGATGACGCTCAATATGCCGCGCGTAACCTGGACAGGATTGCCGTTCGTGTCGGTGTGTGTGCCTTCCCAGAGAGGAGCGCCCTCCGACTCGATGTCGTAGATTCTCAAAAGCATGTCGTACGAGCCGTCCGGCACAGGCTCGCCTGTGCTTGGCGACGTCAGGTCCCCCTGATAGTTGATTAGCATCGGCACGGCGGTTTGGGGAATTGCCGCGAGTGGAAGGATAAGGACGATAGCGAACGACAGAAGAACGAATGCAGGCGTCGTAAGGGTCTTCATTTTTACCCCCCCTTCTGATTTTGTTTAGGTTGCATCTAATCCTGCTTCCTGCGGTCACCTGATCATACTCCATCCCGATGTCAGGCCGGCAGGAATATCAAACACGGGTTGTGTGAACCCGATGACCCTAATCGTTTAAGAACAAGAGGTTCGTCAGCGTTTCAGTTTGAGACGCCCCTGTTTCACCGCTCCTGACTGAACTTCTCGAAGAGCTTTTCGAGCGCCGACAACCGTTGTTGCAGCTCGGCGTTCTGGTTTTTGATGGCCGCAATTTCCGCGTCCTTCTCGCGGAGCATTTCGTGAAGCCCCTGGATGGCGGCGAGGGCTACGCCGTCGGCGTCAACGGTTGAGATGTGCTTGTCGTCCTCACCGACACCGAAACCGGCGTAGAAGTCCTGAGCCATGGGACCAACATGTTCAATCGCAGGGGCCTGTGCTTTATAGCTCCAGCGGCTAATCGGGATTTGTGTCAGTTTGGAGAGTATCTCCCTTCCATCTACCTGACGGATGTTTCGCTTCAACCCCTTGTCGGATACAGAAGACCATGACGAAGATCCAGCACTGAGCCTTGCACCTGCAGTGAGGGCAGTATTGGAGTAAAACCATACTCCGCCGGAAGCGCGGGCGATGAACTGGTTGCTGGCAGTGGAGGCAACATCACCGGCGTAAGAATCGCCCCACACAAAGCATCCATTATCATTGGCTTTCGCCCGCCTGCCGGCAGCGAAGCTGTAGTTGCCCTGGGCATCATTATTGTCACCCCCGGGAATAGTCGCATACTGACCGCTGGCTTCGTTAAACCACCCTCCACCAATCGTGGAATATTCACCAGTGGCTTTGTTTTCAACCCCTCCGCCAACGGTGGTATCTATTTTGGTGGCTTCGTTGGCGTTACCGCCGCCCACAAAGGAGTAGTTACCAGTGGCGTCATTGCCGGCGCCACCGGCGACAACGGAGTATAGACCACTGGCAAGATTGCCTGAACCCCCACCGATGGTGGCACACCTGTCGCTGGCTTCATTTGACCTACCCCCGCCCACAGTAGCGTAGTCTGCATTGTTTGTTGCTGGGTCATCATCGCCGGCCTGATTATTCCCACCTCCGCCTATGGTTCCATAGCTGTCTTTCACACGGTTAGCGGTGCTGGAACTACCAGGATCGGATCTGCCGCCCCCGGCAATAGTGGCATAATCAGCAGTCGCCTGGTTGCTGTATCCCCCACCGACGGTGGCGTAGTCGCCGCTGGCGGCGTTGCTATAGCCCCCGGCGACAGTAGCAGAACTGCCGCTGGCGGTGATGCCATAGCCCCCGGCGACGGTAGCAAAGCTGCCGCTGGCGGTGATGTTAGAGCCCCCGGCGACGGTCGCGTTCGAGCCGCTGGCCGTGTTGCTGTAGCCCCCGGCGACGGTCGCGTAGTTGGCGCCGGCCGTGCTCGAGCGGCCCCCGCTGACGGTCGCGTAGTCGCCGCTGGCGGTGTTCTGCAGGCCGCCGCCCACCGTCGCGTAGGCCGCATCACTCGCCGTCCCCGCATTGTCCCCGGCCCGGTTGTCCGCGCCGCCGCCCACCGTACCGAAGTTGTCAGTGACGCTGTTCGGCCAAAAGCCGGAACCACCGCCCCCGACCGTGGCACCCGCGACACCATCGGTGACGGCGTTGTCCTCGTGGCCCGCTATGAGGTTTGGGCTGGTGGCGTTGGGCTGGAGGCGAAGGCCCTGGGCTTGAATGACGAAATCGGATGCCTCGTTGCCGCCCAGCAACCGGCTGTTGTGGGCGATGATGGAGTAAGCGACGGAGGTCATCCTCTGCCTCGGCGATAATACCTCCGCGCCGACCTGAATCTCCAGCCACCTATCGGCCTCGCTGAAGGCCGAGGCGTCCAGAGCATTGCCAGTCCCCGAACCGAGAATGACGCTGAATATCCCGTCGCTGACCGCTACGGCATTTCCGTTCGCGGTCGAGTGGGTGCCAGTCCAGAGCATCTCCCCGCCGCCCGGCACGTCGTAGATTCGGAAGACCATGTCATAGTCTCCGTCCGGCACCGGCTCGCCTGTGCTCGGCGACCCCAGATCTCCCTGATAATTGATCAAGAGAGGCACCCCTTCTTGCGCCATTGCCCTCTGGGCGGCCACAGAGATCATCGTGGTCACGACCACCACACTTGCGCACAGTCCGACATTCGCCATTTTCATTGCTCGGCTCCTTTCCATTCCTTTGCCATCGTCCCAACGAGAGCCTCAAGCGAGGCTAACCTCGCCTCCAGTTTAGCGCTTTGCTTCTTGAGCGTCGAGATTTCCTCATCCTTTTCCTGAACTATCTCATGGAGCCCCTGGATGGCGGCGAGGGCTACACCATCCGGGTCTATGGTGCTGATATACCTTTCGTCGTCACCCAGACCAAAAGCGGCATAAAACTCCTGAGCCATGGGACCTACATGTTCAATACCCGGGGTCTGTCCCTTGTAGCTCCATCGGCTGATAGGGACCTGAATTAGCTTCCTGAGAATCTCTCGCCTGTCCACCCGGCGGATGTTTTCTTTAAGTGCTCTGTCAGAGACAGTAGTCCATGCAGAATCGTTAGCTGGCAGCCTCACCCCAGTAGATTTGTCAGGTGTGGAATAGAACCATACTCCGCCGGAGGCGCGAACCATGAACCGATTGGGGCCGGAGGTCGCAATATCATCGTTAGTCGAATCACCCCAGACGAAGCATCCGCCATAGTTCGCTTTGGCCCGTCGGCCCGCGGCAAAACTGTAGTCGCCCGCGGCGGTGTTGGAGTTCCCCCCGGGGGCAGTTGCGTAGGAACCGCTGGCGATGTTCGAGTCGCCACCGCCGACCGTGGCGTAACGTGCATCCGTCGTCGTGCCTGCGTTGTCGCCCGCTTGATTGTTCCCGCCGCCCCCCACCGTGCTGTAATCGTCTGTTGCAAGGTTTCTGGTCGTGTCGGGATTAACCAAGTCCGAGGGTCCGCCTCCGGCGATTGTGGCATAACTCGCACTGGCCAGGTTGGATCGCCCTCCGGCGACGGTGGCGAACGCGCCGCTCGCGGTATTGTCCCGGCCGCCGCCGACCGTACCCCTTGAGCCGCTGGCCGTGTTGTTGTAGCCCCCGGCGACAGTAGCAGCCAAGTTGCTGGCGCTGTTGGAATAGCCCCCGCCGACGGTCGCCTCGGAGCCGCTGGCCTCATTTGAATCGCCCCCGGCGACGGTAGCGTAGGAGTCGCCGGCGGTGTTGGAATAGCCCCCGCCGACGGTCGCAGAACTGCCGCTGGCGTCATTTGAATAGCCCCCGGCGACGGTCGCGTAGTCCCCCCTGGCGCTGTTCCAGAAGCCGCCGCCAACAGTGGCGTAGGGTGCATCATCCGTCGTCCCCGCGTTGTCCCCGGCCTGGTTGTTCGCCCCGCCTCCGATTGTGCCGTAACGGTCGGTCACCCGATTAGTCATCAACACGGCCCCCCCGCCGGCAATCGTCGCTCCCTCGGCGCCCGCGGTGACCCTATTGCCCCCATAGCCGCCGATGATGTTCGGGCTGGTGTCGTTCGTCTCGAGGCGCAGGCCCTCAGCTTGGATGACGAAATCGGATGCCTCGTTGCCGCCCAGCAACCGGCTGTTTTCGGAGACCAAGGAGTACGCTACCGACGTTATTCTTTGCCTCGGCGAGAGCGTCTCAGCCCCAACCTGGATCTCCAGCCACCTGTCCGCTCCATCGAAGATTGAACTGCTCAGCTCGTTGCTGGCCCCGGAGCCGAGGATGACGCTCAATATGCCGTTTGTGACCTCGACCGGATTGCCGTTGACGTCCGAGTGCGTGCCCTGCCAGAGGGGAGCGCCCCCGAATTGAGCGTCGTAGATTCTAAAGACCATGTTGTGGAAGCCGTCCGGGACCGGCTCGCCTGTGGCTGGCGACCGCAGCTCCCCCTGATAGTTGATTAGCATCGGCACGGCGGTTTGCGAACTGGCTGGTGAGGCAAGGGCGAGAACAACAAGTAATGCGACAAGGAAGGACAGACACAATTCCAGTTTTCTCATGGTCAACCCCTTTCATGATGGATGTTTCACGCGGGCGAAATTGCCGACTGTGAATTCTGCCACTTGTGAAGCGAGGGACAAAGGCTTTTCTTGGCAATCTACGCTGTTCGGGAGAAGGTGGCAAACGCCACCTGGCAGGTACGAGGCAGTCCAAGCGATGTTCCGAGGACGTTCTTCCAACTCGCGCCGTGCTCGCGGGTTTCTCCCAGGGGCCGGGGCGGTGGACGCCGTGCGAGAGAAACTCTTTTTCAATGACCGAACGGCGCGTCGAGACGGCGGGGTAGGTAACGGACGAGAACCCACTCGCGACGACACTCCGGGGCGCCTCGAAGGATGAAAAAGTGGTTGACAGGTGAGGACAACTCTCATAGCCTTCACGCCCGGATGGGAGAGCAACCCGCCGGGAGCATACCCCGCCGACGTTTCATGAGCCAATGAGGGAGATTCCTCCTTCCTGCCAGAGTCGAGTGATGATGGTTGGAGGAGAGAATGCAGGCCCGCAAGGCGGGACTGCGGTACGGGCGCCGTCGGTGGTTCAGTCCTTCCGGTTCTCACGTGTTTCCCCAGATTGCCGAAACGATTTGTCTCTCGCGTGAAAATCAACCCCCGAGACAGGGAGCAAGCATGGCAGAAGTGCGTCCGTTCCGAGCGACTTACTACGACACATCGAAGGTGGAAATCGCAAACGTGGTCACGCAGCCGTGGGATGTCATCACTCCGGAGATGCAGGAGAAGTACTACAGGGCGGACCCGCACAACATTGTCCGTATCATTCGCGGCAGGGAAATGCCCCAAGACAGTGAGACGGAAAACATGTTCACACGGGCGGGGAGGTTTTTCGCCGAATGGCTCCGAGACGGCATTCTCACCCGCGACGATACGGACGCCATGTATATGTATGGCCAGAGGTTCCAACTGGGAGATTCGGCGTTCACGCGCCGCGGCATTATCACTCTCGTGAGGCTCGAGGACTACGCCGCGAAAGTGATTCTGCCCCACGAGCGCACCTTCCCGAAGCACAATGCGAACCGGCTGCACCTGATGCGCGCCGCAAAGGCGAATTTCGGGCAGATTTTCATGCTGTACCCGGACCCCGATAGGATCATTCCGGAATTCCTCTCGCAGTTCGACTCGGCGACGCCGATGTTCACCGTTACCGTGGATGGCGTGACTCATTCCGTGGTCCGGATTACGGGCGCAGACCATATCCGGTTTCTGGCGGAGCAGATCGAGGACAAGCAACTGTTCATTGCCGACGGTCACCACCGGTATCAGACGGCCTTAGATTACCGCAACGAAATGTTCCCCAGACTTTCGGAGGAGGGGCGGCGGGAAGTCGGTTATCGGATGGTGACGCTGGTGAGCATGGACGATCCGAGCGTGACGATTTTGCCAACTCATCGCGTGGTGAAGGGGCTCCCCGATTTCCAAAAAGAGCGGTTTATTCCGCGGCTTCAGGAGTTTTTTGAGGTGGAGCGGCTCGGCGGAAGCACCTCGCAACTTCTATCCTTTCTCCAACGTCTTCGAGGGCTGGCGACGCGAACGAGCGCATTTGTGGTATGTTTCCCGGATGGAGATTTTTTTCTTGCTCGATTGAAAGACCGAGCGGCGGCGGCGGCGCTTCCGGGAAACCCACACCCGGTCGTTCGGGAGCTGGACGTGACCATCCTTCACGGGTTGATCTTGGAGAAAATGCTCTTTCTCACACCGGAACTTCAGAGGTCTGGCGAGCACATCCGATACTACCGCGACCCCATGGACGCCGTGGGGATGATGGAGCGAAACGAGGCGCAGGTCGCCTTCCTTCTCAATCCGACTCGGGTTCAGCAGGTCAGAGACGTGGCTCTCGCCGGGGAGGCGATGCCCCAGAAGTCCACGGATTTCTTTCCGAAGCTGCTATCGGGGCTGATCATGCGCAAGCTCGATATATAGAGCGTAATTGCCTAATGCCGCTCAGGGTGTCTGGCGGCCAATGCCCGGAGGTGTTGAGCCATCGGTGCGTCCTCGCGGAGGTCGAGAGAGCCCGGTCGTTGCCAATTGGCAGAAGATGTGCTTTTCCGAAAAAAAGCTTGTAACGGGCTTGTGAGAGGGGTATAAGTGAGTTTGAAGTGAGGCGAACGGTGTCCTCTTTTTCGTATACTGCTTGGGGGGTGAAAGCAGTCCGCTGAGCCCAAAACGAGTAGTTGGTTTTATACGTGACCAGACACACGATGTTTCGTAGGCTCGGACTCGCGCGAATCAAGAGATTGGCTCTTATTTCTTGCCTGCTTGGCCCCCCTGGCGCGCTGTGGGCATCTCTCTCTTCCAGTTACGACCGCAGTCCCTCCGCCGCTTTCCCTCCAATCCGCGACCAATCCGACGGCTCGTTCAGCGGTTGGGCGGATCATGTCCTGGAAGATACCGTTGACCCTGTGATCTACCTGTACGGCTACTCCACGATGACCCTCGAGGTCGGAACTACTTATTGGGAACCGGGCTACAGCGCCAGCGACGACCAGGACGGCGACCTCACGTGGTACGTCACCGTCTCGGGATGGGTGAACTCTTACGTCGTGGGGACCTACGTTCTCCGTTACAACGTGAGCGATTCCCACGGAAACGCCGCCGACGAGAAGACGCGAACAGTCCACGTTGTGGACACCACCCCGCCGGCAATCACCCTTTCGGGCGACAGCCCGCTCGTGGTTCCCGTCGGGACAACGTACTACGAGCCGGGTTATAGCGCGACGGACGACTACGACGGCAATATCACCTGGAGGGTCACTGTCAGCGGTTCGGTGAACTCTTACGTGGTGGGCACGTACACCCTGCGATACAACGTCCAGGACTCAAGCGGCAATTCCGCTCCGGAAAAGGTGCGCACGGTCAAGGTAGTGGACACGATGGCGCCGGTGATTGAATTACTGGGGGACAACCCCCTCCTTCTGGAGGTTGGGACCTGGTACACGGAGCCGGGGTACAGGGCGACGGACAACTACGACGGAGACATCACCTCGCGTGTGTGGGTCGTGGGTTCTGTGGACCATAACTACCTAGGGAATTACACCCTGACGTACACGGTGAGCGACGCCAATGGGAATGCAGCGCAGGAGAAGGCGCGGACTGTCCGGGTCGTGGACACGACTCGCCCAGTGATTGAATTGCTGGGGGAGGAGACGGTTATCCTGGAGGCTGGGACGTGGTACACGGAGCCCGGGTACAGGGCAACGGACAATTACGACGGCGACATCACGTCGCGTGTGTGGGTCGTGGGTTCCGTGGACCCCAACTACCTCGGCAATTACACGCTGAGGTACACGGTGAGCGACGCCAACGGGAATCCGGCGGAGGAAAAGACCCGGATTGTCCAGGTCGTGGATACGACCCCGCCGGTGATTGAATTGCTGGGGGACGAGCCGTTTGTTCTGGAGGTTGGGACATGGTACACGGAGCCGGGATATACCGCGACAGACAACTATGACGGCGACATCGCCTCGCGTGTCTGGGTTATCGGTTCTGTGGACCACAACTACCTGGGCGATTACACGCTGACGTACACGGTCAGCGACTCCAGCGGCAACCCGGCAGAGGAGAAGACGCGGCTTGTCAGGGTCGTGGACACGACTCCGCCGGTGATTAAGTTGTCTGGCGCGAATTCCGTGAGGCTGAAAGTCGGCACGCCCTTTGTTGAACCCGGATTCGCCGCCACCGACAACTATGATGGAGATATTACCTCAGATGTCCGCGTCGGCGGTTCGGTGGACCACATGTCGCCGGGGACGTACGTCCTGCGATATAACATCACTGACTCGTCGGGAAACCCGGCTGGAGAGAAGGTGCGTACCGTTGAGGTGGTGGACTGGACGCTCTCTCTCGAGGTCGCCCAAATCAGCGGCGTCCAGACGGGCCAAATCTCTGTGCTGTATGCCGTCGGACATTCCCAGAGCCGCCCGTGCACCGCGGCAGTCGTGTTCACAACGGACGGGGGCATATCCTGGTGGCGTGCAACTCACGGAGTGGGGGGCGACGGCCTTATGAACCTTGCGTCGTCTCCGACCGGAGAGGCCCACACCTTCGTCTGGGACTCTGTGGCAGACCTCGGCGCCGCAAGTACGGAAGAAACCGTCGAGGTGCGAGTCGCAATGTTCGACGGAGACTTCTCAAGCCCTGCGGCGACGACGGGGCTTTTCTCCGTGGACAACACGCTGGCGGATGCCGATGACGATAGCCTGCCAGACGACTGGGAAAAGCGAATTACTGACTTCGATAGCGACGACGACATCGTGTCCCCCGCCGATGTCAGCCCGGACGCGGATTTCGACCGCGACCGCAAGACAAATGACCAGGAATACCTTGCAGGGACGGACCCTCTGGACGCCGAGTCCACCTTCTCCGCTCAGCTCCGGAAAGGTTCGTATTCGCTTTCGTGGCCGTCGGTGCAGGGGAAGTTCTACGTCGTGTATTTCTGTGAACAGCTTGGCGGAGAGTGGATTCACATAAGTGAGGAGATAGCGGGGAACGGGGCCGGTCAGTTCTTCTTGGACGAAGCGCGCGCAACCAATCGGCTCGGCTTCTACCAAATCGTCGTCTATTAGCCGAATCTCATCCCAACACCCCTCGGTGTACCGCAGGCGTCTCGCCTGCATCCTTCTTTTCGTCGAACGGCGAGGCGGACGGCCCTGGGGTTTTCCGGGGAGCGCCTCATTTCCAGCATCGTCTTCATCGGCATCCCCATGTTCTTCCGCTCCGACGTGTCTGCGTCGCGGACACCCCACCATGTCCACTGTCAGGGCGTTTTTCTCGCTTGCTTCTCCACCTTCCTTTTTGCCATCTTGTCGTGTTTGCTTATCTTCTGTTTCTGACTCTTGTCCTTACTCTTCTGGCCTTTGTCTCCCATTGCCTACCTCCTTTTCCTGTTGTTCCTTATCTTTTCGCGGCGAGGGCGCCGCTGCGTCGTCAATTCTGTCTTTGTATACTTTTATGAGTACACCTATTTGGACAACGCCGGTCTCACCTGCCAGGATGGAGCGCAGCAGAATCATCGGCGGGTGCACCACCTTGTTCGGCTTTGGCCCTTTTCTGCCTTCGAACCAGTCTGGGTCCCAATAAGGTCTGCCTCTTTCGTAGGTCCGCGAATATTGCATGGACGTCAAAATTGAATTGCCTTGCGAGTTGCTCGCGTACCTGCCTAACTTCAGAAACAATCGGGTCTTCCCACATACGATTACTCTCCCATCAGTTCTTCAGGCGTGCATATCACCGGCATGTTATATCCTTGCTCGTTGCACACAACGGCAACCCGTCGGATCATCTGTGCGTTGGCCAGGTGCTTGCAGTTCCATGTCAAAAGGTAGTCCATATCGTTGATCGTGGCAATTGCGATATGAGCGGCATCCCTGACAGCATGGGACGGAATGGCGCCGCTGTCTATGATCGCCGCTGTAAGGGATTCAGTCTCCTCCGTAATCTCAAGGACCGGAAAACCGCTGATCATTGCCATCCTCGTTTTCGCCTCCTCCGGGTCTCCGGCAGACGCCTCATCAAGTAAGACCTGCGAAACATAGCATTCGAAATTCTGACGTCGCTCAAGCCACCAATCCTTAGTCGTTTGTTGATGAGCCGCAACAAGAAGGTCCCGGCTTGGACGAGAGACGAGATAGCTTACGAAGGTTGTCTCGAGATAAACGGTTTCCATGCTCCGACCTTACTTCACTCATTCTATCACAAAGAGCGCTCTTTCTGTTGCCCAACGCCTCAGTTAAGCCGCGCGCGATAGCGCGTCGTGCTTGAACTGGTTGTTCGGCCCCATTTGTTACCCCGTTAAATTCTACTTTCTCTGTGCGCCTGGCGTCGTGGGTTTCAGGCCGCGGACAAAGTCTTCAAATTGCACTTGCTGCAGTTTCTTCTGGATGTAGTCGGCGACTGCGTGGGGAGCGACGTTCATCAACTCGTGCCGGTACGAAAACTTCTCTGCGAGTAACTTCGCCAGTTGCTTCGGCCAGTGGCTCATGCTCATCTGGATGACGTAAGCACCAGCCCGATGCGCTTGTTCCTCCAGACCGGAGTTTGGACCGACGCGATCCACGATAATGATTGTCGCCGAGTGGTACCGTTTTCGGTTCACCTCGAGGTCGCGCTCGAACCGGGAAACTTTGTCCTTCGTGATTTCCGGGTTGCCTCGACCAATAAATCCCAAGTCGAAGCGGATTGCTTGGCCCGGTTTAACCAGCAACGTAGCGTCGGCCTCGCGCTCGCCGATCTTACTCGAAAGCCAGAAAACCCCGCCCAATTTCGTTGGCGGCACCGCCGTGTGCTCGAAGTCCAGAACGGACAGGACGCTGCCGAGGACGAGCCTTTCAAAGAGCTTGCCGTAGGTACTCTTCTCCGATCCTCGAATGGCCAGAGTCTGGCTTCCGATGGTGTAGAAAAGACTCAGAATGTCATGCCAATCGAGTGTGACCTGTTGCTCACGCGCCAGTTTGACACGGCAATTCAAGTTTCCGTAGTCTTGTCCCACTTGCTTTGCCAACGACTCCAGGCTTCCCGCGAACGATTTCGCGTATCGGCCGACTGCGGTGGAATCATCACGGAGGACGTTTTGAAAACCCTTATCCGTCAGGCCGAGCATCCATTGGTACAACCACTTCTCGGACTTGGACGCACGTTGCGACAGCCCACTTGCTGCAAGTTGGGCAATTTGCCGGCTGAAGTCGCTTGCAACTTGCAGGCCACGGAGATAAATCAGCAGCGTCGCCGCGTTCACCTTCCCGATTCGCTGCCGGGTGATGCTCTCCGTCGAGGCACGCAGGTTCACACCACAGAGGATGTCAACGACGACTTTTCGCACGGAATCTTCGCCGATCTGACGAATGAAGGTTGCTCCTTTGCTCTCCACGAGTTCACGGAATACTGATGGCATCAAGTCTGGGATGGATAGTTTCGCTTGCATTAGAATAGTAATCCGGAAGTGTCCGGGGGTTCACAACCGACGAAGAGAACATGCTTTGTCGCCCCCCCCAGCCAAGAGAGCATCTCCCGCCGGATCACTTCGATGAATTTGGGTTCGTTTTCGACAAGAATGAAGCGCCTGTTCAAACTGACGGCAGCTCGACCCGTCGTACCGGTCCCGGCAAACGGGTCCAGTACCACCTCGTTCTTGAACGAGTAGTACCGCACAACCCGCTCGGCGAGTTCCAAAGGGAAAACCGCCGGGTGCTCGGGATGAAAAGCAGGGTGAATGCGCCAAAGGTTTGTGACTTCGTAGTCGCCGGTAATCTTTGAGTCCTTAACTGCGTGTTGGTCGGGGTGGTTACGAATGCTCCAATCGATTAGCTTGTCCGTGTGCTTGCGATAAACGAGCACGTATTCCGTCACCGGAACAGGTTTGTACTGCAACGGATTGCGGTCGGCTGCGAAACGTCGCCCACGTCCGGTCGCCCATCCCGCACCTTCAGGCTTGACCCAATGGATGTCATCTACGAAGTCGAAGCCTTCCTCGACGAAAAGCCGGTGCATATCGAACGGCACGGCAATTCGCTTGGAAGCTTCGCTCCGACTTGCTCGACGAATGAGAACTGGCGAGACGTTCATCACAAAGAACCGCCCTTCGCAGAGCACCTGG
Source organism: bacterium (assembly GCA_030691545.1). Lineage (GTDB taxonomy): Bacteria > Auribacterota > JABMQX01 > JABMQX01 > JABMQX01 > JAUYEE01. The sequence continues at coordinate 10,377 of JAUYEE010000100.1, read as the reverse complement.
TGGCAGTTGTGGATCACGCGCCGCATCTTCAGCAGGTACTCCTCATACGTCAGGTAGTCTTCGTACTCCGGGCGAGCGTTGAAGTACGGTGGCGATGTGAAGATAAGATCAACCGATTGCGACGGCATTTCCAGCAACGCCAGCTCGCAATCCCCCAAGATTACCGTGTTGCGCACGAACGATGCCTGCATCTGTTCCGGTATCTGCGTCTGGCCGGACTTGGCGGCAGTACTCGAAGTCCTTCCGAGCAACCGTGACTCGATGACGTCCGGCTTCGTTGTCTCCTCAGCAAGCACCATTGAGTTGTAAGCGTCCAAAACCACCTCCCCGACACGCTTATTCGTACCTTGCCTTACCAGCGGCACGCGCCAAACGTGGTAACGGTCATCCACCTCCGGCAATCCAAAATCGACAGCGTTCTCCAAATTGAAAGAGACCAGCCAGTTCTTGGCAATCTTCTTGGCGTCGCTGACAGTGGTCACCGCGTATTTGCGATTCAGGGCAACCGAAGGAGTCCGGTACTTTCTGGGGGCCGTAGTGCGCACTGCGCCCCACTCCGGTGTGTCTTCCCGAACAACGGACACCGCAACTTTGCCCCGCCGTTTCGTCAGCGTGCGGTTCTTTTGGGAATTCTTACTCATACGGGTTGGATATTAACACGCGGAATGGTGTCGTACCAGTTAGTCCTTCCCATTTCTGTATTCCGTGTTGCCGAACGCGGCGACTTCCTCCACAATACTTGGCGCGTGCGCCGCTAACAGGACGGCACCGGCCGGTCCAACGCCGTTGTTAGGCGTACCGCTCATGTCCTGTTCCTCAGGTCAGGTCTGAACGCTGCCAATAGTCCGATGGTCGTCCCAATGAAAGCGAATGCACCGACTGCCAGTAGCCAATTGCTCCATCTCCACCACGGACGAAACGACCAAGTCAACGAAACATCTGTCACGGCAGGCCAAGTAGAAGCCCAATAGCATAATCCGAAAGCAAGTGCTGCGGCGGTGCAGCCGCTAATCAAACCAACTGTGACACCTCTCCTGAGTTGTTCATTCATGGCGTGCGCCTTGATACGCCTAACATGCCGTTGAAACGGGGAAGCGTGAAAGAATCATGAACGGTGCTCCTTGGAGCGCTTGACGATGGTTGTCAAGATGGGGACAATCCCGTCACATTCGCGAATCAGGCTGCTCACTCCACTTTGTTTCATCATACCCCTGGGAGCAGGCAAGTCAAGCCCGTAAAGCGTTTCATGGGCTTCCTTGCAGGCAATAGAGCATTTCAAAATGAAGTCCATGCGGCGGGGATCAACCATCATCCGAAGCCTGACGGCGTGTGACGGTCGAGTTCATCCGCTGGTTCGACGGCTTTACGAACACCGCCTCTATCCACGCGGACGTGGGGGGATTCCTCCGCGTGCCCACTGTCTGAGCCATTACTTCGCAGATTCCCCTTCGCGGGCATCAGGTCGCCGGAATGCTTTCTGGGCGGCAGCGGCGGGCGTGGAAAAGACGAGTTTCCAGCCCACATCCTCCTTAGCAAAGACATTTAGCCAAGTGTTAGGAGCAGCCTTTGGGTCCTGGTTTGGATCCTTGGTTTCTCCGATCTCGTAGGCGACGAAGCCGACGATCGTGATTTGTTGGACCTTGTGAACGCCCCATTTCGGCCCGTTACGCAGCGACTGTGAAAGCGCGTCACAAAGCGCCTTCTTGTCCCCCACGAATGCTTCCATCCTCTCTGCATTCGGCTGTACGACTGTGTAGCCCTTGTCCGAAACAACGCCGCGCATGATTTCCACACCCTTTTCGGCGGTGTCGGCGTTGCAGGCGAGGTTAATCCTCTCCATCAACGCCCGAATGGCGAGCTCATCGTCGGAAGCCTGCGGCTGCGCCTCAGTTGTGGCAGCAGGAGCCGCCCAGCCGAGAAAGACGACCAGAACACACAAGATCACTCGCATCAATCCCATATTTCCGCTCCTTTCTGGGGGGATGTGGCTGTGTTTCATTGGGTATGCACGCGGTCGTCGGGCCAGAGCTCCCGGGCCTTGTGCCTGGACCCGCGTGTACCGCTGGCATCTTGCCGGCTGTCTGGGGGGCATCCTGCCCCCGATTCCGAGGGCGAGACGCCCTCGGGACTGCCGCCGAGACGGCGGCGTTACGGGTACGAGCTTTACCCCTGAAATACAGCCACACCCTTCTGTGGTCGAACTATTGTTTCTATGGTTTCTTTACAAAATCTTTGGCCAGCGGTACTGCATCGCAACACCCCCGGTGCTCTGGAGCCGTAAGTGCTTTGTCTTCGAGATGATAGCCGCGATTGGCTACTGTCCTCTGGGTGTCATACGGATTCCGCATAAGACCCCCCGACTCCGCGCTTTTGCGGACCGTCAACCGGTGCAGGCAACCGCCCTTCACACGAGGGATTCCTTGACATGATGGCCCCTGAGAAATCGCAGCCGCAGTCTCGGCCCGCTCATTGCTATGCGGCCCAAACGTTTGCCTGCCCAGGGGCTACGGCCAGGGACTGCTTCTTCCGAACGTGCTGTGCTTTTTAATGCGCCTCCCATTGTGCCAGACCCCGGCGAGGTGTCAAGCGAGATGTGCCTGCCTGGTGTGGCTACGTATGAGGGGTATGGATGAATCCCTTCATCGAGAAGCCAGGCTGAAGCCTGCTCAGCAGGAACCCGCCGCATCGCAGTTCCACGGGCTGAAGCCCGTGGCTAAAGCGAAGGCGCCGGCTAAAGCCCGGCGCGGAGGGATTAGGCGTGAAGCCGTGGAAGTGGAACGGGCTTCGAGCCCGTGAATCATGGGCAAGATGCCCATGCCACCTCATCGGAGGGGCCGAGAGATGCGCTTCGGGGGAGCCGGCGTGAACCACCGAAACGTAGCCGCACCCGTGCCTGCCCGCTGGCAGGGAGCACCATGGCATGGCGTCGGTTACGGACGATGGCGTTTGTCGGTCGGAAGGATGGAACCGCCCTGGCCGTGAGGGATGGCGAAACCGCGGCTCGGGAAGTAACTGCATGGTCATAGCACAGCTGTTCGCGCTTGCGCGGGCAGGCAGATGAACGCAGATGAACGCGGATTACAGTGGAAGGATGCAGGCGAGCCTGCCCGCGGCCGCGCACGGGCGCCGGACGCCGCTATTGCGACCTTGCGCGCACCCGCGCTCTGCCGGGATACGCGGCCAGGGACGCCTGCGGTACTGTACGGCTCGCCCGACTCCCGTTTTTTCCACCCGCGTGCCAACTCCAGAGAGGAATGAGTGCAGGCGAGCCTGCCCGCGGCCGCGCACGAGCGCCGGACGCCGCTATTGCGACCTTGAGCGCACCCGCGCTCTGCCGGGATACGCGGCCAGGTACGCCTGCGCTACGTGCGTTCACCTCGGGCTCACTCGCGGTCTGGTTTGAGCTGGGCAATAGTGTCCATGACGCGGAGGCTGAATTCCTCGTAAGCAGCGTGAGTGCCGTGTTGCGGCAGGAATTCCTCAAACCGAAACGGTTTCCCGAATGAGACGGAAATGGGATGAAAGTGGATCATGGTTCGCCCGCGGGGCAGGACTCGGTGTGTGCCGGAGACGTACGTCGGGACGACCGGGACGCCGGACTTGTGAGCGAGGAGGCTGATGCCGCGCTCCGGAAGCTGTAGGCTCCCATCGGGGGAGCGCGTCCCCTCCGGAAACACGAGGACTTTCCATCCTTCGGCAAGCTTTCTGAGGACTTCTTTCAATGCCGAGCGGTCAGCACGCCGCCTCTGAATCATGATGGAGTTGACCCTCCGGAAGAGCCAGCGAAACAGACCAAATCGGAAAGCATCTTCCCTGGCGAGGTAGAATATCTCCTCGGGCATGCTTGCTCCAACAGCGGTGGCGTCAATGTAGCTCTGGTGATTCGCGGCGAGGATTGCGGGTCCCTTAGGAAGATTGGTTGTCCCGTGAACCTTCAGCCGGAAGAAAGCCCTAAAGATGATGTTCAGCAGGATATACGCAAAACCGTACAAGACTTTCATGTCGGTTCACGTGGGGGTTGGGGTATAGGGTATGGGGTTTCGGGTTTCGGACTGCTCGCTCCTGTGCATCCTCACGGCTGACGCCATCCCCCAGACCCTAACCCCCATGCCCTTCCGCTTTCGGGGGATGCGTATCCGCGCGGGTTTTCAGGGCGTCTGGTAGATGCTGTAAAATTTGGTCAATAACCTCCTCAGGGCTCAGGTTGGTTGAGTCTATAAGGACGGCGCCGGGGTCTTTTTTCAAAGGGGAAAGCTCCCGCGTTTGATCAGCGAGGTCACGCTTCCGAAGGTCCTCGCGAACCTCATCGAGGGAAATGGGAATCCCCTGGGCGAGAAGCTCCTTGCGGCGTCTTTCGGCCCGCGTTTCGAGAGAGGCGTCTATGAAGAATTTGTACTTTGCGTCCGGGAAAACGACAGTCGTGGTGTCCCTCCCTTCGGCGACGGTTCCCCCCTGAGCGGCAATTCTTCTTTGCTCCGCCACCAGGCGCCGGCGAACCGGCGCGAACCTCGAGAGAACAGAGGACGCGTGGGAGACTTCATGACTTTTGATTGCTTCACTGACGTCATCCCCGTCGAGTGTGACAGCGGTTGAGCCGTCTCCCCGGCGGTGGAGACCAACCTCCGTCCGATCCAGAAGGCGCTCGATTCCCTCGGAATCTTCGGGCGAAATGCCTTTGCGGAGAGCCTTGAGAGCGATGGCTCGGTACATGGCCCCGGTGTTGACATAGAGGAATCCGAGGCGTCGGGCGAGCTCGGAAGCGGCCGTGGTCTTTCCCGATGCCGCGGGCCCGTCTATCGCAATTATCTGATGCGACGGTGTCATGCCCTGAACCACAGTTTCATCAGAAAGTACGTGACCGGTGCGGCGAAGAGACCGCTATCCATTAAATCGAGTACACCGCCGACGCCGGGCAATCGGCCGGAGTCCTTCACCCCGGCGTCGCGTTTCAAGATGGATTCCGCCAGGTCGCCGAGATGGCTGATAAGGGAAAGGGCGCAGGCCAGAATCAATCCCCGGAGGAAGCAGACCTTTAGGGGGAAGAGGGACCAGCATAGGATTCCCATACCGATTCCCGATACTGTCCCCCCGAGAAATCCTTCCACGGTCTTGCTCGGGCTGATTCGGGAGAAGAATTTTCGCCTGCCGAAGGCTTTTCCGATGAACATCGCAAAGGTGTCGGTTCCTCCTGCGATGAGGATCAGACTCATGACCCACCAGGAGCCGGTGCGGGACGCCGGGAAGAAGTAGTTGATTCGCACTGTAAATGAGAACAACCACGCTACGAGGACAACCCCGCCGACCAGACAGCCGAAGTCGAAAAGAGCGGAGGCGACGTCGCCCTTGCAGGCTCTCCAGGCGAAGAAGGCGAAAATTAGAACCACGCACGCCAGTGGAAGTACCGTTGGCGGAAGCGGGCGTGTGACAAGGGGGTTGGCAGAGGTGAAGAAGACGAGCGTGCAGAAGACGACTCCGCTGAAAACGCCATAGCCGAGAGAAACCCTGTCCTTCCCTGGCCGTTCGGCCGCACGTGACGCTGAACCGTGCACAGTGCGGTGAGACGGTTCCGACGCATGTGCGCGAACGTGGGCAGGCTTTCGGCAGAGCTGATGATACTCAACGATGCCGGTCACGACAAAGAGGTTTGCCCCCCCTAAGAACAGAAGGCTGCCGATTCGGTAGTGGCTGAGCCACAACACGACGGTGCAGAAAGACAGGAAAACGAATACCGTGATCGTTCGCTTCAGAAGGACATTACCTGACTTTGCCATAGCGTCGCTCGCGGGCGGCGAATTCCCTCAGGGCTTCGGTCATGTGCTCCCGTCGAAAGTCGGGCCACAGGACGGGAGTAATCCATATCTCCGAATAAGAGATTTGCCACAACAGGAAGTTGCTGACCCGGTGCTCGCCGCCGCTGCGGATCAGCAGGTCAGGGTCCGGAATTCCCCGGGTATACAAGAACTGCGAAAAGACATCTTCCGTTATTTCGTCCGGCGACATCTCGCCGCTGAGCGCGCGGCGAGCGCATTCACGGGCAGCGTCCACGATCTCCGTTCTCCCGCCGTAGCTGAGAGCGACGAGGACCGTGAGGTTTTTGTTGTCTCGGGTCAATTCTTCCGTTCTGTGAAGCTCTTCCTGGACCTCCGGGGGCAGCGTGTCTATTCGGCCGATGCCCGTCAAGCGGACGCTGTCCCTCATCAGACGAGGTCTTTCGTTCACTAAGTATTGCCGAAGGAGACGCATTAACGCATTGACTTCGGACTGCGGCCGCCGCCAGTTTTCGGCGGAAAAGGCGTACAACGTCAGATATTCAATGCCGATCTCCCCCGAAAACTCGACGATATCTGTGACGGACTTCACGGCAGCGCGGTGTCCGCGGATGCGAGGAAAGCCTCGCCCCTTCGCCCAGCGACCGTTCCCATCCATGATGATAGCCACGTGTCTGGGCAGCGTCTTGGGATCGAGGTTGTGCCGGCGCAGGGCTTCGGCCCTTCTTTCTTCCACCGATTTGGGCCTGGCGGCAAGTCTCGCGGTCACGTGCGAACGCCTCCTCCCTGGCCGCCGGGGCGCCCTGGGCGGCGTGGGGGTCCCCCGGCCATGGTGGGGCCCCGTCGCTCCTCCACCCCAACGGGCAGGCGAACAGCGGCATGGCGGGCGGAGCTGCCCCTTCGGACGAGGGGTTCCCCACGGAATATTGTCTGCGACCGTTCTGATCCCACAGAGATAATTTCGATTGGCGCCTGGATCAATTCGGACAACCGCTCGATGTACTTGCGAGCGTTCTCCGGAAGGTCTTCGTACCGGCGGATGTCCGAGGTGGGGGTGACCCATCCGTCCATCTCCTCGTACACCGGCTCACAGTTGCCCAGTACGCGCATACTGTTGGGGAAGTCGCGGATGAGTTCGCCGTTGTAGCGGTAGGCGACGCAGATTTTGATTCGGGGCACGGAGTCGAGCACATCGAGTTTGGTCAGGGCTACGGCTCCGATGCCGTTGACGCGAACCGAATGGCGGAGAATGACGGAATCAAACCATCCGCAGCGGCGAGACCTCCCGGTCGTGGAGCCGTATTCGCGGTCGCGTTTTCGGTCCACGAAATCGGCTTCCGGCGGAAACTCGGTGGGCAGGGGACCGCTCCCGACCCGCGTGGTATAGGCTTTGACAACGCCGACCACCAGGTCTATCCACGTCGGGCCCGTCGCGCTGCCCGTGCAGGCTCCCCCTGCTGTTGTCGAAGAAGCCGTGACGTACGGATAGGTTCCGAAATTCACGTCGAGGAGCGTTCCCTGCGCCCCCTCGAAGAGGATGTTCTTGTTGTTCTTGAGGGCTTCGTTGAGGATGATGGCCGTGTCGTGCACAAAGGGCTTCATCCGTTCGCCGTACTCGCAATACTGGGTGAACACCTCCTTGAAATCGAGGGATTCATGATCATAGACCCGCGTGAGGAACAGGTTCTTCTCATGGAGATTGGTGCGCAACTTCTCGCGGAGAACGTCCTCGTCGAGGAGGTCAATCGCGCGGATGCCCATGTACCCGACCTTGTCCATGTACGCCGGGCTGATTCCCCTGCCGGTGGTCCCGATTTTCTTGCTTCCCTTCAGCTTTTCACGGAGGACATCGAGCAGCTTATGATACGGGAAAATAATGTGGGTGGTTTCGCTGATGAGAAGATTCTCTCCCACACGTACGCCCTTTGAGGTGAGGGTCTCGATCTCTTCAAAAAGCGACTGGGGATCGAGGACCACGCCGTTGCCGATGATGCATTTCTTGTTCTCGTGGAGGATGCCGGAGGGGATGAGGTGAAGAACGAACTCCTCGCTACCGATTCTGACGGTGTGACCGGCGTTGCTTCCTCCCTGCATCCGGACGACGAAATCCACGTCCTCGGTCAGCAAGTCAATGATCTTACCTTTTCCTTCGTCGCCCCATTGGCCTCCGATCAAGACTGTGCTGGGCATTGCTACTGATCCTCTGTCGGTGATGACGTACGCGTTAAGTACGGGCAACCCCGCCGAGGCGGGGTTGCCCCTACGGCTCTTGCGTGGGTTGGCGTCGCGTCGCCAGCGCAAAAAAATTTTCGTGCCCGTCTGTTAAGAGATGTTCGCGAACAATGCTTCGACGCAGGGCACGGCCAGGGATGCTCCCCGAGATCCCGCCAGCGGCGGGACAAGATGCCGGCGGTACAAGACCGTTTTCTACAGGTGGACGACCTTGACGTCTATGACTTCGACGAGGCGCTCCAGTTCCTCGACGGCCACATCAGGAATGTCGCCATCTATGTTGAGGACAACGATGGCGGTCTCGCCGGCCTTCTTTCGCCCGAGAGTCATATCGGCGATGTTGACCTTGTGATTGCCGAGGGTCATACCGATTTTGCCGATGGCGCCGGGGCGATCCCAGTTCGTGATGACGATGAGGCTGCCGGTCGGGATGGCATCCACATGGTAATCCTGCAGCCGCAGGATTCGCGGGTCGTTCCTCTTGCCGAAGACTGTTCCCGCTACGGAAATATCCCCGGCGTCGGACTTCGCGACGACCCTCACGAGAGAGGCGAAATCCTCGCTCTTGCTGGTTTTGCTGACAAGGACCTGGAGTCCGCGCTCCTTGGCTTTCGAGGTGGCGTTCACTTCGTTCACGTCGCTGTCGAGGACATGCCCTAAGAAGCCTTTGAGCATCCCAACGGTCAAAGGCGCCACATCCATCTCGTCGAGCTCTCCGCTATAGGTGACCTCGAGCGTCTGGAGGTTTCCCCTGAGCATCTGAGCCGCCAAGCTTCCGAGTTTCTCACTCAGGAAAATGTACGGGCGAAGCCGCTCGAGGAGCTTTTCATCTACGCTGGGAGCGTTCACGGCGTTGCGCACCCTGCCGGTGAGGAGGAAATCGCACATCAGCTCCGCCGCTTCCAGGGCGACGTTGTCCTGGGCTTCCTTCGTGGAGGCGCCGAGGTGGGGCGTGGCCACAACGTTCTCCAGCTCGAGGAGGGGATTGCCGGTAGGCGGTTCCTGGGACCAGACGTCAATGGCCGCCCCGGCGAGCTTGCCCCCTTTCAGCGCCTCGAGGAGGGCTTCCTCGTCCACGATCCCGCCCCGGGCGCAGTTGATGATTCTCGCAGAGGGCTTCATTTTGGCAATCGTCTCGCGGTTGATGAGGTTGCGGGTTTCGGGCGTGGCGGGGGTGTGAATCGAGACGTAGTCCGACTCCCTGATGAGGCGGTCCAGCTCCACCATTTCCACGCCGACCTGCTCCGCTCGCTCCGGGGAGACATAGGGGTCATAGGCGATGACCTTCATCTCGAAAGCCTTGGCGTACTGCGAAAGCTGTGTGCCGATCCGCCCCAATCCGACGATTCCGAGGGTCTTGCCGCGGACTTCCACCCCGGCGAACTTGCTGCGTTTCCATTCCCCTTTCCTCAGAGAATCCCACGCCTGCGGGATTTTCCGCGAAAGAGCTAAGATCATCGAGAAGGTCAACTCGGCTGTGGAGACGGTGTTTCCGCCGGGGGTATTCATGACGACAATACCCTTCTCCGTCGCCGCGGGCACATCCACATTGTCCACGCCCACTCCCGCGCGCGCGATCGCCTTGAGCCGCCCGGGTTTCGCAAGCGCGTCTTTCGTCAGCTTCGTTCCGCTGCGAATAATGATGCCGTCATATTGCCCGATGATTTCCTTCAACTGCTCGGGTGGCAGCTCGGTCTTCTCGTCGAACTCGATTCCCCGAGCTTTGAGGATCTCTTTTCCCTGCTGGGAAAGTTTGTCGCTGATGAGCACTTTCATTGCAGTAACACCTCCTGCGCCGCTTTCACCCCGGCGCCCGCCTCAAAGGGGTACCCGAGTTTTTTCAGCGCCATCTCCAGCGCGGAGATCGCAGTCACAATGTCGAACTCGTTCGTATAGCCCATGCTGCAAATTCGGAAGACCTTTCCCTTCAGATGATCCTGCCCTCCCGCGAACGTCACGCCAAGCTCGTCTCGCAGGATGACGTTGAGGAGCTGACTCGCGTCCACCCCCTCCGGGATGCAGATCGTCGTCACCGCGTTCGAGGGAGCCCGGGAGTACAGTTTCAGCCCCAGCGCCTCCGCTCCTGCCCTCACAGCCGCGGCTAACTTCGCATACAGCTTGATGAGGTTTTCTCTTCCTTCCTGGCGAATCATCGCCAGCGTCTCCCGCAGCGCCCGCAGGAGTGTAACCGCCGGCGTAAACGGCGTGTCGGCCTTCTCGGCGGACTTCTTCGTCTTCTTGAAGTTGAAATAGTACTTCGGCATTTTTGATGATTCAGCCAGCGCCCACGCCTTCTTACTCACCGAGCTGAACGCAAGCCCCGGCGGAATCATCAGTCCTTTTTGCGAACCTCCGACCACCACGTCAATTCCCCACT
>JAUYEE010000062.1 GCA_030691545.1 bacterium | reverse complement strand
ATGGAAGAAGCCCTGTTGTCTTTCACCGAATTCCCGCGGATGGTGCCATTGCAGCGGGAGAGTCCACCCCCGAATTTCGCCACGTTCTCCGAAATCGTGTTGTTGAGGATCGGCCCATCGCACAATGCCAGGCCCCCGCCGTTTGCGTGAGGCTCACCCCGGGCGACGTTTCCTGTGATCACGTTGTGCTCGATCGTCGCGTGTGTGATATACGACTTGAGCCCTCCACAGATTCCTCCGCCACGGTAGGCTTGCCCGTTGCAAATGGTGAACCCGGAGAGAGTGGAGGCTTCGTCTTCGGTGCCGGAAAAGGTGACGACGGAGCCAGATTGATTGCCGTCAATGATGGTTGCGGCGACGACGGTGGGGTCGAGGGGATCAGTGCTTGTGAGAACGATGTTCTTGCCGTTGAAATGGATGTTCTCGACGTATGTCCCCTCGGCAACGATGACGGTGTCACCGTGGGACGCCGCGTCAATCCCCTCCTGAATCTGTTTGAATGCGGTGGCCCAGGCCTTTCCATCTCCAGACGCGGAAACCGAGCCGTCCACGTACCAGGTAGCGGCTACGGACATTTCGCACAGGCACGTACACAAACAGAACCCAGCTATGGCAAATGCTTTTCCCATTGCTGTCACCTCCCCGATTGTGTGGCGATGCTTAGACAAGAATCGCGCCACTCATTGCGCAGGCCGGTTCGCACACGCTTATTTGCTGAATTTTACCTCGCCCTGACCAAGAATCGCCAGAAAAGATTTCATCGGGAAGGGGGTCCGTGGCGGGCCCCGTGGCCGTTCATGCCTTCGCGCCTCTGCCAAAGGCTGGCTTCTCTCGACCTCTGTCTTCCTTCACCGGGACGGCAAGATGGATAGGTGCGCGGCGCCGGTGCACAACTCAGATCTTCGCGCCGGCTGCGCCTCAGACCGGAAGCGAGTTACTGTGAATGCCGCGGAGAGCGCAGAGGGTGAAGGGAAACCGGCGAAACAGCGGCAGAATGCGATTTCTCCTCGAAGTCTGCGGCCTGGGCGGTTTTCGAATCCACTCGGCCGCTGCCATCCTGCATCTGGTCGGGATCCCATTACCCCGACCGCTGTGGGATTGCCCACGCCGTTACTTCACGACCTTGATATGGAGCTCGCGGAGCTGCTGGTCGCTGACCGGGGAGGGGGAGCCGCTCATGGCGTCGCTGGCTCTCTGCGTTTTCGGGAAGGCAATGACGTCGCGGATGCTATCGGCTCCTGCCATGATTCGGATGATTCGGTCGAGGCCCGGGGCGATTCCGGCGTGAGGAGGCGTGCCGTACTGGAGGGCTTCGGTGAAGAAGCCGAAGCGCTGCTCGATTTCTTCCTCAGTGAGTTTGAGCAGCCGGAAGATTTTCTTCTGGACTTCCGAGTTGTGGATTCGGACGCTGCCGCTGCCGACCTCGACGCCGTTGAGGACGAGGTCGTAGGAGGAGGAGCGGACTTTGAGAGGGTCAGTGTCGAGAAGATGGAAATCGGCTTCGGCGGGCGAGGTAAAAGGATGGTGCTCGCTGTCCAAGCGCTGTTCCTCTTCGTTGTAAGAGAAGAGAGGGAAGTCCACAACCCAGAAAAGGTCGAATCTCCCTTCCGGGATGAGGCGTTCTTCGGTTGCGATTCTGATGCGAAGGGCGCCGAGGGCTTCGTTCACTTTCTTCTTGGGTCCGGCGACAAGGACGAGGAGGTCATTTTCTGTGCCGCCCATCTCGCGGACAAGCTTCTCAAAGACGGCCGGCTCAAAGTGCTTGGAGAGGGGGGATGAGAAGCCATCTGCGCGTACCTTGATGGGCGAGAGACCAAGCACGGCGTACCCGGAAACGAACGCGGCGAGGTCGTCAGTGTTCTTCCGGGAATAGCGGGCGCAGCCGGGGAGACGGATTCCTTTGACGACGCCTCCTTTTTCGATGGTTGAACGGAAGACCTCGTAGCGGGATTCTCTGACGAGGTCTGTCACGTCCTGGAGAAGCATCTCGTAGCGGGTGTCGGGCTTGTCGGTCCCATAGCGGTCAGCGGCGTCCGCATGGGACATTCTCGGGAAAGGGGTGGGGATTTCGAGGCCGAGGCCGGCTTTGAAGCAGGCGCGCATGAGGCCTTCAACGACACGAAAGATGTCGTCCTGCTCGACGAAGCTCATTTCCATGTCAATCTGGGTGAATTCGGGCTGACGGTCGGCGCGGAGGTCCTCGTCACGGAAACACCGGCAAATCTGGAAGTACTTGTCAATGTTGGCAATCATGAGGAGTTGCTTGAGGAGCTGCGGCGACTGAGGGAGGGCATAAAAGGACCCCGGTTCGATGCGGCTGGGAACGAGGTAGTCGCGGGCGCCCTCGGGGGTGCTCTTGGTGAGGATGGGGGTTTCGACCTCGATGAAACCTTCTTCCTCGGAGAGATACCGCCGGGCGGCGAGGACCACATTGTGGCGCAGGATGAGGTTTTTGTGCATATACGGTCTGCGAAGGTCGAGGTAACGGTATTTCAACCGCACGTCCTCGCCAATTTGGACATCGTCGGAGATGGGGAAAGGCGGGGTCTTCGCTTCGCTGAGGATTTCCAGCCGGTCCACCTTAATTTCGATTTCCCCGGTGGGGAGTTTGGTATTAACGGTGCCTTCGGGTCTCGCAACGACGGCACCCCAGGCGGAGATGACGTACTCCGCTCGCAGGCGGGAAGCGAGAGCATGGGCTTGTGGGCTGACCTCGGGGTTGAGGACAAGCTGAGTGATGCCATAGCGGTCCCGGAGGTCCACGAAATACACTCCTCCGTGGTCTCTAATGCGATGAACCCAGCCGGAAAGGCGCACCGGGGTTCCGAGGTGGCTGCGATTGAGTTGTCCGCAAGTATGAGTTCTCTTCATACGTGTTCGTCTCCGCAAGAAGTTTGACAAGGGTGAGCGGTCGAGCATCAGCGAGGCTATCTTTCGCTGCGTGACCGCGTAGAAAAAGCCAAAAAAAAGCCCCACAAACGCCAAACCGAATCGCCCGATCGAGAAATCATCGTGAACCAGCCGAACGGAGGCTCAATATCGGTTGACGTCCGCAGGGGCTGGCGCCAGGTCACCCTCTTGTTTTCGTTGCCGTGCTTGGATTCGTCTCCTCCTGAATTCTGACAAAACAAGCGGCCATGCCGCCGATGACGCCTTTGCGGAATAGGGTCAAGCGAGGTCGCACGAGAGGTTGCCGCGAGGCGCTCCCCCGTTAAGAGTTTCCGTTTGCCGAAGGTCTCGGTTCGCGATGGCAGGAAATCTCACGCGACGATCTTCGAGACCTTGTCCTTCATAATCTTCCCGGGTTTGAAGTCCGCGATCCATTTTTCGGGGATCTGGACTTCGACGGTCGGGTTGTTGGGGTTTCTGCCAACCCTGGCTCTGCGTTTGACGGGTTTGAGAATACCGAAGTTGCGCAGTTCGATGGTGTTGCCGGCAGCAAGCTTGTCTATGATGGAGTCGAGAAATCTCTGAACAACCTCTTTGACCTCGAGCTGCGTCAACCCTGTTTCTTTGGCGATCTTAACTACCAATTCCCTTTTGGTGGTGCATTTGGACATATCGCCCTCCTTCGGTATTTGGACATCGAGAACAAAAGGCAAACCAAAACAAGCATCTCAGCCCGAAGAACGCCCGTTAGAGGGTCCACGTCGGGCAGAAGAAATACCCTCATTTCCGGATGAAAAGCGACCGCAACAAGAGCAAAATGAGCAACACGATAACCAGCGCCACAACCAGGAACAGGGGACTGGTGAAGAACTTCCCGGCCTTGGCTTTTCCGCTGCCAAGAGACCCCAGTTGTTCCTTGCGGTGCTTCAGCCGGCCAAGGAGAAAGTGGAGCTTCATGTAGGTCTTGTGCCAGAAATCGTACAACTTACGCCGCTGAAAATCGGGCAGAAGAATCGCGGATGAAAGGGAACTCGCCATTTCCACGATTTGCTCGACGGCGTTGTCCGGGCGAAGGCGGAGGCGATCGCACATGGACTGGAACTGCAATGGCAACAAGGCGCGAAGCTCCTGAAGCCTGCCTTCGTCTTCAGGAACAACTGTTTCGGTCACGATGGCGCTGTCGAAGATGTCATGGAAACGCTTGAGCGATTCCAGGCATCCTTTGACGAGCGCTATCTCCTCATCGAGTTCTGGGTCGGTCATAGACGTAACTTCCACTATAAGAGAGGAATGTATGCTAACAACGGCGCAACTCACGGTCAAGCAAAAATTTCGGAAATCGGTTCCGATGGGCGCCGGATCAAGCAGTTACCCCTTTCACGTAAGGAAGTTCACGAAGTTTATCGAGGAGGTTCTTGTCGGTGGACACGCGCACGTCGCTGTGGATTTCAGCCAGAACGACGCGGTCATTCTGGCGACAGAAAAGCAAGCGAACCGTGCGCGTCCCCGGGAATTGAAGGAGGATTCCCTTTAGTTCAAGAAGATCGTGCGGCTCGGCCCCGGCGTCAAGGCGGATGGTGATTCCGTCGGACAAACCGAGAGAAGACCCCTCGACGGGAAAGTCGAAGCTCTGGCGCGGCGCCTTTTTCTCGGGCCTGTCCGCGGGAGGAGTTGGGGACTCGGGGCGGTCGAGAGAGGCAGCGTCAGCCTGATCGAGGGGAACAACGTCGTCGGCAACAATCTTCGGGTTGAGTTCTTTCTTATTCAATCTACCGATAACAAGAACAGGCTCCTCGGCGTTCAGGAACGCCGAGCACTTTTTGTAGGCCTCAGGGAAGACGAGAACCTCAATGGTTCCGTCCAAATCTTCGAGTGTCAGGATGGACATGCGCTCCTGGGTGCTTTTCTTAACGGTGTTGCGAATGGCGGAAATGATTCCCGGGAGGCGCACGCGGGAGTTGGTGGCGACCTCCTCAAGCTGTGCAATGGTGCTGCATCCAAGCTGCTTGATTTTCTCAGCATAGCTGTCCAGAGGGTGGCCGGTCAGATAGAAGCCGAGAAGCTCCTTCTCGAACTTGAGAAGTTGTGACTTGGGATACTCCTCGGCATCGGAGGGCCGGGAGTAGTCGAGAGCTGAGGAGGGTGTGCCGCCGAGAAAATCAAAGAGGGAGGTCTGTCCTTTCTGATGATCGAGTTGGGTGCGGCTGGCGAGTTCGAGGGCTCGGTCGAGCGACTGGTAAAGCTGTGAGCGTTTCCAGCCGGTGGAGTCGAAGGCACCGCACTTGATGAGGCTCTCCATGACTTTCCGGTTGACGATTCGCAGGTCCACGCTCCGGGCGAAATCGTAAAGAGAGGTGAAGGCGCCATGCGCCGTTCGCCTTTCGACGATATGGTCAATGGCAACCTTGCCGACGTTTTTGACGGCGGATAATCCAAACCGAATGCCATCGCCGACGACGGTGAATCGTCCTTGCGACTCATTGATGTCCGGAGGAAGGATTTTGATGCCGAGGGAGTCGCACTCCCGGACGTAGCGGCTGATGCGCTCGGTGTTGCCGATTTCGTTGGAGAGAAGGGCCGCCATGTACTCGCGGGGGTAATTGGCTTTGAGGAAAGCGGTCTGGTAAACGATGAACGCGTACGCAGCGCTATGGCATTTGTTGAAACCGTAGAGGGAGAACTTCTGCATGGTGTCGAAAACTTTTTCCGCGACCTCCTGGCTGACGCCGTTGTTCCGGGCGCCCTCGATGAAGGTCTCCCTCAGCGCGGCCATCTCCTCGGGCTTCTTCTTGCCCATGCTTCGTCGGAGGACATCACTCTGAGCGAGAGAGAACCCCGCCAGGACGTTGGCGCATCTCATGACCTGTTCCTGGTAAACGAAAATGCCATAGGTCTCCTTGAGGATTGGCTCGAGGAGGGGGTCGTCATACTGGATGCGGCTTTTGTTCCGCTTACGGGAGATGAAGTCCGGGATCATCTCCATGGGCCCCGGGCGGAAAAGCGCGATCGTGGCGACGAGGTCCTCGAAGCAGTCGGGCTTCAGTTTGCGGGACAAATCCTGCATGCCGGGACTTTCAAGCTGAAACACGCCAGCCGTTTTGGCTTGCTTGAGGAGTCGAAAGGTCTTGGAATCGTCGAGGGCGATACTGGTCATGTCAAGATGGACGCCGTGGCGCTCCTGAACCATCTTGACGGCTTCGTCAATGACAGTGAGAGTCTTCAATCCCAGGAAGTCCATCTTCAGAAGACCGATGTCCGTGATGGGCTTCATGGCGTACTGCGTGACGATTTCGTCGTTGCTGCCGCGGCACAAGGGCACCAGATTCGTGAGGTCCTCGCTGGAGATGACGACTCCGGCGGCATGGGTGGAGGCGTTGCGGGCAAGTCCTTCCAACTGGAGTGCGATGCGGAAGATTCTCCTGACCATCTCGTCTCGCTCGTGGAGGTTATGGAGCTCGGGCTGGGAGCGAAGGGCGTCTTCGAGGGTGACATTGGGCCCCGCGGGAATCAGGCGGGCCACGCGGTCCACAGGGGCGTAGGGATAGCCGAGTGCCCGCCCGACGTCGCGCACGGCCATTTTGGCGCCGAGGGTGCCGAAAGTGATGATTTGCGCGACATTGGATTTGCCATATTTCTGGATGACGTAATCAATGACCTCATTTCTGCGGTTGTAGCAGAGGTCTATATCAATGTCGGGGAAGCTGGGCCGCTCCGGATTGATGAAGCGCTCGAAAGGAAGGCCATATTTCAGCGGGTCAATGTCGGAGATGCCGAGGAGATAGCAGACGAGACTTCCGACGGCGGAACCTCGCCCGGGCCCGACGGGAATAGCCTTCTGGCGAGCCGAATGAACGAAATCCCAGACGATGAGGATGTAGCTGGTCAAGCCTTTTGTGTCTATGACGCCAATTTCGTAGTCCAGTCTCTGGCGGATTTCGGGGGTCACGAGTGAGTAGCGACGAGGTAGCCCTTCTTCACAGAGGTGCGAGAGGTAATCCCTGAGGGTGCCGGGATAGTCGGCGTGGTAGATGGGGTAGTGTTGTTTGCTGAAGTCAATCTCGAGGTTGCACTTTTCAGCAATCTGCAACGTGTTGGAGAGAGCCTGCGGATGATGCGGGAAGGCGCGGGCCATTTCTTCCGGGGTTCTGAGGTAAAACTGGTCTGTGGCGAACTTGAGTCGCTTTTCGTCCGCGACGGAATTGCCCGTTTGAATACAGAGGAGGACGTCGTGCGCCTCGGCGTCTTCCCGCTTGATGTAATGAACATCGTTGGTGGCGACGAGGGGGATGGAGAGGTCCTTGGCGAGCTCCGCGAGAGCGACGTTGACCGGCTGTTGCTCCGGGATGTCGTGATTGTGAAGCTCGAGGTAGAAGTCCTCCCCGAAAAGGTCGCGGTAGAAGAGGGCGACGCGTTTGGCTTGCTCCGCTTCGCCTTTGAGGATGAGGCAAGGAATTTCGCCCTTGAGGCACGCGGACAGAACGATGAGGCCAGCACGGTGCTCGGCGAGGATTTCCCTGTCTATGCGGGGCTTGTAGTAGAAGCCCTCGAGGTGAGCGGCGGTGGAAAGCTTGATGAGGTTGCAATAGCCCTCTTCGTCCTTCGCCAACAGGACGAGATGGAAGGAGGCGTCTTTGACTCCGTGGGTTCTTCGGTCTTTTCGGCTCTGGGGAGCGACATAGGCTTCCATGCCGATGATGGGTTTGACGCCAGCTTCCCGTGCGGCCTTGTAGAAGTCAATGACCCCGTGCATGTTGCCGTGGTCGGTGATGGCAACGGCAGGCATCCCCATCTTCGCCGCCATCCCAACGAGGTCAGCAATGCGGCACCCCCCGTCGAGAAGGCTGTATTCGGTATGGTTGTGCAGATGGACGAACTGCGGGTGAGTCACGGTATGGCTTTCGGTACCTGTGCTTCCCAGAAATCAAATCCCGGCGGTTCAGTTTTCATATAAAGGCACAGGGCTGCTGCGAGCCGATGCATCGGCAGCCCCGATAACTCACTACTCCCACTCGATGGTGCTGGGAGGTTTGGAGCTGATGTCGTACACAACGCGGTTGATGCCTCTGACTTCGTTGATGATGCGATTGGAGATGCGTGCGAGTAGATCGTAAGGCAGTTGAACCCAATCGGCAGTCATGAAGTCGGAGGTAGTCACGGCGCGGATGGCCACGACGTTTTCATAAGTTCGCTCGTCGCCCATGACTCCGACAGTCTTGACGGGGAGCAAAACGACGAACGCCTGGGCGATTTTCCTGTAGTAATCGGCTGCTTCAATTTCCTCGACGAATCTCGCATCCGCCTCGCGGAGGAGGTCGAGCCGTTCGCGGGTGACCTCGCCGATGATTCGCACCGCCAGGCCCGGCCCGGGGAACGGGTGCCGCCAGACGACTTCTTCGGGCATTCCCATTTCCTCACCGAGGCGGCGTACTTCGTCCTTAAACAGATTCTTCAACGGCTCGATCAACTCAAAGTTCAGGCTCTCAGGAAGCCCGCCGACGTTGTGATGCGTCTTGATTGTCGCGGAGGGGCCGCCGCGAGGAGAACGGCTCTCGATGACATCGGGATAGAGCGTGCCCTGCGCGAGGAACCTCGCATCCTTGAGTTTCTCCGCGGCTCGCTCAAAGGCGCGGATGAATTCGGCGCCGATAATCTTTCGCTTTTCCTCGGGGTCCACGACGCCGTCAATCGCCGTCAAGAATTCTTTCTCGGCGTCCACGTAAATTAGCTTGATCTCCTCCCGTTTCCGGAACCGCTCGCGGACTTCTTCTGCTTCGCCTTTTCTCAGGAGTCCGTTATTGACGAAGATGCACGACAACTGCTCGCCGATGGCTTCGTGGAGGAGGTGCGCAGCGACAGAGGAATCCACTCCGCCGCTAACGCCAAGGATGACCTTTCCCTTGCCGACGCGGTCGCGGATTTCGCGGATTGCCAGGGCGCGAAACGACTCCATGTTCCAATCTCCCCCGCAGCCGCACACGCGGAAGAGGAAGTTGCGGAGAATCTCATTTCCGTGAACGGTGTGGAGGACTTCCGGGTGGAACTGGAGGCCGAAATGCGTGGAGCGCTGATCGCCCATGACGGCGACTTCGGAATTGCTCGTCCGGCCGAGAACCTCGTATCCGGAAGGGAGGGCAACAACCTTATCGCCGTGGCTCATCCAGACGGTTTGGGTTTTGTCCAGACGTTCAAACAGCGGGCTTTCTTTTTCGAGGAATAGCTCCGCGCGTCCGTACTCGCGTTTGCCTCCGCGCTCGACTTTTCCGCCGAGGAGGAAGCTCATGAGCTGCATCCCGTAACAGATGCCCAGAGCCGGTATATCGCCCCTGAGGATTGACGGGTCACACCTCGGGGCGCCCTGCCCGTACACGCTGGCGGGTCCGCCGGACAGAATAATGCCCTTCGGAGAAAGCTTCCGGAGCTCCTCCGGACCAATATTGTGGTCAACGATGAACGAATAGACGCGGTTTTCGCGGACGCGTCTGGCAATCAGTTGACTATATTGAGAGCCGAAATCGAGAACGGCGATTTTTTCGCGTGGTTCCATGAGTTCACTGACAGCGTTTGTTGTGCGGCGCAGCTTTCGTCTGCATAGTATCAACGAGAGGCGGACAAGTAAACGCCTTTTTGCGAAAGAGGCTAAATTCCGTTCATCTTCGCGAGCGCGCGACCGAAGGACATCAAGTCTTGCGCTTGGGTCACCACCTCAACCCCCGCTTTTTGAGCGAGTTGCGACAATGTAGAAACGCCTGTTCCCAACACATAAGTGTCGTGGGCGTCGGAGCCGATGATGATTTTTCGGCCGCCGAGGTCGCGGTATAGCCGGACGATCTTAAGGGAGGGGCGGTAGTCGCGCGACTTCGCGACGAGACCTTTTGTGCTGACCTCAAGGGCCGCGCGGTTCCTGATGATGGATTGAAGGGTTGCCTCAAGGGCGGACTGGAGGCGGTCGCTCGATTCCAAGTAGGACGCATCGCCAGTGTACTTTTTGACGTAATCGAGATGACCGATGGCGCCAAACAAGCCGCTCTCGGCGGAGAGGCGAACCTCGCCAAGATAAGCCTCGTACAACTCATCGAGATTGCGCGTGCGGACCAGTTCTTCTGAAAGAGTGACTCCATCCACGTAATGCACGGAACCCAGAACAAGGTCTAACTCTTTGTCCTTAAGCCAGCGGCGAAGTTGGCCCTCGAAGCGGCTCTGGTAGTCAGCCTCGATACCCTTGAGGATTGTGAGTTGACCTCCGAAACAGCGACGGGCTTCATCAACCTGTGACGAATACTCCTCGTAGTTGAAAAAGCCGTACCCAGGATCGTTGGTGTCGAGGTCAAAGTGCTCGGTGAAACAGACGGCTTGGAGGCCGATCTCAATTGCCTTACGACAGACTTCTTCAATGGTGCAGTGCCCGTCGCAGGACAGAGTGGTGTGAATATGGAAATCCACCGGATTCATCGCCAACCGCCATGCGAGAATGCAGCTTATCTCGCCATGCCCACTTTCTGATAGGTCTGAAAGATCTTGCCCTCGGTCTTGATAGCGGGAGCGATAATGAGTTCGGTCAACTGCATCTCCTTGATGCTCCGGGCGCCGAGGCTTCCCATGGCGGTGGCAAGGGCGCCCATGAGGTTCTGAGACCCATCGTCCACGACGGCCGGGCCGAAAAGGATTTGCTCGAGGGTTCCAGTGGTGCTGACATAGATGCGGGTGCCTCTGGGGAGGTTGAAGTGGGGGGTAGCCATGCCCCAGTGGTATCCGCGTCCGGGCGCCTCTTTCGCACGGGCGAAGGCGGAGCCGACCATGACGGCGTCGGCGCCGCTGGCGAAGGCTTTGCAGATGTCGCCGCCGACGCTCATGCCGCCATCGGTGATAATGGGGACGTACTTCGCTTTGCGCTTGTAGAAAAAGTCCCTCGCGGCGGCGCAGTCGGCGGTGGCGGTGACCTGCGGGACGCCGATGCCGAGGACTCCTCGGGTGGTGCAGGCGGCTCCGGGCCCGATGCCCACTAAGAGAGCATCAATACCGGTCTCCATGAGCTCCAGGGCAGTATTGTACGTCACGCAATTCCCGACGATGACGGGGACCTTCATCTGTTTGCAGAACTTCTCGAAATTGAGGGCCTTGTATTGATTGGAGATGTGCCGGGCGGTCGTCACCGTCGCCTGAACGACGAACACGTCCACGCCAGCCTCCTGGGCGATGGCTCCATAGCGTTCGGCCTTTTGCGGGATGCTCGAGACCGCCGCCGGGACGCCAGCACTCTTGATCTCCTCGATTCTCTTCGCGATGAGGTCCTCTTTGATCGGGTGCGCCCCTTCCAGGTAAATCTTCTGCACAAGCTCGGTGGCTTCCTCAGGGGAAGCTTTGGCGATTTTATCCAGGACTTCTGCGGGGTCCTCGTAGCGTGTCTGGACTCCTTCGAGATTGAGAGCAGCCAGCCCTCCGAGGCGGCCCATCTGGATGGCGAACTTCGTGTCCACGACGCCATCCATGGCGGCTGCCAGGATAGGAACAGCGAAGGTCAGGTTCCTGAGCTGCCAGCTTGTGTCCACCTCGCTCGGATTGATGGTGACCTCTCCTGGCACAAGCGCAATCTCGTCAAATCCATAGCACCGTCGGGCCTTGCGGCCTCTTCCAACCCACATTCCCATGCTGTACTTACCCCCTTTCTTTCGCAAGGGTTTCAAAGAGACTTCTGTCTGGCAACATGCAAAACATCACAAAACCTCCTTGGCATTCATTCTTCCGTCGGTCTTGTTGCAAACGCCTGGTTATCAATTCCAGCCTCTTTTGCCATAATCATAACCTCGAGCACGGTTCCATGGGGAACTTCCTTTGCAGCTTTTATTATCAGGCGCCCGTTCGGATTGTCGGCTGCCGCTCGCTCAAGCTTCAGACGTAACTCACGCGGCTCAACTGCATTATCGTTGTAGAGGTAAAGTAATTCCTCGGTGATCGTAACCACAATATCGCTCTTCCGAAGGCTCTCGTCGGAAGAGTGCTCGGGAAGGTCCACCTTGACGCCCGGATTGAAGACGAACGAAGAACATAACATAAAGAATATTACGAGCTGGAGGACAACGTCTATGAGCGGGGTCATGTTCATTTCAGCCCCGCCTATGGTCAAGTTTCTCCTGAATCTCACGTTGGTCCCTTGCTTTTTCCCGGCTGGCGAGAAGGTCCACAAGCTCCGTCGCGGTCCTTTCCATGTCGAGGACAAACGAGTTTACGCGACGAACGAGATAATTGTACGCGACATAAGCCGGTATTGCCACAGAAAGGCCGGCTGCTGTCGTGATCAGAGCCACCCAGATGCCGCCAGCAAGGTCTGCCGGGATGACGCGGCCGCCCTCGCTCTGGATTTTCTGGAAGGCGCTGATCATACCCATGACCGTGCCCAGGAGGCCGAGCAGCGGAGCAATATGGGCGACCGTCGCCAGAACGCTGAGGTTTTTCTCCAGGCGAGGAATCTCGTAGAGACCGGCATTCTCGATACTTTCCTTGATTTCCTCCTTGGGGCAACTGTGCTTAAGAATTCCCGCCTTGATAATATGAGCGACGGGGCCGGGCGTCTTCTTGCAAATGGATACTGCCTCTTCAATGTTCTTGTCATTCAGAATATTCCGAATGCCAGAAAGAAACTCATCCGCGTCAATTTTTGCACGGTGATAATGGTACAGCCGTTCTATGAGAATCGCTATGAATAGTATCGAGCAGAGAAGGATCGGGTACATCAGCGGCCC
>JAUYEE010000337.1 GCA_030691545.1 bacterium | reverse complement strand
TCCGAAGATTCGTAAGTGGAGTTCAAAATAGAACTGTGGGATTACATTGCTGTAAACCCGCAACCAGCAGTCGACGTTCTTCAACTAGTGACACTCCGGAGTTAAGTCCACTCAGGCGCCCCGCCCACTGGACTTCAAAAGCAGCTGGATGAGCGAGAACATGCGGTGAAACAGGTAATCAACGTGCACTGATTCCGTGATGGGCGTTTTGGTTGTTTCGGTGTGCCGGATCATGAAGTTGTTACCGATCTCGGTCAACTCCATTGCTTCCTTTTCTAACCTAGCGCGCAGATTTGGCTCAGTCGTGGCCTTGTCCAGTAGCGCTTTGGCCTGAGTCCGCTTATCCTTGCCGGGCTCGATTGTTTTGAGACGTTCCCATGCGTCCCAAAGTTTTTCGAGGGCTTCTTTGCGAATATCCAAAGACCTGTTCAGGAACTTTCCGCGAGCTGTTTCGAGCAAGCGATCAAGGTCGTTGTCCCCGGTTTTGAAAACGGTCTCCGCCAGGGCTTCCTGCAATCCCGTCGGCGCGATGCGGGTGACTTCGCCTTGGACTAATTCAAAAGCCATCCCGTGCCGCTCGAAGACACGGTTGACGTCCTCGGTGAACTTGGCCCTGCCTTTCTCCTGATCGTATTTGTAATGGTCGTGCCGCCAGTAAGAGTGAAAGCCGCAGGCTTCTGGAATGGCAACGTGCTCATAAGAAAACTCGATGAGGTCGAAAATTTGCGGATCGTCTGGGAACAGGCCGTCCTCGTTGGGCCAGTCTGCTGGCCAAATGAGGTTATAAGCGGCGAGGGCGCCCTTAAGCTTTGAGGTGTCGCAACCGGCATTAAGCCCACCGTCCTCGCATTCGGCGGGAAAGGCTTCCCCGAACCAGTTTTCACTGATGCGGGCCTGGATGATGCCAAGCAGGCCAATCGCGGTATCGGCATCGAGCGCCTCGTTGACCCGCGGCTGAGTCAGGCCGAACCTTTCCGTAAAAAGCTTCTTCATGGAACCCTCCGCATGAACAGAACTACCGGAAAACTGTATTTTAGCAGCTAGCATAGACAGCGTCGGCTCATGCAGGATGGCTGCACAAGGCTGAATAGTCGGCTTCCGTGAGAAGTGGCCGACGCCCAAGTTCCCAGACTCCCCGGATACGTTAGATCCTTATTGGAAATGCCCCGGCAGGAATACCCGGGGAGTGCGCGGACAGGTGCTGCCGGGGCATTTTCGATAAGGATCTAACATTTGGGAACCGCTTGCCTCATTCCTGGTGGTATGGGCTGTTCGCGACAGCTATCGGCGAGAAAAGGGCTCCTACTCGAAAAGTGTAATGGCACTTGAGAGCCTTTAGATGCTTGAATTTGCCGACCAGCGCGGGTTCCGCGAGTGCGTCCAGCACCACGCATCCGTGCCCACCGATCTCGGAAATGCCGCCGGTGCTGTCGTCCTTGATTCTCTGGAAAGGAACGCCGAATCGTCGAGGCGGTCGGAACCCACTCCGGGAGCCGAATCAGTCCCCGGTTCTTCGAAGTCCAGGGAAATCGGTCATGGCAAAGGAGGCCTCCGCACGCGAACAGCGCATTCCGCCATTCACGGCTGCCCCGTTGCGCGCTGCGGCCAACCCGCAACTTATTGATGGGAAGCCGCTTATCCGCATTTACCCTTTTGAGACTGGAACCGAAAAAAGGACCAACCGCCCGCTCCTTCTGTGCCGGTGACTTCACGGGACTAACCCTGGGCTGAATGCTATTCTGAATGTGATGACTGACGAGCAACCCAGTTCTGAATGGCGGGCCCTAGTTGGCGAACTAAAGGATCCCCTGCGTCGTCTTGGAAAGGCCGAGAAGCAACGCCTCAAGCATTACCTGAAAGAGGCCGATCCTACAAGCCTCGATGCGGCCTGGATCGCCCGACTCTCCGTTGCTGTTGGCGCGCCAGTCCCAACCGCGGCATACAATGCGGCCGTAATCTCGCGGGCCTTTCGTGCAGGCGATGTCGCGCGTAGGATAGAGAAGCTTTGCGTCATTGACAGAATTGTCGAAGCACGGGTGCCCCTTCAAGCGATGATCCAGCAACTTGATAGAGAGAATGCAGATCTATTGCTCTCGGCTCTAACTCGACTAACGGGCCAGAAGAATAGGGGTGCCGCAATCAAGCTGGGGTCCGAGACGGTCACTGAGGTCCTGCAGACCGCGATGAGGGTGGCCGATCTAGTCATTCCAAGATCTTCGGCAGGACAGACCTCAAAGAATGCGCAAACGGCAAGGCGGCTCATCAACCTAGGTCTGGGAGTCGCGGCACAATACGACGCTCCATTGGTCTGCGGGCTCGCGTTGGAGCTGGTTTCATTCTTGAAGCGGCGAGTTGGCTCATCGGAATTTGACCGAGCGCTCGGCAAGAACCATGCGAAGTGGTCGCATCTCGCCTCATCACCTGCGAGACTGATTACCGGTGTCTTGGAACAAGGCTGCCTTCATGACGCAGAGTTCCTGGCCTCATGCGCCATGGCGGTCGAGGAATCAAGAGCGAGCCTGGAGGCAGCTCTTCGCGAGGGTCTGGCGGCCAAGGGAGCGACCCTGCCACTCGGTTCGCGGCTATGGGCTGAGAGCCTTTTGGGTCACAGAGTACCTGCTGAGATTCAGGGCAGGAACTTGGAAGCGACAAGCGACGTTAATCTGGACCGGATGGCCACGATGTTGCTAGCTGCCTGGGACGCCAAAGACGAGGGACGGAAGTCGCAGCACGTGTTTCAAATCTTGAGCGGAATCTGCAGAACCGGCTTCAAGCTTTCGCTGGCGGGAGAACCCGGAGAGACGTCCCCGTTCAATCCCGCGACCCACCAGTCCATCGAGCCCTCCATACGCTCGGGTGTGATTGTGAGGATTGCTCGCCCGCGGGTCCAGTGGAGTGACGGTCTGGCCACTCGGATAATCATTCGATCGCTCGTCGCACCTCTGGAGCGAGCCGACGATAGCGACCCGGCGTAGCGCTTTAGCGATGAACCGCATGCGGTATAGGAGCAGAAGATGAAGCGTATTTGGATTGGTTTGGATTGGGGTACGCACTCGTCAAAATGGTGGTACACAATTGAGGATTCAGATGGGCGTCTCACCGAGACCCAATCGGTCGGTCCTGTCATAGATTCAACCGTGCACCGGCAGGGTGATGAGTTGCTCCTCGTTTACGAGCGGACCCTCGTAGAAGAAAGCGTATCGCATGGAAGAATGAAGAGACGTCTGATCCAGGATCCGCAGGGTGCGGATTACTGGCAGGCGGTGCGGGGGGATACTTCCACCAGCCTAGGGGAGGTCGCCGTGCTGTCGCTCGCAATACTTCTCGGCGACGCGTTCGCGGATATTCGGGCCAGGGGTTTTGACTTAGCCCCAGAAACCGAAGTGAACCTTTGTTTCTCCCTACCCAATTGGGTTGGGAACCGGCCCGAAGAGGAGGCTGCGCGGAAACGAATGTTTCAGACGACGGCAGTCGTCAGTGGGCTTCTCGCTGAGGACGGGGTGGATCGGCTCCCCGGAGTCGGGATGAGCGTTTCAATTGCGAAATGGCGCGAGCAGATTCAGACTATGCTGGGACGTACAACCTGTCGGGAGGTCTTTCTTGAGTACCAACCCGATTTTGGAAGTCTGATACAACGCAGCTTCTGCTTCTCAACAAACGGGAATGTGAGGTGGCGCTTGGCCGCGGAGTCCTGCGCGGCAGGCTTTCCTCAGTTGCAGCTCTTGATGGTCGATCCGGAGGAGGCAAGAAGAACACAGGATCACTGGGTCAAACTCCTGGTTGTGGACGTTGGTGCGGGCTCGACTGATGCTGGTTACTTCATGTCGTCCCGCTGCCTTGGAGGCGAGGTCGTCCTGAACTACTTAAGGCCCGCGGAAACCATGGACTACGCTGGCGAGAAATTGACACAAATGCTGCGAGATTACTACCGCGGCCTAAGCCAGGACATCACTGATGAAGAGGCCGAACTTCTTAAACTGAGCAATCTCGCAGAACACAGGGACAAGGACTTCGTTGAGGATTGGAGAAATCGAATCGCTCAGAAGGTCGCTGATTATATGTACCGGGTTCCCGATTTTCGACGCCTACCCCAAACCGACATTGACGGCCTGAAGATTGTAATGACGGGCGGCTCTGGTATGGTCGACGGGCTTGGTTCAGCAGTCCGCGACGCTGTAGTCGAAGCACTGAGGCGGCGGCCGGAGGTGCAGGACAACGTGGCTAATCGAACTGAGTTGGTTGAGCTCCAGATAGCAGCACCGGTGGATCCGATTGATCGTGGGAGGCGCGCGGTCTCAATCGGCGCTGGAAAGCACGACTTTGCTCTTCTGCGCTACCGAGAGCGGTTCGACAGGCTTTATAGAGCCGGGCATAATTAGCGGGAGATATGGACCCGGGCTACCACGTTGGTCGCGCAGAGGAGAAAACCGATGTCCCGCTGTTTCTTCGGGTGCCCGTTACGCCGAATGGACTGAGGGAAGGTCTGAACACCTCGCGGGACCGAACCGAACGCCTGGTACCGTGAGGCCCCTGCGGGTCGCGCGGTCCAACAGCATGGATCTCACATTATGTCCTGTGATTTATGGGCGGCTGTACAGTCGGCAGTTGTCCGTTTCGACTCGAAGGCAGCCAAGCATGCGGCGGAGCAGATTAAGGGCATAGATCCCCTGAAACGCGCTTCTCTCCACGGACAGTGTTCTGGACGGTCCTGGAAGCGATGTTAAGCCCAGCCGCCGTCGCAGAATCGTTTGCGCGCGTCCCGCTCCAGCCGATAGCTGTCGCGAACGGCCCTTATCACCACCGACCGGGCTCAGGGTCCATAAACGGCGTTCGGGCCGATTAGCCTTCTCCAGGGTCCTCGACGCCAAGGGAACAGATCCCGACTTCTGGCTCGCCACGCGCCAGGAACCCAAGCCTCAGCGGCCGTGACCTGAGCGACGAGCACGGCTTCCGAATCGTCCGGCAGCCAGGCTGAATACAACATAAGACCAACGGACAACACACCCCGCAACTCGGATACAATACCCACACATGGCTGCTTCGGTGCTGGCAATCGTGCACGACGAGAGGTCGTCTTCTCCGGTCTTCAAGTTGACCCGCCTCCCGGACGGCAAGTCCGCAGCGCCGGTGCCTATCTCCTCGCCCTACAACTTCCCGGTCGAAGGCCAGCCCAACTCCCACCTCATGCGCGAGCTGCGCTGGTACCTGGAAGACTTCCTCGATTACCCCTTTCCCCCCGAAACCACCCACGCCGAACACGTCCTCGACGCCCTCAAAGCCTGGGGCGCCCAGGCCTTCAACGCCCTCTTCGATCGTCGCGACGCCGGAGACTGGCTCGCCGGCTCCGATATCCTCCAGGTCCGCAGCGATGACCCGCACATCCTCTCCTGGCCCTGGGAAGCCCTCTTCGACCCTCAAGCCAACTACCTGGCCCACGAGCGCCGCATCGAGCGCCGCCTCAACAAACTCCGCGACCCCCAGCCGCTCGCCGCGCTCCCCACCGATCGCGTCAACATCCTGCTCGTCGTCGCGCGGCCCTACAAAGGCGACGTCCGCTACCGCTCCATCGCCCGCCCGCTCGTCGAGTTGATCCAGTCGAAAGGCCTGCCCGCCCATGTGGATCTCCTGCGCCCGCCGACCTTTGACCAGCTTCGCGACCACCTCCGCGCCCGCCCCGGCTACTACCACGTCCTCCACTTTGACGGCCACGGGGCTTACGCCGACGGCACGGGCGAATACTCGCCGCACCAGTTCCAGGGACGCCAGGGCTGTCTGGTCTTCGAGGACGAGAACGGCGAGCCCGACCCGAAATCCGCCCGCGACTTGAGCGCCCTGCTGCACGATCACGCCGTGCCCGCCGTGGTCCTGAACGCCTGCCAGTCCGCGATGTTGGGCGCAAACGCCGGGGACGACCCCTTTGCCTCAGTCGCCACGGCGTTGCTACAGAGCGGAATGCGCAGCGTGGTGGCCATGGCCTATTCGCTCTACGTCAGCGGCGCGCA
>JAUYEE010000327.1 GCA_030691545.1 bacterium | reverse complement strand
AATCTTCGTTCTCCGCCCGTGTCCCCGACTCCTCCAGCGCGCCGCTGACTGCTTCCCACAGCGCCCGCTGGCTGACGCGCTCTTGTGCCATCTTGCGCATTGGCATCGGCGCCATGAATCCCCCCGAGCCGAATTTCTCTCCTGGCGACCACCGCCCCCTCTCGATGCAATAGACCGGCACGCGAACGACCGGCCCATGCGGGCCGAGGAGAACGTCCTCAGCAATCAGGCGGTTCTGTTTCCCCCCGCCAATCGCTTCCCCCGCTGTCAAAAAAACATGATAGCGCGAGTTGTTGCGGACGAGAACTTCGCGGACCTCTGGGGATTCTCCCTCAAGAATCTCGATATAGCCTCTGGACAGGCTCTCGTCGAGTGTTATATACTCCGAAAAACCGTGGGGTCCGGCGAGCCTCAAAGGGAAAATGGTCAAATTCCTCGTGGAATAGGGTCCGCCGACGTGAATTCGCGAAATCAGTTCAGAGATTTCATTGCGGGGAGAAGGAGGTGGGATAATTCTCTCCGGAGGGCCGACCGGCTCTCTTCCAACGTCCTGCTCGAGGTAAGAGCCCATCGCAGAAGGAATTGCACAAAAAGCCACTATGGCCGCCACAACGCTCATCCAGATGTTCTGCTGCCGTCTCACTGTTCGTCTCCTTTAAGCTTTCTCATGTACCACTTGTCTCACTCTCTTAGACAACGAAAGACGGCAAGGGTTCCCGTGAAAATCCGGGAACTGGGGCACATTTCTTGCTTTTACCGCCCTGCGACATTTTCCCCTATTGTTCCTCGCGAAGGGACAAGACTCTGGCCAGGTCGGGGACTTGTGGGTTGTTGCGCGAAAACTGGAGGAAGAAAACGATGACCGCGTCACTCCCTTTCATAACAGCCTTGTTCGTGGTTCTGTTTGCTACCGAGGCACTTCCGCAATCCGCCAGCCAACTTTATGACCAGGCGAAATCCGCCGAGGCTTCCGGAAAAAGGGATGTCGCCTTTCTTCTTTACCGGCAGATTGTCCGGCAGTATCAGGACACGCCTTACATCGAGGACTCGCTCTTTCAAATTGGGCAGTACTACTACGACGCGCGCAACTACTTCGACGCGGACCAGACCTTCCGCTCTCACCTGAGCCGGTTCCCGAATTCCCGATTCCATAAGGAGATTCAGGATTACGTGGCAAGAATCAACTTGCGTTCCCTGAAAGACCGCGCGGATACGCTCTTTGAGGAGGGCAAGCTCGGTCCCGCAAGCGTCTTGTACGAGCAGTACCTTCAAATAGACCCGGAGAATTCCGAGGTGAAAGTCCGCCTCGAGCAGATTAGCAAAACCATGAAGCAGGTCCACTTTGGCTTCGAGCAACTCGAAAGGGAACGCAAGGAGTTCGAGATAGAGAAAACCGAGCTCAACCGGCGGGTCCAGCAGTTGGAGGACCAGCGCAAGCAGGTCTTCGTTCTCCAAAAGCAAGCGGAGGAGCTCAACCAGGTCACGACCGAGAAGTACGAGAAGCAACTCGGCGAACTGACTGGCCGGCTCCAGGCGCTTGACGAGGAACTTGTCCGCCTCCAGAACGACGTCATCGAGTGGCGGCAGCGCGCCGTCATCCTCGAGGCGATGAGACTGTGCCAACCCTTCCCTGCCGAATTCAAGCCGACGCTCGAAGACCGCTTCCTTCCGCGCATCATCTTCGCCGGGTCCGCACAGGACCCGCACCAGGAGCAGGGGGAAGCCCAAATTCCCGGAGTCCTCCGCGAAAGCTTCCCGGTCGTCGTTCTCACCTCCTCGAAACTTGACGCCAAGAAGAACCTCCGCCATATCGAAGCGGTTATCGGCGCCGAGCTGACCTCCCAATGGCCCGAAGGAGCCAAGCTGAAGTTCCGCGTGGACATCGCCGGCAAAGAAGGACAACCCCAACCCGACCCCATCGTCCGTTATTACGACGCCTTTGACATGGATGAAATTGACACCTCCGCTCGCCGCTACAAGAAAAGGGTGGTCTTTACGGCAGAAGAAGATAAAATGGCGAAGTACGAAGTGGCCGCCTTTCTGGTAAAAAGCCAATAGCGTCGTAAACAGTGATTAGCGTTTCGCGGCGATCCCCTGGCCGTAGTCCCTGGCCGAGGTCTCAGCAGCATACCCCAGCGCCTCGGGGGACCGTTGGGGGCCTGCGGACCAGGGCCCCGTGGCCGGGCAGGCAGGCGCACGGGCGGTTTGGCGTGCCAGGCCACCGCCGGGCCTGCGGAGCGCCGCGATGTGACCGGGCAGGCAATGCTTATTCCTCTCAAGGATAAGAACCCAACCCATCATTTTCCCTACGTCACCGTCGCTCTCATCGTCCTGAACATCTGCCTTTTCATCCTCCAGTCCCCCTTTGGCAGCGAGCGTGTTTCTTTCAACCTGTGGTACCGCTTCGGCTTCATTCCCGAACTCTTCGTTAATCAGTTCGACGAAACGAAGTACGCCAAGTCGTGGGAAAGGCTCAAGAGCGAGTTCTGGAAAAGGCCGGCGAGCAGTCGCAGCTTCCGTGAAGGGCTGAGGG
Source organism: bacterium (assembly GCA_030691545.1). GTDB lineage: Bacteria > Auribacterota > JABMQX01 > JABMQX01 > JABMQX01 > JAUYEE01. The sequence goes on along the minus strand of JAUYEE010000327.1, from coordinate 3,845 downwards.
AGTTTCAAGAACGCACGTTGTTGATGAGGGAGCTTGAGCGCATCGAACGCGGACGGCTTCGCGCGGAGTGGCTGACCCTTCTCACGAGCATCTTCCTCCACGGAAGCCTCTGGCATGTGCTCGCCAATATGCTGTTCCTGTGGGTCTTTGGCAACAACATCGAGGACGCCTGCGGGCGCGCGAAGTTCCTCGTGTTCTACCTGCTGTGCGGCGCCCTCGCTTCCGTCGCACACATGTTCGTCAACATTCACTCCCCCGTCCCGACAATCGGCGCCAGCGGAGCGATTTCCGGGGTGATGGGGGCCTACATGGTCCTCTATCCCAAGGCTCGGGTTGTGACCATCATCCCCATTTTCTATTTCCTGTGGTATCCGATTGAACTGCCCGCGTACCTTTACCTCGGATACTGGATCGTCCTTAACGTCGTCCTCGGGCAGCTCAGTCTCGGTTTGCCCGATTTGGGCGGAACCGCCTGGTTCGCCCACATCGGCGGCTTCTTCGCCGGGCTGTTCCTGATCTTTCTCTTCAAGAAGCGAGGCGTCCGCAGCGCCCTCCACTTTTTCGAGGATTGAAGCCAGCCTCGCACAAGTGTGGCAGCGCCTGGGTGGGATCGCAGTATTCCGCTCTTTCGTTGGGCGGGCAGGCACAGCTTCGGTCCTTGCCTCTCTGGCGAGCCTGGGCGTCCGCCCCTGTCCCATACATCCTAAACCCCAGACCCCGGCACCCCCCCATCCCGGTTTGGGGTGTGGGGTTTAGGGTGTAGGGGGTACTCGGCAGTGGTGGCGTCCCCAGACCCTAAACCCTAAACCCTCAATTGCACCGACACCATCTCGCAAACCCAACGCCGCCGTTTTCAGTCGCCCCATTGGCGGCCACCTTCATCAGAACGACGCACTCACGACAGCCGACGGCTAATCATGCAATAACTCCTGTCGGGGTCGGGATCACGCGCCGAACTTGTGGAAAGCAGCGGCAACGCTGAAGGTGAAAAGCAGAAATGGCTCTTTCAGCCGGGTAGGTGGGAGGAACAAAAAAAGAGGAAAAAAAGCTTGACAAGGGTGTATCCCATCATTACTATGTTGACCGATTTAGTCGGGAATGGTATCCTAATGCTTGTTTCAAAGAAGTGTCAATACGCCTTGCGCGCAGTTTTCGAACTGGCTCGGCGGTATGGCCAGGGTCCGGTAAAGATTGCCGAAGTTGCCAGGCTTCAGGCGATACCTCCTCGATTTCTGGAGGTCATTCTAAGCCAGCTCAAGCAGGGCGGATTCGTCGCCTCGCAGAGAGGGAATGAAGGTGGTTATGTGATGGCTCGGCCGCCCGGACACCTTAAGGTGGGGGAGGTTGTCCGATTCATCGAGGGACCGATTGGTCCGGTTCGTTGCGTGTCAGACGATTCGACGCAGGATTGCCCCCTGTACGGTGACTGCGTGTTTCTTCCGATGTGGGAAAAGGTGGGCAAGGCGATTTCAGATGTCTATGACACTACGACTTTTCAGGATCTGGTGGAGCGCGAGAAACGAAGGGCTGAAGACTATGTGCCTTCTTACTCGATCTGAGTTCCTGGGATGCCGTTGCGTTTATTTTTTTATCGGAAACAACTCGACCAAATCGGTCGAGATAGGCGGAGAATGGGCCGAAAGTGGATAGCAAGAGACGCTCTTGGGCGAAATCTATGACCTGGCGCGCGATCGGCGTGGTGATCTTAGGGCTCATCACGTATCTGATCACCTCGGACTGGAGGACCATGACCGGCGTCACGGTGCTTTTTCACAGCATCCGGGTAATTCTGTACTACTGGCACGAGCGGCTTTGGGAGCGCATAGGATGGGGGAAATTAAATCACCCGTTAGAACGGTTTGCTGTAAAGGAGAATCTTACGCCCGAGGACTACGAAGCGATCGGGCGATTCCTGCAAGATCAAAGATACACTGCGGAAGCCCCTGAGTACCAGATTTAGGGAAGAAATGGAGGACTAAAGCATGCCGGTCATCGCAAATCAAGAGGATGTCAAGAGCCTTGTAGAAAGCCTCAACTTCGCCCAGAAGGTGGACCGTTCCCTGGGATTAATCCGCGAGGCGTACGAGGAATTCGGAGAGAGGCTTGTCGTGGCCAATAGTCTTGGGAAAGACTCCGTCGCTGTCTGGGACCTGGCCAAACAGGTCAGCCAGGACATACGCGGTTTCATCGTGACCACTCGGTTCAAGCCAAAGGAAACGGTCAACTTCATGCACCAGACGGTGGCGCGGTACCCCGAGCTTCGCGTGTACAGCAATGACGTGCCCATCCCGAACAGGCTCTATGAGACCGACCCGGACCAGTGCTGCGACATCCTTAAGGTGGAACCGACCCGCCGCGCCATCGAGGAGATGAATGTGGCCTGCTGGGTGACGGGCCTTCGTTGCACGGAGGGACGCACTCGTACCGACTTTCAGGAGGTCGAGGAGCGCGACGAAGGGCTAATCAAGCTCAACCCGATTCTCATCTGGTATGAACGCGAGGTCTGGCAGTATCTGGCGGTCCGGCAGGTTCCGGTGAATCCTTTGTACGCGAAAGGGTACCGCTCGCTCGGCTGCCTGCCGTGCACGCGCATCACGAACGGCCCCGACGAACGCGCCGGGCGGTGGGTAGGGACAAGCAAATGCGGGGGCGAGTGCGGCATCCATACCAGGCCCCTCAAGACTGACTACCAGATTTAGGGTTGCAGGCGAGGACGCCTGCGCTACCGGGCAGCAGCGGCTGATAATCCAGCAACGGGGCTTATGTCCCACGTCGAGAGGTGGAGATGCAATGCAAATCGTTAAGCTGCCGGAGATGCTTGAAGAAGATTTGAACAAGTTCAGAACAGAAACGGAGCGGTTCAGGAATGGGTCCATGTCTTCAGAGGAATTCCGTTCCTTTCATGTCACACAGGGCGTGTATGAGCAGCGGGAGGAGGGAACTTTCATGTTGCGCGTTCGCTGCCCTGCGGGGTGCGTGCTTCCCCACCAGATGCGAACCCTTGCGAGAGTCGCGCGGAAGTACGGCAACGGTGTCCTCCACGTGACTACCCGCCAGGATATTCAGGTGCATCGTGTCCTGCTCGACAGCGTCCACCCCGCCCTTGTAGAGCTGTTCAGTGCGGGGCTTTCAACCAAAGGCGGTGGCGGCAACACGGTGCGCAACATCACGGCATGTTATGATGCGGGCGTCTGCGCGCGAGAGGCGTTCAATGTGGCTCCGTGTGCTGTGGCTTTGACGGAGTTTTTGCTGTCTGAGCCGCGCAGCTACGCGTTGCCGCGAAAGTACAAGATCGCCCTTTCCGGATGTTCGCGCGATTGCGCCGGAGCAACCGTGAACGATGTCGGATTCATCGCCAGGAGGCGGGGCGATGAGTTGGGGTTCGCAGTGTATGTTGGCGGGGGCATGGGCGCCCACAGCCGGGTGGCAGATTTGCTTGAAGAGTTCGTCCCCGCAGGGGGTGTCCATCTCATTGCTGAGGCAGTCAAGCGAGTCTTCGACAAGCACGGCAACCGAAAAGACAGACAGAGAGCGAGGCTGCGCTTTCTGATCGAACAGATCGGCTTTGGGCGATTCCGGCAGTTGTACGAGGCGGAGCTATCAGAGCTTCGCACTGCCGGTCTGTCCCCGCCACAGGTGCGAGAACTGCCGTGGAATAACAACACTCGCGTTGCGGAGCTCGGAGAACGGCCCGACGAAAGGTTTCCCGAATGGCGAGACAAGAATGTCGTGCCCCAGAAGCAGGAGGGATATTACCTCGTTCATGTTCCGCTGCCGTTAGGTGATGTCCCCGCGGACTCGTTGGAAAGGCTGGCAGACGTTGTCGAGGTACTTGGTGAAGGGAT
>JAUYEE010000133.1 GCA_030691545.1 bacterium | reverse complement strand
ACCGTGTTCCCAGAAGATGATGCGCCCTTGAAGGTCCAGGGTGAGACCGTTACTTCCTGGTTCGCGGCCATAATCAGTGACGCCCGTGTAGCCGGAGGGTTTCATGAACAGAGTAATGCCCCCGCTCTCTTCCCATTTCATGACCGCGTTGCGAGGTATGTCGGAGAATAGAAGATAACCCCGGCCGTTCTCCTGAATCCACAGTGGACCTTCCGACCATTCAAATCCTGAGGCAAGGAGTTCAATCGCCGCGTCGGGCGGGATGATGTCGTTTATGCGGTCGTCATGTCGGACAATCATACCCATTCTCGGAAATCCCGTTTGGGCTTGGGACAAGATGGGCTGAGAATAGGCGAGGATGACAATGACTGTGCACAGAAAGAGGATTCGTGATTCCAGCGTGCTTTTCATAGCGAGACTCCTTGCTTGAGACTCCTTCTCGCTCTTCACTGCTCCACCGGATGGAGCCCTTGTTTATCGGGCCAATGCGCCACTACAGGGTCGGGGAGGTTGAAGAAGGGCAAGATGTTTTCTAAGTGCTCTGATTCATAAATTCGATGACGTCTTTTTCAACGACGGGATAAGCAGGATGGACAGGATCCCGTGAATCCTGTACGTCCCGCCTCCAATTTCATGAGTTTCGGTCATGAGAGGGCGATGTGTGGGCGGGCGGACCAATCGGTTGTAACTTTGTGTCCTGGCTTTCAAATCCCGTCCATCCTGTGAATCTTGTCGAAAAATATCCTCGCCTCTGGCGGGGTCTCGGATCCGTCGTCGTATTTGTGAACTGATGTACTTATGTCTCACAGAATTTCGGGGAGTTCATACCCCTTCCGACGAGGGCGATGGATTCGCGCATTCGCCTCGGCATCATCGGGGAAGATTTCCTTCTGCGGGTCCCATCGCAGCTTGCGACCAAGCTCACGGCAGATATTCGCCAGATGACAAATCGTTGTCGTGCGGTGGCCGATCTCGACATCTGCTGTCGGCCTCTCTCGCGTGCGAATACAGTCGAGCCAGTTCTGAATGTGCGGAAGCGTATCCAGAGCATCCGGCTCAGGAACCTTGCCGGTCAGCTCCGGAGGGTCAGCCGTGAAGACGTTTCGGTCAATCTCAATTTTCCCCTTCTCCCCCAGAAAGATGCCACCGAGGCCAGGCCCATCTTCAAGTCCCAACTCGAGCTTCAGCATCGTGCCGTCCGCGTAACGCATGGCCAGCTTGCCGGTGGGGCCCGGCGTGACCGGCCAGATTTCGACGGGCCCCGTGTCGTCCTTTCCGAGCGCGCACTGAATCTGGTCAATGGCGTGCGTTCCCCAACCGGTTATCCCGTTGATTTGGCCACCGCCGTCGTAATCCCACCACCTGGCCCATTCGTGGTGAAGCTCCGTGTGGTACGGGCGAAGCTCAGTTTGGTTGCACCACATATCCCAATTTAGACCCTCCGGAATGGGCATTTCAGGTTTTGGCTGGTAATGCTCCGGCCCCAGGAAGGCGCGACACAACGCGGTATGTACCTTGCCGATCGCGCCGTTTCGGACCAAGTCGCTGGCGTACGTGTTGATTCGCATGGAGCGCTGCTGTGAGCCGACCTGGAGGACCCGCTTGTACCTCCGGACTGCCTTCACCAGCGGCCTCCCTTCTCCGATGGTCAGCGTTATCGGCTTCTCCGCATAGACGTCCAAACCGGCTTGCAGTGCATGGATGCAGACTAGCACGCGGGCGTGCGTGGTCGTCGGCACAAAGACCGCGTCGAGCTTCTCTTTGTCGAACATCCTCCGGTAATCTTGGTAGATGCCCCAATCCTTGCTCTGGGGGAACTGTTTTACGGCTGTGCGGGTGCGACTTTCCTCGCAGTCCGCGATTGCTACGACTCGGGCGCCAAGTGGCTGTTCCAGCACAAGCTTCATCAGCGTGCCCTGGGCACGGCCCCCTATGCCCACGAAGCCGACTCCGATCTGGTCGTTCGCTTCGAATTTGCCGGGACATGCCAGCGCGCTCGAACGGATGAAATGTGGGCCGCAGATCGCAGCCGCTGCGGCCGCCTTGAGGAAACTTCGCCTTGAGGTCTTGCCGGAAACGTGCGAGTTCTTCTCCATGTCACACTCCTCTTTCACGATCCAAATGAAGTTACAGGTCACGAACGATGATTATCGTGAAGCAGCTCTTTCTCTTCTGTGACAGCGAACGTCGGGACACACCGAGAACCTACATCGCGTGCTCCGCTAACTGCGCCACCTGCCTGCCTCACACTATGGACAAACGATGACCCAATCCCGATCTCTTCGCAACGTTTGAGTGCGAAAGCGTGTCGCTACGTATGAGGGGGTAGGGAGGAATCCCTTCATCGAGAAGCCAGGCTAAAGCCTGCTCAGGCGGAAACCCGCAGCGTCAGAATGCGACCAACCCCTGTGGACGCGGCATCCTGCCGTGTTGCCCGTGAATGTACCGCAGGCGTCCCCGCCTGCATTTTTTGATTGAGGTGCTCGGCATTAATGCCTGCCTCCAATCATCTCTACTCTCTCTTCTTCTCGGGGGCTTGTTCTCTGAGATACCGGGCAAACCATTCTCCGCCGTCACGTCGCATAATGTCGGTTGCCTCGTGGCCGACCTCCTCTTCCCGAAAGCAAAAACGCTCTGGAAAACGAGCGTAGTGTTTTTTCATCTTTGTGGCGAAGCGCCGCATGGATTCAATGTCAATAAACTGATCTTTGCGGCCGTTTGCCACAAACAGCGCCTTCGGCGGCATGCTATTGAGTCGCGACCACGGATCGATCGAGGACACCAAACGCTGTACCCGAGGGCCGTAGCTTCTTTTCTTCTCCTCCTGTTCTGGCCCCGGCGTGATCTTCGTTACATCCCACCAGAAGTCACAAGCACCGACCAGAGACACGACGGCGGAGATGCGCTTCTCCTGCCAGGCAAGAACCAGGGCTAAGCTTCCTCCCATGGAAATGCCCCCGACTCCCACACGCCCAAGGTCAATTTCTTTGCGGCCCCGAAGGCTTTCCAGAATAAAGGGAAAATCGCGGGCGGAATGGGCGATTGAAACTTGATGAACAAAGACGCTGTACTCCTCCCCAAGAGAGGGGAGATCCGGTCTGGCAAAGATACCGCCTACCGTCCTTTCGCCGTGAAAGTGAAGATCAATCGCCAGAACGAAGAATCCCTTCGGCGCCAACTCCCGTGCCCAAGGCTCCATTGCTTCCTTGCTTCCCTGGAACCAGTGGAACAGGACCACGAGGGGAAGTCCCGTCTTTCCTTTCGGATAGACGGCAATTGCCGGAACGGGGTCGCTGGGATCCCACCCCGGAAGAAGTAACTTCTCCCGGACCAGCCCATTCGGTAGTTCCTGGCGCTCAAGAACCTGAAGTTCCTGCGCAGGAAGTTCACCTGCGAGAACCACCATGCACACAATAACGATCAGTGTTTTCATCTTCTTCTCGTTCCCCGAGGATTTCTTCCATTTTACGCTACGCCACGTGTTCCTGGCAATTGCGCTCCGCATTCACAACGGCAGCCCAGTACGCCGTTCGTCCACATGAACGTGCATACGCTTTGCTGTCGTCGAAAAACAGAACTTAGCGGCGCGACAGAAGCACACGCCGTCGAGCTTCATATTGTAGATTTAGGGAAAAAGGCCAGAAGGGGAAATCTACTCTTCGGCGAGCCCCCTGACCGGCCAGCCATGGGAATCCGTGCCTAACAACTTCCGGCTTGCGGTTTTCGCCTATGAGTCGGGGGTTTTGACCAGCTTCAACAAGCTGTTACTTGGGACACAGCTCTTGAAAACCATCTGCAGGTCTTCTTGGAGCTCCTGCGTGTCCGTGTAATATACCGAATGGGTGCTGGCTACTATCCCGACAACCTGACCATCCTCGTTAAGAACAGGCGCGCCGCTAGACCCCTTAGCGAAGTCGGCTGTGATGAACAACTGACTGGCCTTACCCTTGTCTGTGGGCATGGCCGCACGGCGCGACACAATTCCTTCCGTCAGCGTGTAAAAGCGCCCTTCCGGGTGACTTATCACATAGACCTTGGACCCTACGGGCGAATGAGGGGAAATGGACAGTGGGGTAAGATGATAATCTGCGCCTGATAAATCGAGCTGAAGTATAGCGATGTCATCACGTTTACTCGCCGCCAGAACCTCCCTCACTGGAAACACTTTCCCGTCAGATGTCGTAGCGACCATGGTTTCATTGTCAGCTGCATCAACCACGTGATAATTGGTCACAACAGCACCGCAGCTCGTAATGAGAAATCCGCTGGTGCTACGATCATGCCAATGACCACACTGATCGCACCTGTAAATTCTGGAGATGATTAATACGCTCTTGCCGGCTTTCTCATAAAGCTCTTGAGCGCTGCTGGCAATAGTCTCAGCTGGCGGTAGCTTCAATTGGCAAGACGAACGGTCGAGTTGGCTAACCAGTTCGCTCATCTTGAAGACCTTGCCTTTTTCGATCAGCTCTTCGGCGGTTGCGGTAATTTGGCGCTCGAGAGACTGGTCGTCGATTTCTTGTGAGGCGGCAAGGCCAACAAGGAGGCACAACGGGAGAAATAGAACCATTGATTTCTTCATCATTGCGATCATTCCATCCTTTTCTAACCGGATAACTTCGTAGCTCCTCACCCATCCTAGCCTATGTTTGTCAGTTGGTGTCGTAAGTTGTTGATTTGCAGGGGGCCGGTTTTT
>JAUYEE010000115.1 GCA_030691545.1 bacterium | reverse complement strand
AAGCCCTGAAAGGGCGAAATAGCCCCATGCGAGCCTGAAAGGAAGGCAGTCCCTTCTGCCACTGAAACACAGCCACTCTCCGCTGTCTGTGAACCGTTGCATCCGCTCCCGCCAAAGGGGTATTATCCTGCGAGATGGATTCGCAGAGTTTTGCCGCCCGCATCGGGTGGTGTCACTTTTCAGGAGCATGCAGGCGGGACGCCTGCGTTACCGAGCGAGACGATGGAAAGGTTTGCAGATGTATAGAAAGGTTGATGAGAAGGCTATTGAGTTTTTGAAGGAGATTTTCGGAGCGGATGATGTGCTGGTCGAGCCGGAGATGAAGGAGAAGTACTCACACGATGAGGTGCCGGGGCTTCGCGCGGAGCCGGAGGTCGTCGTGCGGGCAACGAATGCCGAGCAGGTCTCGAGGCTGATGCGGTTCGCCAACGAGCAGATGATTCCCGTGACGCCTCGCGGAGCGGGGTACGGTCTTTCGGGCGGGGCGGTGCCGGTCCACGGGGGAATCGTTCTGTCGTTGGAGCGGATGAATCGAATCTTAGAGATTGACAAGAAAAACCTGATGGTGACGGTCGAGCCGGGGGTCGTCACGGGTAAACTCCACCAGGCGGTCGAGGCGGAGGGATTGTTCTATCCCCCGGATCCGGCGAGCCTCGATTCCTGTAGCATTGGCGGGAACGTCGCAGAGAACGCGGGCGGACCCCGCGCGGTGAAGTACGGCGTTACGAAAGATTATGTGTGTGGACTGGAGGTTGTCCTGCCGTCGGGCGAGATCGTTGAGACGGGCGGGAAGCTGGTCAAGAACGTGACGGGATATAATCTGATAGGGCTTCTGGTCGGTTCGGAAGGGACGTTGGGAGTTGTCACGAAAATCGTCCTGCGACTGATTCCCCTGCCGAAAGTGACGATAGACCTTTTTGTGGCGTTCAACGAGTTTCAGTCGGCGGGGGATACGGTCTCCGCGATCCTGGAGAGACAAATCCTGCCGACGGCGCTGGAGTTCATGGGGCGCGACTGCATGGAGGCGTGCGAGGCGTTCCTGAAAAAGGAACTGCCGTTGCGGGGGGCGGAAGCGTTCCTCCTCATCAAGCTCGACGGGAACAGCAAGGAAGAGTTGGAGGGAGCGGCGGAGGTCATCGGAGAGGTGTGCATGGAGCACAACGCGATAGACGTTCTCATAGCCGATAACCGCCCCGACCAGGATAGGCTCTGGCAAGCGCGCCGGGCGATCATTGACTCGCTCAAGATGAAAAGCCCCCTCAACCACATGGAGGACGTGGTCGTCCCTCGCGGGAGAATTGGTGAACTTCTCGCTGGGATGAAGAGGCTCGAGAAGGAATATCAGTATCCGATTGTCTGCTTTGGTCACTCGGGCGACGGCAACGTCCACGTCAACGTCCTCAAGGAGGATCGCCCCGACGACGAGTGGCAGAGGATCATCCCCGAAATCAGCGAGAGAATCTTCGACATCGCACTGTCGCTTGGCGGGCAAATCACTGGCGAGCACGGCATCGGCGTGACGCGAAAAAAGCACCTCGAAAAAGCCATCGGAACAGTCGCCGTCCGCCTCACCCGCGACATCAAACGCGTCTTCGATCCGAATAACGTCCTCAACCCGGGGAAGGTTTTGCCATGAGCGTGCTTCTGGCTCGAGTTGCTTGGTGTGCGGCTTTTGGCGGCGGCGTGATCGGGAGTCGCCCAAAGTGCTTGGAGGGGAAGAGGCCGCTCCCGCGATGATGTTGACATAAGCCACCTCTGCGCTTAGGATTGCTCCAGTGAAGTAACGCGACGGTTCCGCGCGGAGTAGGCGTTCATGAGGCGATTTCCACTTTGGCTTTGAGAAACAGGCGAAGAAAGAAGGTAGCCGAATGGCCAGACGACCTTCTCAACTCTTTCTGAAGGATACCGGGGGCATGCCCCTGGCGCCAGCCCTCTCGAGGCGTCCGCGGCGCAAAATCATCTGCTTCGGATGGTACGGCGGAAAATACAACCACCTCGATTGGCTGCTGCCCTTGCTCCCTGAAGCGCACCACTACTGTGAGCCGTTTGGGGGGTCCGCGGCAGTCTTGCTCAATCGGGAACCATCGCCGGTCGAGACGTACAACGACATTGACGGGGAAGTGGTGAACTTCTTCCGGGTGCTCAGGGACCAGAAAGATGAGCTCATCGAGGCGATAGGGCTGACCCCCTTTTCGCGGGAGGAGTTCTACGTGGCCGTGACCGATCGCGGTCCGCATCTTTCGGACTTGGAGCGTGCCCGGCGATTTTTTGTACGGGCCCGCCAGGTGAGAACGGGGCTCGCGCAAACAGCTTCTCTGGGCAGGTGGGCGAACTGCAAGAATACGAGCAGGGCTGGCATGTCGGGTGTGGTCTCACGGTGGCTCGGCAGCGTGGAGAGCCTTCCGCGGATTGCCGAGCGCCTGTTGCGGGTTCAAATAGAGAACCGACCGGCTCTCGACGTCATCAGGCTGTACGACAGCGATAACACGCTCTTCTACTGCGATCCTCCGTATCCCCACGAGGCGAGGCAAGACAGCAAGGCGTACGGCTTTGAAATGAGCGATGCTGAGCACCGTGAGCTCGCGCGGGCGCTATCGAACGTCAAGGGGAAAGCGGCGGTGTCAGGGTATCGGTGTGATCTAATGAACGGCCTTTACAAGGGCTGGCGTCGGGAAGAGGGCAAGGCGAAGAATTGCCACTCGGTCAAGCGTCCGCGAACCGAGGCGCTGTGGATGAATTACTGAAAGGTGAGCGATAGGGTGCCCAAAGACCTCGTCACGCAAGCTTCGAAGATCCTTGACGATGCATGGCAAGGGATTTGTGCCCTTGCCAGAACGGGCAGACTTGAGGATTGTCTCCACGACGAGCAACTCCGCGAAGGCGTGCGGCGTGTTATCGCTTCAACTACCAAGAGCTACCGCTACGTTCTCCCAACCCAGCTCATAGCAAAACTGGCAGACCCCGATCTGGATTGCCGCTGCTTGCAGGCGTCGCGCGGAGGTGCGGGCGCCTTCGACGCTCGCACCGTCGCACACAAGGTCGTCGTTCCGTTCGACCAGGCAAACGACAACGTGCTGGGCGGGTCGCCGGAGCCCTACGTGAACAACCCATTGCGGGTTCCGGAATTATCAGATAAGTATCGCGCGGCGCAGAAAAATCGGGGCGACTGGGATCGGCTTTGCGCCGTCCTGAGCGCGGTCGAGATGAAGGCAGATGTCGAATTCACGAGAAAGGTCCTGAGGCAGGTGTTGACCGAGGTCTATCGTCGGTTAACCGAAGTGCGTGTGATTTATCCCGCCCCCAAGCGTATCAGCCTGGATCAAAGCCTGTCGCTCATTGAAGGGTTCCTCGGTGACCTCTCCGGGGGCGACCGCCTGCTGGCGCTGACCTCTGCCGTTTTTGCGGTCATTGGCAGACGGTTTCGCCTTTACTCAGATGTGAAGCGCGCCAGTATTACCTCCGCGGACGCTGCCACCGGTATGCTCGCCGACCTGGAGTGCGTCTCCAAAAAGGGAGAAGTTGTGCTCGCGGTCGAGGTGAAAGACAGGCAACTCGCAATCAACCAGTTAAAGGGCAAGATAAGGAATATTCGAGAAAAGCAGGTGTCCGAGATATTCTTCGTGGCGCAGCAGGGGATCGCCGTCGAGGACAAGGAAGAGGTTCAGAGCCTGATCGCAAGGGAGTTCGTGAGCGGGCACAATCTGTATGTAACCGACCTGGCCTCTCTTGCGCGCGTGGCCCTTGCCCTTCTTGGTGAGGAGGGCAGGCGCGACTTCCTGCGTGAAGTGGGAACACAGCTTGATACGTACAATTCGGACATCACGCACCGCCGCGCATGGGCTGACCTGTTGAGCACGGTCTGACGGGGACTTGAATTGACGTGCCTGAACAATGCCATAATGGCGTGTTAGGCAAAGCAGGCAGCAAAGTTTCAACCGCAGATGCACGCGGATCAACACAAATTTTAATGCAGGCAGACCGACGGAGAATCAGCGAGCATCTGTGTTCATCGGGGCTTACCGGCGGTTTGCCCCAAGCAATGCGCTACAAGCCGAGCGCGGCCGGCGCAGAGCTCGATTCAAATCAAGAGGGAGACATAGACGATGCGGAAGACAGTCTTGCTTGCGTGTGTTGCAGCAGCGGCGAGGTTTTCGGCCGGAGCGGTCGCGTCAGTATGGTACGTGGACGCGGACGCGCCGGCGACGGGCGAAGGGACGTCGTGGGCAAAGGCGTTCAAAAGCATTCAGGAGGGGATAGCCGCGGCGGCGGATGGGGACAGGGTCGTTGTGGCGCCGGGGACCTACCTGGAGAATATCCGGTTCGAAGGCAAGAATATCGTGTTGCGGAGCACGAATCCGCTGGACCCGGAAGTCGTGCGAGGGACCGTCATTGACGGTGATGGGGCGGATTCGGCGGTGAGCTTCTCAGGCACGGAGAAGGCGATTTGCGTCCTCGCGGGCTTCACGATTCGCAACGGAAGGGCGGATTACGGCGGCGGCGTCCGAGGCGGCACGGAAAGCACCCACACTCTCGCCACGATTCGCAACAACATCATCACTGGCAACCGTGCGGATGAGGGGTGACCAGTCGGCGGTGGCGGCCTGTATGGCTGCGATGGGTTAGTGGAGAATAATGTCTTCGTGGAGAACTCCGCTGCCATGGGCGGTGCGATGGCGTTCTGCGATGGGGTTATGCAAAGCAATTTGATCATATCGAATTCGGCGGACGAGCAGGCTGGGGGATTGGCTCGGTGCGACGGGAGCATCGTCAACAACACCATCTATGGCAATTCTGCCGGACTCAGCGGAGGCGGGATATACAACTGCATGGGCACAATCGCTAATTGCATCTTCTGGGCAAACGACGCAGTGAACTCGGGGGATCAGATTGACACAGCAAGCATTCCTTCGTTCAGTTGCATCCAGGACTGGACTGGCGGCGGCACCGGGAACATGACCAGTCCCCCGGCTTTTCGTGATGCGCCGCGAGGAGACTACCGGCTGGAGCCCGGCTCGCCGTGCGTTGATGCCGGAGACAATATGTCGCTGGGTTCATTCGGGCTAGACCTGGACGGAAATCTTCGCATCGCCTTCGGCGGGAAATCGCTGACGGTGGACATGGGAGCATACGAGCACAACGCGGCGCCCTTCGTCCTGACGGCGCTCAGCGTCGTAAATGGGGAGAGCCTCGTATTGACCTGGAATAGCCAGCCGCTGGCGAGGTACATGGTCTGGCTGTGCGATGACCTGTCGAGCGGAGAGTGGGTCAGGGCGAGAAAGGCCCCTATCTCCTCTCAGGGCGAGAGCACGTCGTTCACGCTGAGCGTGCCGACGACGGTGCAATTCTTCCGTGTGGAAATGTAATAGTGGGCGGTATGGCTGTTCATTTCGCCAGACGATAGAATCGCGTGGGAACTGTAGTCCAAGAGGAGTCTGGCCAGGACCAGGAGCCGGTCTTGTGGTAGGAAGGAGGCTCATAGTCGGAGAGGGATGAGGCGTTCTGCCACTGGAAGAGGTCGGGGCTGCATTCAACCCAGTAGCTTTCGTCAGAGACGCCCGCCCACGATATTCGCAGGTTCAGTCCGTCTTGTCCCTCCCGCCGAGGAATGGTTGCCGGCTGCGGGCGGTTATCATGTTTCACATAGACGACGAGGTCGTCAACGAAGGGGGGATGGGTCAGAGAGAGCTTCCCGCCCGTGTGGTAGCCGGAGCGCTGGTACTTTTCCAAGTATGTGCCGCTGGCGGGGGAATAGAACACTACGGAATAGGAACCGGCTCCGACTGCCAGCTCAATCGTTCCCTCCGTGGTCGAGGCGCCCTCCGCCTCGTTGACCATATAGACGACGGTCTCGTTGTCGGAGGCAATGCACCATTCGTATTGGGAAAGGGGGTTGTTCAGAACGCGCTCGTCGGCAGGTTGCATCTTCCACCATTCCGTTTTCTCCCAGAAGGGGCGAATGAACTGTAGGAAGTCCGAACCCGGTCCATTGTAGGCGAGGTCATCGATCCCCTCGCACCCTTCCCAGGAATGGTACGACCAGTAGTCCCCGCAGATGTTCCACGTCCAGTACTGCTTGCGGCGGTGGACGCCGGAGTTGTTGCCGTGGCGGTTCTCGCGGCCGGTCTCGTCGCACCAGGCGGGTTTGCCGTAGCCGTGGATGCGCGTGGCGATAGCGTGGTAGCGGGATTCGAGTTGGCTGTCGTCGGTGCAGGAGTGGTTGATGGCGATGTCCATCCAGGGCTCGGTGGGCCAGAGGGCGTCGTTCGTCGTCCCGGCGGAGGAGCAGATGAGGTGTTTGTAAGGATCCCGCTGGCGAATGTATTCGGCCATGTATTGCTGGTAGCTTTTTGCCGAAGCGTATTCGTTGTAGAGTTGCCATGTGATGATGCTCGTGAAGGGTGAAAGGCGGGCGATGAGGTAGTCCCAGTATCGTTCCATTTCAGGGTCGGGGGCGGTCGGGTTCTCACGGCGCAGGGAGCAGAAGATGACCGGCTCGGATAAGATACCTCTCTCCGCAGCGTAGGCAATGATTTGCTCGAGCTTCTGCCAGACCGCCGGATTGAAGCGGGAGAAATCGGGATTCGAGCGAGTGCCGCCCCACGGCCAGACGTCTTTGCCGATGGTCTCGTGGTAGTAATTCGTCTCGACGCCGAAGCGAATGCAATTTTCCTTTCGGGTGACCATTTTGTCGAGAAAGCCCCGCCAGTTAACGGTATCGCCGATTACCCAGGCTGTTTTGGAACAGATGAAGGGATGACCGCTGTTTTCGTACATGAAGTGATTTGGGTACTCTGGGTCCACGCGAATGAAGCACTTGCGCCCGGCTTCGTTCGAAGTGAAACTGCCACGAAACTCCTCGCTGCCTTCGCGGTCAAAATAGGTTACGAGGAAGCTGTGGTCGCCCACTTCCTGCGGGCAGAATCGAACGCGGAAGAGCAGCCCTTCGGGGGAATCGCAGAAGCCTTTAATGGTGAGAGAGTCTGCGCCGCTGTGTGTGAATTGGCCTGCCACGGTAACCTCGGTGAAGGGATTCTTCGCCACGGGGTTGTCAACTCGGAGCTGCAGTTCAAAGACGGAATAGCGCTCGGCGGTCGTAGGGGGTGATTCGAGGATAACCGTCCGTTGAGAGGCTGATGCAGAACTACAACAGGCGAGCAGGGATAAGAGACTCAGGACGAGAGGAGGCAGGCGAGACGCCTGCGCTACGCTTCTCTCGACTTGTGATGACGAGTGGACTGGATTGTGGGCGAACATGGCGTCACTCCTGAGTGCGCGGTCATGCTTACGGGCCGGCGAGGCCGATGTTTTGTTCCGGCCTTCGATTGTAACAGGGGGGTGCAGCGAAAACAAGGCGCGGAAGCGAGTGGGTGTGGCTACGTATGAGGAGTACGGATGAATCCCCTCATCGAGAAGCCAGGCTGAAGCCTGCTCAGGCAGAAACCTGCAGCGTAGCAACGCCACGGACTAAAGCCCGTGGCTAACGAGAGGGGCGCCGGCTAAAGCCCGGCGGGGAGGGAGTGGCATCCCGCCTGTGGCGGGACCCGTGATTCATCATGGGCAAGCCTGCCCATGAGCTCGATTGGCGTCTCATGGTGGGAATCCGACTGCCCTCGCGTACGGAGGCCGGAGGGCCTGCTCGGCCAGAGATGCGCACGCCACTTCGGGTGATGATGGAAAGGGCGAGACATGAGTTTTGGCGTGCCGGGACGAACCACTCAAACGTAGCCCCACCCCAGGGGGTGCCGGCTAAAGCCGGCAAAACGTAACCGCCGGCCTTTGTGCTATTGTCTCGCGGTCGGGCAAGCCCACATAGTGGCAACAGAGCCTCCGGGCTCATGGGGCCAAGCCGGACAACCGCCCGCTGAAATACAGCCGCGCCGGAGGTACCGGTGGGCCAGTTGCCCCTCTTTTTCGACAGGCGGGACCGGATGGAACAATGCCTTTTTTCCCGGCATTCGGACAAGGGAGCAAGCAATGGAAAATATGCGTCGTGATGGCACTCATTTTGCACCTTGCGAAGCAGCGTTTTGTGTGCGATATAGAAACATAGCTGCGGTGAAGTCTTTTCTGTGCTGGAGGCCCCAGGGTATGGGTGTTTTCGCGCAAAACTGCGTACTTTTCACACCTCAGAGGGCTATCCAAGCGTCTTCCTAAGGGAGGGGAGAATGCGCCTTTTTTCATCCAGCCCGAAAAAATCCGGTGATGCAGGCGAGCCTGCCCGCGGCCGCGCACGAGCGCCGGACACCGCTATTGCGAGCTTGCGCGCACCCGCGCTCTGCCGCGATGCGCGGCCAGCCTGCCCGAGGGCTACGGCCAGGGGGACGCCCGCGCTACATCCGGCGATGCCGGTCGCGAGACGACTCCTGCGGCTTGTCACGGTCGCGGCAAGCGTTTTCATCATGACCGCATTCCCTGCTTCGCTTCGTGCGGCGGGGACGTGCCTCGATTTCAACCCGTGGTATGACATGGTCGAGGTGCCCGCGGACCCGGACCTCAACGTCAGCCAGATGACGGTGGAAGTGTGGGTTCTGCTGACTGAGGACCTCGGTCTTTTGAGCGGTTACGCCATTTTAGACAAGAACCTTCCGCCGGAACCGGACACGACCCCCGCCGACTCCAATTACCTGATGTTCATCGAGGGGATAAACGATTATCGTGGAAACCCGAGCCAGTACACGCAATGCGTGGGCTGGAGCATCGGAAACGGGATTTCGTATGCGCGGGTCTATTCGCAGACCAAGGCACCGGACCTGGAGGGGGAATGGCACCACGTTGCGGGGACCTACGACGGGAGCACTCTTTCTCTGTACATAGACGGGCAACTGGAGAACTCCATTCCGACGCAATTGCAACCCGTTCACAACAACGGGCTTCTGACGCTCGGATGGAGTCCTGTGGGTTACCTCCTTTCCTGGAACGGACGCCTGGATGAAGTCCGAGTCTGGAACCGATGCCGGACGCCCCAAGAAATCAACCGGACAATGAACGTCCGGATGACGGGGACCGAACAGGGGCTTGTGGCGTACTGGAATCTCGACGAGGGGGCCGGGCAGGACGCTCACGACCTCGCTGGAGACGACAATCATGGGCAATTGGGCTCCACCCCTGAGCCGGATGAACAGGACCCGGAGTGGAGTCCGCTTACGGCGCCCTGCGATGTCCCCCTTGAAATTGTGAGCACAAGCCCGCTTCCGGACGCAAAGAAGGGCAACCCGTACACCTTCACGTTCGAGGCAAAAGGGGGCTACTGGAATTACGCATGGAGCGTCGCTTCCGGGTCGTTACCGTCGGGGCTGAGCCTTTCGGAGAACGGAGTCCTCAGCGGAACGCCGGGAGAATACGGCGATTTCTCGTTCACGGTGGAGGTCACGGACCGGGGCAGCCCGCCTGCGACAGACTCGGCTGTGTTTGATTTGCACGTCTCGCCCCCCGAGGTGGTGATTACAACCACGACACTCCCCGCCGGCGTTGAAGGGCAGGCCTATTCGGAGACGCTGCAAGCTCAGGGAGGGATTCCTCCGTACCGCTGGACGGTGGTGTCAAGCGGACTACCGGACGGCTTATCGCTCAATCCGAACACCGGCGTCCTCAGCGGGACGCCCACGAACGCCGCGATTGGCACATGGGCTTTCAATGTTCAGGCCGAAGATAGCCAGTCTCCACCGTACACCGACACGCAGGTGTTTTCTCTGACTATTGCCCCGGCGGCGGACCTCGTCATCGGCACGGCGTCGCCATTACCCGCAGGGAAAGTCGGCGCGGCATACAGCATGACGTTCACGGCCAGCGGGGGCAGACTGCCCCATAGTTGGGATGTGACGTCGGGCGCGCCGCCAAATGGGTTGAGCCTCGCGGCAGACGGTGTTCTCTCAGGGACGCCGCAAGAATACGGGCAGTTCCAGTTCGCCGTCCGGGTGAGCGATAGCCAGGACCCGGCGGACACGGCAAGCAAGCAGTACGCGCTCACTATCTCCCCGGCTGACATCGTCATTCAGACGGCGTCGCTTCCCTCCGGCACGGAAGGAATTGCATATAGCCAGACATTGCAGGCAGCGGGCGGGGCAACGCCGTATGTTTGGCAGGTGGTCGGTGGTGTCCTGCCACAGGGTCTCACGCTGAACGGTTCAAGCGGAACCATCAGCGGGACACCGACAAATGCCGCGATTGGGACGTGGAACTTCATCGTGCGGGTGAGCGACAGCCGGAGTCCGCCCGATACGGACGATCAGGGTTATTCGGTGAGCATCGCGGCAGGGGCGGCCGATACAATCACGTCGAGTCCGACGCTTCCGGATGGGAAGGTCGGTGAGGCGTACGCGTTCACCTTTACAGCGAGGGGTGGGAAACTGCCTCACGTGTGGGAGGTTGAGTCTGGCTCGCCTCCGCCGAGTCTCAACGTGTCGTCCGGCGGCACGCTGTCTGGTACGCCGACGGCTCGCGGCGATTTCACGTTCGTGGTCCGGGTTGAAGACAGCCAGCAGATTCCCGACAGCGATAGCCAACAGGTCATTATCCACATTGAACCGGCAGACGTGGCGATTCAGACTACATCTCTCCCTGATGGAACAGAGGGGCAAGCCTACAATGCTTTCCTCGTAGCGGCTGACGGTATAGAACCTTATTCGTGGCGGATCATCGCCGGGACGCTCCCCCAGGGGTTGACCCTCTCAGGCGGCGGAGTCATCACCGGAACTCCTCCCAATGCGGCCATTGGAACGTGGAGCTTCACCGTCGAGGTGAGCGACAGCCAGAGTCCCCCCTCAACGGATACCCGCGCCTTTTCTCTGACAATCATTCCAGCGAAGCCGCTGAGCATCGTGACGTTTTCGCCCTTACCGGATGGGAAAGTTGGCGAGAGTTATGGGTTCGCGTTCACGGCCACAGGCGGGAAGTTGCCCTACACATGGGATGTGGCTTCGGGAACCCTGCCGCAAGGGTTGAATCTCGGTTCGGACGGGAGGCTTTCGGGCGTTCCGACGCAGTACGGCGATTTTTCGTTCGTCATCCGGGTCACGGATTCTCAGCAAACGCCGGATACAGACGCGAAAGGGATGGCCATTCGGATATTGCCAGCAGACCTCGTCATCACGACCAATTCCCTTGCGGACGGAGTGGAAGGTTCTGCTTATAGCCAGAGCTTGAGCGCCGCGGGCGGAATCCCTCCTTACACCTGGCAATTATCTGCCGGGGCGCTTCCGGACGGGCTGAGCCTCGGCGCCAGCGGGATTATCAGCGGCATCCCAGGGAATGATGCCATCGGCACGGCGTCCTTCACCGTGCGCGTGAGCGATAGTCAAAGCCAACCGGCGACCGACGAGCGTGCGTTGTCTATTACCGTTCATCCGTCAGGCTCGCTCGTTATCACAACCGCGGGCAGTCTTCCCGACGGGAAAGTCGGACAGATTTACAATGCATCGCTCGCGGCATCGGGCGGAAAGCTACCTTATGTATGGTCTCTTGATGGCGGTTCGCTGCCGCAGGGGTTAAATCTGTCAGCGGATGGGACAATCAGCGGGACGCCCGCGCTGCACGGCGACTCGCAATTCACCTTGCGCGTCACGGACAGCCAGAATCCGCCCGCTTCCGTCACACGGTCTTTCTCCATTCACGTTTCTCCGGCGGACCTCAGGATCGCTACGGAGTCTCTATCGAACGGGATTGAAGGGGCGCCCTATCAGCAGGCTTTGCAGGCAACGGGCGGAGTCCAGCCTCTGACGTGGGCTATTGTCAATGGAACTCTGCCGGAAGGACTCATTCTGAACGCGGTAACGGGACTCGTCAGCGGAACTCCAACCAACGCGGCGATTGGACAATGGAGCGTGACGGTGGCGGTCTCTGACTCGCAGATTCCCGCAGGAAGAGATGAACGGACGTTCATCCTGACTGTTGCTCCGGCATCGCAGTTGGTCATCATGACCGCAAGCCCCCTGCCGGATGGGAAACTCGGCGTACCGTACAACGCGGCATTCGCCGCCACCGGAGGAAAGGTTCCGTATGCCTGGCAAGTCGTTGATGGGCGTTTGCCCGCGGGACTGACCTTCAACGGAGCAGGCAGCTTGACTGGCACGCCGACGGAGCATGGAGATTTTGCATTTACAATTGAAGTGGCAGATAGTCAAACACCGCCCGCGAGAACCAGCCGCTCATTCAGCCTGCGCATCGCCCCGGCAGACCTGGTCTTGGTGACATCCGTCCTGTCCGATGGAGTGGAGGGAAGGCCATACATCCATGTCCTTGAAGCGAGCGGCGGTGTGTCGCCGTACATCTGGAGAGTCGTGAGCGGGTCTTTGCCGGACGGGCTTACCCTGAACCAGAGCACAGGCACGGTCAGCGGCACGCCTACCAACGCCGCAATTGGCGTCTCAACTTTCGTCATTCGCGTGGAAGACAGTCAAGCACCGCCAGCGGCCAGCGACCGGCAGTTCTCAATCGCCATCACTCCTTCCTCAGAACTCACCATCGTAACGGAGAGTCCGCTTCCTGACGGGAAGGTTGGCGAACCGTACAATCAGACGTTCCTGGCTTCGGGCGGGAAGGTTCCGTACGCGTGGACGATGGCTTCGGGGCAGTTGCCTCAGGGATTGGCTTTGTCTGCGGACGGGACGCTCTCAGGGACGCCAGTTGAGCATGGGAGCTTCGCTTTCAATGTGCGGGTTGACGATAGCCTTGAACCTCCGGTGGCCGCCGTTAAGTTGTTCGCGCTCACCATTGCTCCGGCCGACCTGAGAATCATCACGTTATCCTTGCCCAGTGGGCGGGAAGGAGTTGCATACAGCACAGACTTGGAGGCAACGGGGGGTGTTGTGCCCTACACGTGGACGATTGTGGCGGGGGCACTCCCTGACGGGCTTGTCCTTAGCTCGGCGACAGGGCGTGTCTCGGGCATCCCCACAAACGCAGCCATCGGCGAGTGGGTGTTGACGATTCGAGTTCGGGACAGCCAGGCTTCGCCAGCCCAGGACGAACAGGAATTCCGACTGACCGTCGAGCCTGCACAAAGCCTGTCTATCGAGACCACCTCGCCTCTGCCCACGGGGAAGGTTGATGAAGCCTACAGCCAGGCGCTTGTCGCCGCCGGTGGCAAGCGGCCGTACGCATGGTCTTTGGTTTCCGGATCGCTTCCGAGCGGGCTGACTCTAACGGCGGATGGGACGCTCCAGGGCACGACTATCCAGCACGGGGATTTCGCGTTCGGCGTGCGGGTTGTGGATAGCCAGGCGACTCCTGAAGCCGCGACCCGTGAGTTCTCGCTTCATATCTCCGCATCAGAACTCGAAATAACGACCGTTTCGTTGCCGGATGGAATCGAAGGGGCAGTCTATCAGGGGTTGATTGAGGTCGCGGGCGGGGTGTCGCCGTTCACCTGGTCTCTCACCGGCGGATCGCTGCCGGATGGGTTGACGCTTGATTCCGCGACGGGAATCATCGGCGGTACACCGACGACCGCCGCCATCGGTTCGTCGAGCTTCACGGTTCGGGTCACGGACAGCCAGTCTCCCCCCGAGCAGGACGAGCGGACGTTGTCCATCGCCATTCGCCCGGCTGAAGAGCTGCGGATTATGTCCAGCAGCCCCCTGCCGGAGGCGAAGGTGGGAGAATCCTACCGGTACGACTTCGCTGCCGGGGGAGGGAAACCGCCGTACTCGTGGCGTGTGGCATCAGGGTCATTGCCTGGTGGACTGATTCTCTCTTCGGATGGGACCCTGTCCGGAACGCCCTTGCAGCACGGCGATTACGCATTTGATATCGAGGTCAATGATAGCCAGTCACCGGCGGATGCGGTTCGCGCGGGATTTTCCGTCCGCGTTTCTCCGGCAGACCTCACGATAGCGACGACCTCTCTTCCGAGCGGAAAAGAAGGCACGCTCTACCGGCAAGTCCTCGAAGCGAAAGGCGGGGTCCTGCCGTACGCCTGGTCGCTCGCCCAGGGAGCGCTGCCGGACGGGTTGAGACTCGATCAAGCGTCCGGGGTCATCAGCGGGACACCGACGAACCTCGCTATTGGGACTTCCATCTTCACAGTGCGGGTCGCGGATAGCCAGTCGCCTGCGGACACTGCGGAACGGCAGTTGTCCATCACAATCATCCCCAAATCGCCGTTACAAATTGCGACGGGAAGCCCGTTGCCAGACGGCAAGGTCGGTGAGCCTTTCGCTCTCGTTTTCGCTGGCAGCGGCGGAAAGCTCCCGTATTCCTGGAGCATTGCGTCCGGCGCCCTCCCGCCCGGTTTGATTATGGGTCCCTCCGGGGAATTGAACGGGACGCCGACGGAGCCGGGCGAGTACACGTTCACCATCCGCGTCACGGACAGCCAGCAGCCCCGCGCGTCTGCCGAAAAGCAGTTCAGCGTTTACATCGCCCCTCGGGAGATTACGCTGGAGGTCAACCCGACCAGTCTCGCGTTCTCCACGCGGAGGGGAGGGAGCAATCCTCCGAGCCAGTCGTTCACAATTCGAGTGCGAGGAATCGCGCGGGTGACCTGGCAGGCGCTGGAGGACTGCGGCTGGCTCATGGTTGACCCGGTGACCGGGACGAACGCGGGCGAGGAGGACATCATTGCCGTCTCGGTGAACAAGCTGGGCCTCGACGTCGGGACCTACGGCGCGACGATTGACGTTGTTCCTCTTGAGGCGCCCGAGAAACACGTGCTCGTGGAGGTGACCCTGAAAATCAATCCGATTCGCGTGCCGCAGGATTACCCGACCATTCAAGAAGGGGTTAACGCGGCGAAACCCTCCGACGTGGTGCTTGTTTCTCCGGGATTGTACCGCGAGCGAGTGGTCGTTGGAGAGGGCGTCCACGTTGTCGGGTCAGGAGCGGAGCAGACGACGATAGATGCGCTGGGACAGGGAACTGTCGTGGCGCTCCTGGGCAACGGCTCCTCGGTAGAGGGATTCACCGTCCGCAACGGAGTCGGCGATTACTTCGGCAACGGCTCCCGTGTGGGAGGTGGGATATACTGTGAGGCCGCTTCCGCGACGATTTCAAAGTGTACTATCGTCGGCAACGAAGCCGTCCAGGGATGGGGAGGCGGGGTTTTCGTCAAGAGCGGCTGCTCGCTTCTCATTGTTGAGGCGGAGATTTCCGGCAATTCTGCCGAGAGCGGCGGAGGGATATTCTGCCACGAGAACTCGCGGCTGCGGGTCGAGAGAAGCCGATTCCGCGAGAATGTCGCAGAGGGATTCGGCGGGGGAATCTGCTGCATTGACCTGGCTCTGGCGATGGTCACGGGATGCCAGTTTTCGCTGAACTCCGCAGGATATTCGGGCGGGGCAATTGCAGGCAACAACCGGAGTGGGTTGACCATCGTCAACTGCACTTTCGTGGATAACCTCGCCGATGAGGGCGGCGGCATCTTCGGCGAATATGGATCCTCGGTGAGCCTGGTGAACAGCCTGCTGTGGAACACGTTTTCGGACCTGGCGATCCTGGGAACAGCGAGCGTCCGATACTGCAATATTCGCGACGGCAGTTTCGTCGGAGAAAACCACAATTTCTCCGCGGACCCGCGGTTTGTCAAACCCATCGGGCGGGACTACCATCTCCTGCCGAACTCTCCCTGTGTGGACATTGGGGATGGGACGCCGGACGATTTGACGGAAACGGACTTGGACGGCGAGCCGAGGGTGTTGCAGGGGTACGGCCGTCTGGAGCCGGACATTGGCGCCGATGAGTTGAACCCGGAGACCGTGTTTGCTCTGATACCCTCTCCGCCGGTCGCCGGTGAGAACGGTCTCGTCACGGTGAACTACACCCTCTGGAACGCCCGGGCGAGGATTTCTTCTATCGCGGCAGATTATTCGGCTGATGGAGCCGAGAGCTGGTACCCGGCGGCAAGAGCGCGGTCGAGCGAAAGCACTCGCGACCTTTCGACTTCTGCGGACGGCAAGGCGCATTCCTTCGTCTGGGACTCCATTGCGGACCTCGGCGGCGGGAAAGAGGCGGGATTGCGAATGCGCATCCGCCCCCTTGCCCTGAAGGCTCACTACCCGGCAACGAGTGAAGCGTTTGCCCTCGACAATTCCCTTGCCGACAGCGATAACGATAAGCTGCCGGACCTCTGGGAAACGCAGATTGTTGACGCGAATGCCGCAGACCTCATTTTGACTGTCGCCGACGTGCTGCCGAATGACGACTTCGATGGCGACGGGCAGACAAACGGCTTCGAGTATCTGACCGGCGCCTCGCCCGTGGATAAGGAGTCGCTGTTCGGCGTTCAGTTGTCCATAAGCCCCGATGGCGGCGTGAACCTGAGCTGGTCCTCGGTTACCGGCAAGACCTATTCGGTAGAGTATTGCGAGGAACTCGGCGGCGCGTGGCTTCCCCTGGGCTCCGCTCAGGCAGGGACCGGAGGCATCCTGCGAACCTCGGACGAGGCTCCTCCCGGCAGGAAACGTTTCTACCGCCTGATCGCGTACTGACCTGCCGTGAGCGGCGCGAGAGTGGAGCAGGGTGCGGCTACGCCTGAGTGATGGACCTTAGCCTGTCAGCGGCCCGCCAGGACAGAAGTAACGCCGCCGTCCCGGCGGCAGTCGCGAGGGCGTCGCGCCCTCGCATCGCAAGCAGCCTGTTGCACCGTGACGAAGTGGAACGGGGGGCAAGATGCCCCCGGCACAGCCGGCAAGATGCCGGCGTTACAAGGATGCGCCCCCCAGTGAACCTGGACTCAGCGCTCGCCGTCACAAGCAAATCCCCGCGGCATGTCCCACTCAAACGTAGCCGCACCCCTTTTCAACCCCGGCGCCGGAGGCAATGAAAGGGCGGCAGAGGGGGCCGTTTGCGCGTCTGAAAAAAAGTGAAAAAAAGTCTTGACAAGCAGGGGCGGCAGGGGGAGACAATTAACTTGACTCTCCGGGAGTGTGGGGGAGTTCAGGAAAACACTGGTGCAGCCTCAGGAGGGGAAAAGCCATGAGAAAAGCGGCTTTAGCTGTCAGTGTCGCATTTGTGATCCTAATAGGAGGGGGTAACCTTGCGCCTTGTCAGGACACGTCCGAATCCCGCCTTTTTGTCATAAAGTTCACTGACCCCGGCCCGCCAGCCGTGCACACTGTTTTGGCCAAGACAAGCGAGGCTCCGGACAAAATTTGGGCGTTTATTCCCGCGAATGTTCGGCTGTCTGAGGACGGGTTGTGCCACGAAGCGACGCTCGAAATGCCGGACGTCGGATGGGCGATGTTTCGTGTGAAGCGACATGCAACGGATGAAGCAGCGCCAGTGAGAATATTGGGGGTTGCCACGCGTCCGGCAGAGAACCCCATTTTCCCTGTGGATGTGGCATTCGCAAACAGCGTCAGAAATGATGAGCTGTACCATCATCCGCGTTTCAGTTCCCCGTTCGGCGGGGGACCGTTCCGGCCCGGAATTGTGTCCGTCGGCTTCCACGCGGATGCCACAGAGGAGGAAATCAGGCCCCTTTTTGAGGCCGGCGGAGTGCGCCTTTCAGCCTACTTCCCCAAGGTTTCAAGGATTTGGTGCGAGGTTGTCTCGGGAGATGTTTCCGAGCACGTGCAAGCATTAGAGGGCAGCGGAATTGTCAAGAGTGCGGAGCCGGTGCCCCTGTCCGATCCACCCCGGATAGTCGTGACTTTCAGCACCCCAATATTGCCGCAAGCGGCTGAGGAGTTTTTCCTGCCCATGGATGGCCTGGAGCCGCAGTGGGGCAGTTCGTGGCAATACGAGATAGATGGCACTGTGTACGTTCCTGAAGGGTACGAATTGGCCTGGGTTCTCGCGCTTGAGCACTTCCCGATGATTGCGTACGCAGAGCCGTGCTCTATCGTTCAGATCTGGTTGCCTTAGTGCTGTGTCTCATAAATTCGGTCACCTATTCACGAATGAATCCAGATGGTCGAGAAGCCCGGCTAAAGCCGTCTCCGGAGTAGAGATCCCGCGACTCTAATACCGCCGCCTGAAGACGGTGGCTAAATGAGGATGCCGGCTGAAGCCCGGCAAGGCGGGGTGGCCTTTAGACTGGGTCGTGGCGATCCAGACCGTCGTATGCAGTATGTGACCGTATTTGCGAAAGCCTGCACTTAGAGCCCGGTGTCGTGCCGAGGTACGGAACACGCGCCGGATGGTCGTTGCTGGTGCGTGGGGGCTGCTACGGCGGGGCAAACCCAGGGGCCTCCATGTCAGCACAGCCTGCTTCGCCCCTCATCATCTTCCTTCCTTGCCGACCCAGCACATCGGTTGAATCCTACCCTCCGCTTGTTCCGAGGAATGATTGATTGCGGTTGCGTCGTGCCTCGTGGCATACTCTCTCACGGTAACCAATGGATAGAAGGAAAGAAACCGCAGATGGACGCGGATGAGCGCAGCAGGGCGAGTGGAGGAACGGAGAAAACCACGAAGAACACGAAGGACACAGAGAGGAGGGACGACGATGCTCAAGGAGAGGCTGAATCGGAGGGAGTTTTTGGGGAGGACGGCAGGGGCGGCAGTCGGTGCGACGTTGACTGCG
Source organism: bacterium (assembly GCA_030691545.1). Taxonomy (GTDB): domain Bacteria; phylum Auribacterota; class JABMQX01; order JABMQX01; family JABMQX01; genus JAUYEE01. Next base: position 51,405 of record JAUYEE010000115.1, on the reverse strand, counting down.
GCGTCGTTTTCTCGCGCACTGGGGGCAAACGATAAAATAGGCGTCGGGTTTATCGGGTGCGGCGGGCGAGGGAACGCGCACATGGGGTACGTGAAACAGTTGGGGCAGGCGGGGGATGCTGTGGAAGCGGTCGCGGTTATGGACCTGTATCGCCCGCGGCTGGAGGCGGCAATGCGGCTGTTAAGCGTGAAAGGATACTCGGATCACCGCGAACTTCTTGCGGACACGCGAGTGGACGCGGTGTGCATCGCCACGCCGGACCATCATCACGGATTTCAGGTGATTGACGCGGTACAGGCGGGAAAGGACGCCTATTGCGAAAAGCCTATCACGCACTGGCGGCAGTTCGAGCTGACCAAGAAGGTGTCCCAGGAGGTGAAGAAGAGCAAGCGGGTTGTCCAGGCGGGAACGCAAGGGATGTCGGATACGGCCTGGCATCAGGCGGCGCAGTTGATCAAGGAGGGCGCCATCGGGCAGCCGATTCACGCGGAGTGCGGCTACTTCCGGATCGGCGATTGGGGCGAGAGAGGAATGCCGATTGACGACCCGAACGCCAAGCCGGGGCCAGACCTGAACTGGGAGGCGTTTCTCTTCGACGCGCCAGAGCGGCCGTTCTCGGTCAGCCGATTCTTCTGCTGGCGAATGTACTGGGATTATGCAGGCGGCCCTTCGACGGACCTGTTCCCGCATACCCTCACTCCCGTGGTCAAGATGCTTGGAGTGACGTTTCCGAGCCTGGTCGTGGGCACCGGAGGCAAGTTCCGGTACGAAGAACGCGAGGTGCCGGACACGTTCAATATGCTGATAGATTACCCGGAGAAAATCACCATTGCGGTGCTCGGCACGCAAGGCAACGATTACCCTGGGATTGCGAATCGTAGCAGCGGAGGCAGATGCCCGGTGATTCGCGGCTGGGAGGGGACAATCACGTTCGAGGGAAACAACATCGCCATTCGCCCCCAGCCAGGGGCGGAGCGGAAGGAGAAGTTCGTTGCTGTCGAGCGGGGCGAGGATGTTCTCGAGCACTGGCGTAATTTCTTGAAGTGCTGCCGGACGCGGGAGAAACCGTGGAGCCCCATCGAGGACCTCGGCTACCACGTTCAGACGGCTCTGCAAATGGGCGTTCTGAGCCTCCGCGAGCAGACAGCCGCACGCTTCGACCGCGAGAAGGAGGCAATCGTTCTGTAGGCGAGGCGAGTGCGCGGGACAAGGTGCTCCGTTTCGCAAATTCGGTGACGTATTTTTGGATGAATCCGCTGGTCGAGAAGCCCGGTTAAAGCCGGCTCCGGCCAGAAAGCTTCGCAACCCTGATACCACCGCCTGAAGACGGTGGCTAGGCGGGGGATGCCGGCTGAAGCCCGGCAGCCGACGACAGTGCTCACGGTGGGTCGTCCTGATTCGGACCGCCGTGAAAGGTTTGTGACAGTTATTAGGAAAGCCTGCGGTAAGCGTGAACAAGCCATCCAAGGAGTAGGAGTTATGGTTCGCGAAGACAGCAGCACTCAAGGAAGAGGAAAGAAGGACTCGCTGAACGGGCTGGTTCATCGCCGGCAGTTCATCAAGCGGAGTACCGCGGCGGCGGTGGGGGCGATTGTCTCACTCAGGGGGTTTTCGCTGCGCGCTGCTTCGGAGAAAGAGGAACCGGCGGCCGGTCCGCGGCAACTCCGAAAGCGACGCCTCGGCAAGACCGGGTTGATGGTGAGCGAGTTAGCGTTCGGCGGGGCGCCGCTCTTTGAGGAAGTGCCGACGCCTGTCCCGGAGAAGACCATCGCGAAGATGCTCGACGAGGCGATGGAGCTGGGGCTGAATTTCATAGACGTGTCGTACATCTACGGGAGGGGTTATATTGAGAAGGCGTTCGGGCAGGCCATCAAGGGGAAACGCGACAAGTTGATTCTCTTTTCGCGATGCCCCTTGGGGAGAGGGAACTCAGCGCGCGAGATGCTGGAGGAGAGCCTCCAGAGACTCGGCACAGACCACATTGACGTGTACGGTATGCACGGGACGTGGATGAGCGAGGATACGGCTGATCGGCTTATCCAGCAGCTCCTCCCCGACCTGGAGAAGGCAAAGGAGGCGGGGAAAATCCGGCACATCGCCGCGACGGGCCACCAGGCGCCGACTGCTATGGTCAGGATGCTCAACACGGGTAAGATCGAGGTTGTTGAAGTTCCCGTGAACCCCATCTGGCGAGAGTTTCTCGAGGTGGTGGTGCCGGCGGCGAAGAAGATGGACGTGGGAGTCGTGGGAATGAAAACCCTCTGGCGCGGACGGCTTTTGTCTTCCACACCGGAGCTGGATGGGCCTCTTGGCCGCAGCCGTGAGGAGAGGCTCGAGAACTGTATTGGCTTCGGGCTGTATCAGGACGTTTCCTGTTTGTCCGTCGGCTTCTTAGAAGAGTCGCATATTGCCAGCGGCATCGGAGCCGCGGTCCGGTTCAAGGGGTTCAGTGAGGAGCGGGAGAAGGCTCTGCGGCCAAAGGCTCACGAGTCTGTGAAGGAGAACTGCGTGCTCTGTAACCGGTGTTTGCCATGCCCCGCCAAGATCGAAATCCCTCGCATTCTGCGGCTCGAGCTGTACGCTCGCCATTACGGGCTTGCGGACTGGGCGAAAAGTGAGTACAGCCGCGCGCGAATAAAAGCCGAGCAGTGCACGAAGTGCGGTCAATGCACCGAGCGATGCCCGTACGGGGTGCCAGCACAGGAGCTCGTCCTCCAGGCGCAACGCCTCGGTGGCGGGGAGGGCTAACCGCGATTTGGACAGGATAACAGGATAGACAGGATAATCCTGAAAATCCTGTTAATCCTGTGTGGTGTTGCTGTGTTTGCCTCTCCTGCTCTCGGGGACCTCTGCGGTCTCGTACTTCCGTGTCTGCGGTAATGTCACGGTCGCTCAGGGCAGCAGCTCGCCCTTTACTCGCAAGAAGAGCATCTGCCCGTTCGTACTGGAGATGCCTGCCCAACTCGTGCTCGCCGTGGGCCACTGATCTGCAGGAGGCAGCGGAGCCCAATCCCCGTCGAGCAACGCTGTCCTCGATTCGACCGTGTACACGAAGTTGGCGCCTAAATCGTTCCAGGTCAAGGAGAGAGTCCCGTCGCTGGCTATGATTACCTCGAGGACGACAGGTTCCTCGACGACAATCACCGTCCGGGCCTTCTCTTCCGCGGGAATCCCACCGAGATCGGAGACGTTGTAGGTCAGAGTGTACGCACCGGGAACATCGTGGTTGACTGACCCGCTCACGACTACATTCGTGGTGATATCTCCGTCATAGTTGTCCGTAGCGGTGTATCCCGGCTCAACGTAGGGAGTCCCCACGACGAGTACAAGCGGGTTCTCGCCCAGAAGGGTGATGACCGGCGCGGTAGTATCCACCACATTCACTGTCCGGGTTCTCTCGACGGCTGGATTGCCGCTGGAGTCGCTCACGTTGTAGCGCAGGACATAGGCGCCTAAGACCGGGTGGTTCACGGAGCCGGTCACGACTACATTCGCGGCGATGTCTCCGTCATAATTGTCCGTTGCCGTGTATCCCGGCTCGACGTAGGCGGTCCCCACATCGAGAGTCATCGGGTTCGCGCCCGCAAGGGTGATGACCGGCGCGGTAGTATCCACCACGTTCACTGTCCGGGTCCTTTCCACGGCTGGATTGCCGCTGGAGTCGCTCACGTTGTAGCGCAGGACATAACTCCCCAAGACCATGTGATTCACAGAGCCGGTCACTATGACGCTCCCCGTGATGTTTCCGTTGTAATTGTCCGTAGCGGTGTATCCCGGCTCCACGTAGGCGGTCCCCACCTCGAGGGTCACGGGGTTCGCCCCCACGAGGGTGATGACGGGCGCGGTAGTATCCACGACATTCACTGTCCGGGTCTTCTCGACAGCGGGATTCCCGCCGGAGTCGGTCACGTTGTAGCGCAGGACATAGCTCCCGAGAACATTGTGGTTGACGGAGCCCGTCACGACGACGTTCGCGGTTAGGTCGCCATCCTCGTTGTCGGTTGCGGTGTACCCCGGTTCCACGTAGGGAGTCCCCACTGGGAGTGTGAGCGGATTTGAACCCCGCAAGGTTATAACCGGAGGGAAAGAGCCCCCCGAGAAGTTAATCGTGAGTGCGGGTCGAAACGTCGCGCTGAGACTCTCGCTCGAATCAAATCGTTTGGCTGTCGAACTGGCTGATTCGTTTCCGCGAACAAGCCATCCGAAGTTCTGCGACCCCGAGTCCAGCCACAGTTGCACGTCCGCCACTAACTGGGGCGTGGAGTTCCAGGTGTAGGACGCGATGCCGCCGACGGACACGCTGGCGCTGGCTGTCGCGGCGAAATCGCCGCCCTGCGTCGTCCAGAAGCTTGTGTTGTAAAAACGGTGCAGCCAGGTTGCGTCGCCGGTGGTCGCTGGGGCGCCTCCCCCCTCGTTGGCCCCGGCATTGGAAGTTCCTTCTCCCCATTCGGCGAGAACTCGGTGGAGGGAGACAGTCTGATTCAGCGCGACCGTCCTGGACATGTGAAGAGTCAGCGTGACGCTGCTGATGGTGGCGCCAGCAGGGACGTTGCCGGCGACGTCAAAGGCCAAAAGCCCTCGCCGCACGCTTCCCCCGGCTGTTGTGCCGACGAAGAAGTAGGTCCCTGCTCCGTTGCTTGTGGAGCCGGTCGCGCTTTGATACAGGGTGTTATCCTTGATGGGTTGAAGCGTAACCTGGGTTGCCGGCGTAGGGCCGGACAACAAAAATACGGCTAAGAGTACCGGTATGAAGAAATGTGGCCTGTGCATGGTAGTTCCTCCCCGGCTTCTTGTTATTGCAGGTTTCATGCTCGCCGCCGCATGAATTTTCTGGGCAGCGAGTGTTTCGGTTTGTCCACCTGCCGCCATAAGACTTCAATTGATAACACCTTCGCAATAGGGCAACGTTCCCTCTGATTCAGATAGTTTTCGCAAGTGGTGTCAGGAGCGTCTCGGAGAGGCATAGGGTTGGGTACGGAGGTTCATCAAGGCTTACAGATGACATCCGGGGCGGGTCAGCCGGATTCCGTGGCAGGCAGGATGCCCGCCCCACAATTGAGCGCATCACGCGGCGCTTTTATTCGCGACGGGATTTCGCTATCCTGACCTGTGCAACATAAACCGAGGGCATGAACGGCAGAAGGTGAGCCAGCGAACTGCGCGGCGACGGATGCCGTCGTTTCCCATGTGTTCGGTCAACCAAGCGCCCTCTGTCACCCGCAAAATCGCAGGCAGGATGCCTGCCCCACAATCAAGGGAGAGAGGACATGAAACAAGCAGGGTATTGGATCGCAGTGCTAACAGTGTTGTCACTCGGCGCATCAACGTGGGCTGCGTGGCAGCCTGCCAAGGGGCCTTTGGCGACGCGCTGGGCGAAGGACGTTTCGCCGGAGAATGCTTACCCGGAATATCCGCGCCCTCAGATGGTGCGGCGGGAGTGGCTCAATCTCAACGGACTGTGGGACTATGCGATTCGACCGAAGGAGGAAGCACGGCCGCAGAAGTTCGACGGGGAGATTCTTGTGCCTTTCCCCATAGAGTCCGCCCTTTCAGGCGTGATGAAGCGGGTCGGTGAGAACAACCGGCTTTGGTACCGGCGCGGCTTCGAGTTGCCCACGTCGTGGTCGGGTCGCCGGGTGCTCCTCCATTTCGAGGCGGTGGATTGGGAGACGACTGTCTTGGTCAACGGGAGAGAACTCGGCAAGCACCGAGGGGGCTATGCCCGGTTCTCATTCGATATTACCGATGCACTTAAGCCTTCCGGAACACAGGAGCTTGTCGTTTCTGTGTGGGACCCGACCGACAAAAGTCATCAGGCACGCGGCAAGCAGGTCACCGAACCTCACAGCATCTGGTACACTTCGACGACGGGCATCTGGCAGACGGTATGGCTTGAGCCGGTCAATCGGGAGGTTTACATCAAAGGTCTCAAAATCGTGCCGGACGTTGATGCGGGCGAAGTGAGGGTGGCAGTGTACTTCTCCCAGGGGATGCCGGAGGCACGGGCAATCGTCGAAGTCCACGATGGCGGCCGGGCGATTGCCAGGGCGGAGGCCGCCTCCAACACGGAAATCCGCCTGTTGGTCCCCGAAGCAAAGCTCTGGTCGCCGGACTCGCCCTACCTGTACGATCTGACAGTGACGATGATGAAAGGGGGCGAGGCGATGGACGAGGTGACCAGCTACTTTGGGATGCGAAAGGCGTCTCTTGGGAAAGATGAAAATGGCATCACGCGAATCTTCCTCAATAACAAACCGCTGTTCATGTTCGGTCCCCTCGACCAGGGCTTCTGGCCGGATGGAATCTACATAGCTCCGACGGATGAGGCCCTTCGCTACGACATCGAGGCGACCAAGCAACTCGGTTTCAATATGTGCCGGAAGCACGTCAAGGTGGAGCCGGACCGCTGGTATTACTGGGCGGACCGCCTCGGACTTCTCGTCTGGCAGGACATGCCAAGCGGCGACCGTTTTGCGCGGAGCGGTCAAGGGGAGATCACACGCTCGAAGGAGTCCGCCGAGCAGTTCGAACGGGAACTGACGGCGCTGGTCGAGACACATTTCAACCATCCATCCATCGTCATGTGGGTTCCCTTTAACGAGGGATGGGGGCAGTACGACACGGCGCGCATCGTCGAAAGAATCAAGGCGCTCGATCCGACTCGCCTTGTGGACTGTGCGAGCGGCTGGAATGACATGGGGGTCGGCGACGTGCACGACATCCATAGTTACCCCGGTCCCGCGGCTGTCCCGCCGGAGCCGAATCGCGCGGCGGTGCTGGGGGAATTCGGCGGATTGGGGTTGCCCCTGCGCGGGCATACCTGGCAGGATGAGAAGAACTGGGGTTACCGCAGTTTCGAGGACCGCGAATCGTTGACCAATGCGTATCTTGCCCTTCTGCAAAACCTGCGTCCTCTGATTCAGTCGCCGGGGCTGTCGGCAGCCGTTTACACCCAGACCACCGATGTGGAGATCGAGGTGAACGGACTGATGACGTACGACCGCGCCCTCATCAAGATGGACGCCGAGCGCATCACCGCAGCGAACAGGAAGATGTATCTCCCCCCGCCCCTTTGAAAACGATTTTGCCCTTTCTGTAACGCGGGCGACCCAGAAAGGCCAACGTCTGCAAAACGCGATGACCGGGAGCGAGCAATCGTGACAGCGTTTCTTTCGAGGAGCCGGCACAGACGCATGATTTTGATGTTCGTCATCGGTGCCGGTGTGCTCGTCGCAGGGCCATGTCTCGCATCCGCCGAGGATAGGGAGAAGCCCTGGCTCCGGCACACGATTGACGATTCTTCACGCGGAGCCGACGGAGTGCGCCTCGCGGACGTGAACGGGGATGGGTTGATGGACATTGCCACACCGTGGGAAGAAGGGGGGTTGATAAGGGCCTACTTGAACCCGGGCCGCTCTCATGTTCGAGAGAAGTGGCCTGCCGTGACGGCTGGAGCTGTTGGCTCGCCGGAGGATGCTGTGTTCGTGGACCTGGACGGCGACGGGGCCGTTGACGTCGTGAGCTGCTGTGAGGGCGAGGTAAAAACCATGTACGTGCATTGGTCGCCGAAAGAAAAGGGGGCGTTCCTGGACTCCTCGTCATGGAAGACCGAGCCGATCCCCGTCACCCAGGCAGCCGGGAGCTGGATGTTCTGCGTTCCCGTTCAGTTAGACGGGAAGAACGGCTTGGACCTCGTCGCGGGCTCTAAAGGTGACGGGGGACAGGTCGGTTGGCTGGAGTCTCCGGGAAACCCGCGCGACCTCGCCAACTGGAAATGGCATCCGATTCGCAAAGCGGGCTGGGTCATGTCGTTGTTCGCGACCGACATGGATGGAGATGGCGACCTCGATATTCTGGCGACCGACCGAAAGGGACCCGCGCGCGGATGCTTCTATCTGGAACGTCCGAGAGACGTTTTAGCAGATGCCGCGGTATGGAAGGAGCATCCGATCGGGAGTTCCGACAAGGAAGTGATGTTTCTCGTACCTTTTGACCTCGACGGAGATGGATTGCTCGATGTACTCACCGCTATCGCCGGGCGCGAGCTGGTGTATCACCGCCGGTTGCAGCGGGACGGGCTTGTGTGGCGGAGTTACCCAATCAGGCTGCCCGAGCAAGCTGGAAATGGAAAAGGAGTCAACGTCGGCGACATCAACCTGGACGGGAAGCTCGACATTGTTTTCAGTTGCGAGGGTGCCCGTGAGAAGTCAGGAGTTATGTGGCTTTCCTGTCCAGGGGACGTTACGGACTCCGTCTGGGACGCGCACGACATCAGCGGACCGGAGGGGATCAAATTCGACCTGGTTCAGCTTCTTGATCTCGATCATGACGGCGACCTCGATGTAATTACCTGCGAGGAACAAGCCAACCTCGGCGTCATCTGGTACGAGAATCCGCCCCGGTGAATCCGGGTTTAAGTGTCCTCTCCCAACCAGCCTCTGCCAGAGCCAATGACAAGGTGTGTTTTTCTTCATCTACTCCGGCAGCGTCGCCATATCGCTCATCGCGCGCAGGCGCCTGGCCTTACCCAAGAACCAAAGCGCGCCGGGGATGCCGGACGATGGCTGGATTCAACTTCGTCATTGCGGGCTGGCGACGGATGGGACACAATAACGGCGGAGAAGAAAAAGCATGTGCTCAGGCTCTCAAGATAGGAGATCGGATCATGGCGGACAGAATCAGTCGTAGAGAAATGCTTCGAAGAACCGCTCTATCAGGCGTCGGGCTATGGGCAGCCCGCAGGAGTGTCTGGGCTGACACCAACTCGCCGAACGAGAAGCTCGACATCGCCATCATCGGGGCGGGTGGACAGGGCGGGGGCAACACCGGCGCCGTCGCCAGCGAAAATATTGTGGCTTTGTGCGACGCGGATGAGAGAGTGACCGCGTCAGCATCCCGGCGTTTCCCCGACGCCAAACGGTATGCCGACTTCCGCAAGATGCTCGACGAGATGCACGATCAGATTGATGCAGTCGTCGTGAGTACGCCCGACCATACCCACGCCGTCGCTGCCGTAACGGCGATAAAGTTGGGCAAGCACTCTTATTGCGAAAAACCGCTGACCCGCACGGTTTATGAAGCACGGGTGATGCGGGAGACGGCAGCAAAACACAATGTCGTCACGCAGATGGGAAATCAAGGCTCCGCGAGTGAAGGATTGCGTCGGGCGGTGGAACTCGCCTGGGGAGGAGTTGTGGGAGAGCTTCGGGAAGCCCACGTCTGGTTCGACGGCGGCAACGGTCCCCAGGACCGGCCAAAGGATGAGCCGCCTGTGCCACCGGGGCTTCATTGGGATTTGTGGCTTGGCCCAGCGCCCTATCGTCCCTATCACGCGGCCTACGCTCCGGGCAGTTGGCGCAACTGGCGAGCATTTGGCTCGGGCTGCCTGGGCGACTTCGGATGCCACACGATGAATATGGCGTTCCGGGCGCTTCGGTTGGAGCGGCTGTGGGATGCCCGGCTTTTTGAGAAGTCTTCCTCTCCGCCCATTATCCGCGTCGAAGCGGAGGCGTCTGAAGCGCATCCCGAAACGTACCCCCGGTGGATCATCCTGCGGTACACATTTCCCGCACGGGGCGAGTTGCCTCCCGTGAAGCTGACCTGGTACAACGGCGGGCCGAAACCGCCGCAGGACGTGCTCCTCGGTCACCCGATGACGGACAATGGCTGTCTGGTCCTCGGGAGCAAAGGAGCTGTGTTCTCGGACTGCCCGTGGAACACCCGATTCGTTTTGCTGCCACAGAAGGAGTTCGAGGGATTTGAGGGCCCGCAGCCGACTTTGCCTCGGTCGCCCGGGCACCACGAGGAATGGGTTCTCGCTTGTAAAGGCGGGCCGAAGCCGTTCTCCACCTTTGACATCGGCGGGCCCCTGACAGAGTTGATCCAGCTCGGAAACGCCGCAGTTCTCGTCGGTCATCCGCTTGAGTACGATCCTTTGAACGGCAAAATCGTCAACTGCACCGAATCCAACCGATTCCTCCATCGAGACTATCGGTCGGGCTGGACGTTGTAAGTGTCGGGTGAGCGAGGGGAGGGCGATGAATGGTAGCGCAGGCCCCGCCCTGCGGGCCTGTATCTTCGTCCATCCGTCACCGCGGCGCTTGCGTTGAGTTACAGTTATCGGATGTCAGATGGGTCGTGTCTCACCCGGTACTGGCACCGGCGCCGCCGGCAAATCGCCAAACTCGTATTTTGGAGGCGAGAGGTCCAGCCTGGACTCGTTCATCGCCCAATCCCACGTCAACTCCTTGCCGGTATAGGTGCTCATTCTGCCGAGCACCGCCGCCAGAGTGCCCTCCGCGACATTCTTTCCCTCGTTCAGGGGCTCGCCTTTGCGGATGCTTCGTATCAGATCGGCATGTTCGACGACGTAGGGATTCGGATTGGGGCCGCCGTACACGAAGGCGTTGGCCCCCTCGATCCTGCCCATCTCGCTGTTGGTATAGGAGAGGCCCTTTGTGCCGATAACTCGCTCGGCAACCTGGTCGGTGCAACCCGGTATCTGCCTGCACATGCTCAAGACCCTGACGCCATTTGGGTACTCGAGTTCGACTGCGAAATGGTCGTAGATATTGCCAGCGCGCGGGCCTACGCGGACCTGTCGTCCGCCCATCCCCAGTGCCTTGATCGGATGGGAGCCGAGTGCCCAGTTGATGATGTCCAGATTGTGAACGTGCTGTTCGACGATGTGGTCTCCAGACAGCCACGTAAAAACGCTCCAGTTGCGGCACTGCCATTCCATGTCTGAGAGGCCGTCCCTCTCGTAGTACTTCCAGTAGTCCCCCATTCCGCCCTGGTTCCAGTAGCATTGAGCGGAGGCGATGTCGCCGAGGGCGCCGCTGTGAATCCGTTTCATGATTTCAACGTAATGCGCCTGGTGACGGCGTTGTGTGCCCGCTACAATACCGAGTCCTTTCTTCTTTGCCAGCTCGGACGAAGCTAAGATCGAGCGCACTCCGACGGGGTCCACTGCGACAGGCTTCTCCATGAACACATGCTTGCCCGCCTCGATAGCCGCTTTAAGATGCATCGGTCGAAAACCTGGCGGAGTTGCCAGGATGACCATATTCACATCGCAGGCGATAACCTTCTCATAGGCATCAAAACCCACAAAGGACGTGTCGGGGGTAACCTTCACCTTGTCTGGGAACCTGCCTTTCAGTCGCTTGAATGTATCGTCCAGGCGGTCCTTGAACAGGTCACCCATACTGATAAGCTCGACGCCATCCGCCGACTCGAGACAGTCCTTTGCGGCTCCGGAGCCCCGGCCGCCGCATCCGATCAATCCCACACGGATTGCGTCGGAACCTTCAGCGAAAACGTTGCCGCTGTGGGCCAGCATCGCTGACAGAGACACCGCGGCCGACGTTTTGATGAAGTCTCGCCGTGAGACCCCGGACTCGTCCCTCCTGATTCTGTTCTTCTCCATACTCGTTTTCTCCTTTCCTTTATCTGTGCCACAAACAGTTAGCTCCTGCGGTTCGCCATGACGAGCAACCGAAATAGCTCAGTGCCCGTTTGATAAACTCAGTGACGTATTACGGATGAATCCATTCGTCGAGAAGCCCGGCTGAAGCCGGCTCCGACACCATAACCCGCAGAGCGTCACCACCCGCTGAAGCGGGTGGCTAACGAGGATGTGCCGGCTGAAGCCCGGCACGGACGGCCAGCGCAGGCAGCCTCATTCATCAGCGACGCTCTGTGAGGGTTCGTCACCGCATCTATGAACACCTGAACTTAGCGTGTCTCTCCGTTCACGATTCATCAACCCAGTTCAGGAGCACCTTTCCCGAGTTCCCGGAGCGCATCACCTCGAAAGCCTCTTCGAACTCCGTGTAACGGAAACGATGAGTGATCACGGGAGAGATGTCCAGGCCGGTCTGGATCATGGACTGCATCATGTACCAGGTCTCATACATCTCCCGACCGTAGATGCCTCTGATGGTAATCATGTTGAAGATAACAGTGCTCCAGTCAATGGCGAGTTCCTGCGTGGGGATGCCCAACATGGCGACCTTCCCACCGTGACACATGTTGGAGAGCATTTCCTTGAAAGCGTCGCCGCTTCCGGACATCTCAAGTCCCACGTCAAACCCCTCTTTCATTCCCAATTCCTTCTGGACGTCTTTGAGGGGCCGTCCCTCTCGCACGTTAACGGTCATCGTAGCCCCCATCCTCTTTGCCAACGCGAGACGATAGGGATTCATGTCGGTCACGACGACGTATCGCGCGCCGGCGTGCTTCACGACGGACGTCGCCATGCAGCCGATGGGGCCTGCACCGGTGATCAGCACGTCTTCGCCAAGCACCCTGAAAGACAGGGCCGTATGCGTCGCGTTCCCGAAAGGATCGAAGATCGAGAGGATATCCATGGGAATCGTGGGATCAGCGTGCCACACGTTCGTGATAGGAATGGACAAGTACTCGGCATAGGCGCCGGGCCGCTCGATTCCCACGCCGCTGGTTCTCATGCAAAGATGTCTTCGCCCGGCCAGGCAGTTGCGGCAACGCCCACACACAATGTGTCCTTCGCCAGAAACGACATCGCCGATCTCCAGGTCCGTCACATTGCTCCCCATGGCAGTTACAGTGCCCGCAAACTCGTGGCCGACTACCATGGGCACAGGGATTGTCTTCTGTGCCCATGCGTCCCAGTTCCAGATATGTACGTCCGTCCCACAAATGGCCGTCTTGTGGATTCTGATGAGAACGTCGTTGACGCCGATTTCTGGAACCGGGACCTCTTCCAGCCACAGTCCCGGCTCCTTTTTGCTCTTCACCAGCGCCTTCATCGTCTTGTTCATTCGGAATCCTTCCGCTTCAGATGCCAAATTCGTCCTTCACTTCTTTGAACATCTCGACGGCGAAATCAATATCTTGCTGGGAGTGGGCGGCGGATAACTGGACGCGGATACGGGCTGTGCCTTCGGGAACAACCGGATAGAAGAATCCTATGACGCAAACCCCTTTCTCCAACATTCTGGCGGCCATTCGCTGTGCGAGGACCGCGTCGCCGAGCATGATCGGTACGATGGGATGCTCCCCCGGCTTAATCTCAAATCCGCAGGCCGTCATTTTCTCGCGGAACCGCCGTGTGTTCTCTCTGAGCCGAGTTCTCAGACTATCCGAAGACATCAGAATGTCCAAACCCTTCAGAGACGCCGCCACTATGGCTGGCGCCACGGTGTTCGAGAACAGATACGGCCGCGAACGCTGGCGAAGCAGTTCCACAATCTCTTTTCTGCCGCTGGTGTATCCGCCGCTGGCTCCGCCGAGGGCTTTGCCCAGAGTTCCCGTAAGGATGTCCACGCGTCCCATGACGCCGCAGTGTTCGTGGGTGCCTCGGCCGGACTCACCGAGGACGCCAACGCCGTGCGAATCGTCCACCATGACCAGGGCGGCATAGTTGTCGGCCAGATCGCATATCTCGCGCAATCTCGCAATCGCCCCATCCATGGAAAAAACCCCATCAGTGGCGATCATGCGGAAGCGAGCGTCTTGAGACTCTTGGAGTCGCCTTTCCAGCTCACCCATGTCGCGGTTTCGATAGCGAAGCCGCTTGGCTTTGCACAAGCGGATGCCGTCAATGATGCTCGCATGGTTGAGTTCGTCACTTATCACGCAGTCTTCCTCGGAAAGAAGGGTCTCAAACAATCCGCCATTGGCGTCGAAACAGGAGGTGTACAGGATCGTGTCTTCGGTCCCGAGAAAGTCGGAGAGCTTGTCCTCAAGAAGCTTGTGGACCTGCTGCGTTCCACAGATGAATCGAACCGACGCCAGGCCATAGCCCCAGCGGTCGAGACCCTCTTTCGCCGCCTGAATCAGTTCCGGATGGTTCGCCAGTCCAAGATAGTTGTTGGCGCACATGTTCAGCACTTCGCGGGACGCTGTGCGGTCCTCGACCCGGATGTGCGCATGCTGCGGGCTGGTAATGACTCGCTCGTTCTTATAAAGCCCGTCTCTTTCTATCCGAGCGATTTGTTCGCGGAGATGATTTTTCATTGTCCAGGACATCTCTCCTGCCTCCTCTCGTCATTGCCCACGTCCATCCAGCCTCTCTACGTCCACATACGAAACGCCCACGCTTTTCTCTCCGCTTCCCAGCCAGGCTTCGAGTCGGACTTCCCCCGTTTCAAGCCGAACGGAGTCGAACCTGCACGTCTCCGAGCCTGTCTTGACTGTTTGGCTCAGGTTGACGTTACCCAGCTTGAAGTGAACGGCTGTCTCTGCTCGCGTCGGGGCGAACCGGAGCGTGACCGCGCAATCGCCAGCCTGTTGCACAAAAACCTCCCAGTGGCCCAGCGAGTCATTTCCCCAGCCCGCGCGGGGCCCTCGCCAATCCTGGCGAGTGAGCGTGACGGGATTCTCGAACCGCGTCCCCAGATAGATTCTCGGCGGGTCGTATCCGCGGGTTGCAGACACGTCGCGGAACCATTTCTCATACGCGGCGAGCAACCGTTCCACGATATCGGGATGCGTCGCCGCGATATCATTCGTTTCGCCCGGGTCTGTGGCAGTGTCGTAAAGCTCTTTTCCATTGACGAGCTTGTATCTCTGGGAGCGAGCCGCACAGGCTCGATAAAGCTCGGGCACATCCCCGCGATGCCACTGGAAGAAAAGCGTCCGGTCAGGCCACGGAACATTCTGACCCCGAAGCAGCGGCAGTAGACTGACTCCGTCGAGGAGCAGCCCGCCAGGTATTGCCACGCCGCAGGCATCGAGAAGCGTGGCAAGAATGTCAATGTGGGCCGCGATCCTGTCAATGTTCCGCCCGGACTTAAGCATCGCTGGCCATCGCACGAAACACGGCACGCGTATGCCGCCCTCATAGACGGTTCCTTTTCGCCCGCGCAAACCGCAATTGTATCGCTCCTGCTGGGGCCCGTTGTCTGTCAGAAAAATGACGATCGTGTTCTCCTCGAGCCCCGACTTCTTCAGTCCCGCCAGCAAGCGCCCCACGTTCTCATCAATATTCGCGACCATTCCGTACACTTTTGCCGTGGTTTCGTCCAGCCCCATCTCCAGGTAGGGCGAAACGTAGGACTCGCTTATCTGGAGAGGAGTGTGCGGCGCGTTTGTAGCGAGGTAAACGAAAAAGGGATGATGGCGGCTGTCTTCAATGAACCGCATGGCGGCGCCGGTGAAGACATCCGTGCAATAACCGCTGAACTTCTCCTGCACTCCATTGTGCTGGAGGATCGGGTCGAAATAGCTGTTGCCGCCCGGAGGATCGGACGGTTGCCCAATGCCGCCTCCTTTGTGAACCAGCGCCTCCTGAAAACCCTGGTCAATGGGCCGCATGGGGTAATTGTCGCCCAGATGCCATTTGCCGAAAATCCCCGTGCGGTAACCCGCTTTGGCAAGTATCTCGGCGAGGGTCACCTCGTCCGGGTGCATCATCGAGCGACCGAGGTACGTATCCACAACCCCTGTCCGGTAGTTGTATCGCCCCGTCATCAGGGAGGCCCGAGTCGGCGAACAAACCGGCGAAACATAGAACTGCGTGAACTCGACACTCTCTCTTGCGAGACGATCGAGGTTCGGCGTGCGAATCTTCTCGTTTCCATGACAACCTATGTCCCCATACCCCTGGTCATCCGCGATAATCAGGACAATGTTCGGACGGCGAGGCGCCTGCGCGTTTTCCGCCCTGGCGCGACGACACGGGAGCACCAGAGTTGCTGCGCCTGCGGCCATCGTCCCCAGCAACTTCCGTCTGTTCAGGCGGACTTCCACAGCGTAAGGCTTCTTGCTCCCGTCTGACATCATCAGTGTTCCTTTCCTCTGTCGCTTTCAGGTGCTGAGATTGACGGGCCGAAACGGTTGACCCGGCAGTCTGACACATCCATTCTTTCCGCCGCGAGCGGATCGAGTCTTGTCCCTCAGGGCACCGCGCTCACCCCGGTCGCATCGTTGCCATTTTACGTCGCACGTTCCGCCGCATGTTCGCCCCCTCCTGCCAAAGTGAGATGATAAGCCCGCAGCCATTCGCTGTCGAGCAACGGCTCTTATCATAACACAGACCCGTCGGGGAATCCTTCTGCCTGGCGGCGCATCTTCCACGAGGTAACGCTGCCCATGCGAAAACTCTTGTCTCACCTCGCATCCTCAGGTATAAAGGAAACGGCGGTCGTGAGTAATTTCAGGGGGGGGCGACCGCGTCATTGCTTTTCCCCGAAAGAGCAGGGGCCAGTAGCTCAGTCGGTCAGAGCGGCGGACTCATAATCCGTTGGTCGTAGGTTCGAGTCCTACCTGGCCCATTTTCATTTCTATCATCTATACAACAAGTTACGCTATTCAGATGCTTCCAATTCTCTCGCCCCACGTTCTGAGGCACACGTACGGGAGTCACTTGGTTATGAGCGGTGTGGACATTCAAACGGTTAAGGATCTCATGGGGCATTCGAGCATCACGACAACGGCCATTCACCTTCACACCGAGCCCAAGCACCGAAGAGAAGCAGTCGCCAAGTTCAGCCATTGCAGGCAATTACATCGCCAGTTTCGCTTTCGTCTGTTTCTGTTTTCCTCGCCTGTTTCGACGTCGCTTTGTCACGTACTTGTCACCGGGACTCGAATGATTCAAGTCGCCCTTGACCGCTCCATGCCCTGAACGCTCCTGTCCAGCCGACTTGCAGTCGCTAACAACTCTCCACGGATGGTGTCGCCCAGGGCCAAGTTCTGCCAAGGTCGGACGTGTTGATTGTCCGCAACGGGTGACCGGGGTGACGACTGTTAAGTGCTGTGCCGTGTAGGGGGCGAATGAGTTCTGGCACATGGAGCAGCGTCTCCCTGTAGCGTGCCAAGACTTCGAAACTTCTGGGAAAACGATGTTCATCACGAAATTCACGCAGAGGTGTTCGAAAGGTGAGAGCGGAGCGGTTTCTCGTTGTTGTCTCCGTGTGTTACTGGCTCAGTGGCAGGTTGTTGCAAGGTTTGAGTTGCCCCAGATTTCACCTAATTCACAAACCAGAGCACTGAGTGATTGAAAACGAGAGTTGTCCTATGGTTGCTCCATTCTGCTTTTGTTGATTTTCCGCAACATATGTTTATGGAAGAAGGGGCACCGGCAGATGGCATTTGAGATAGGTTATTGTTGTAATTGACTGTTGTGCAGAAGATTACTGCATCATGTTGTGTTTCATGATGTCAACTCACGTTGGTACAGGACTTGCTTGACATTGTTCGTCAGTCTTTGGGATAATATGTCCAACATCGGGTGGGATTCAGCATGCCACGCATGTAGAGGAAGATGGAAATCGAAGAGATTGAAAAAAACCATAGATTGACGGTGACGCAGGCGGCGAAGGTTGTTGGCGTCAGCGCGAAGACGATCCGGCGGTGGGAGGAAGCTGGCAAGGTTCCTGCTCCCAAAAAAGACTGGCGCGGCTGGCGGGTGTATTTCAAAGAGGACGTGGGGCGCCTCATATCGTTTCACGAGGCCCTCTTCTAACTCCCAGCTAAGGCGGGACGATTCGGCAGGGATCGACCTGCGCGATTCCACTTCGCCAGGCTCAGTGCAAATTCGGTTCTTGGCGTAGCGGCTTTTAGTCTCATTCGCAGGTTGAAAGGCCTCGTAGATTGCGTTCCCCATCCTGAAGACTCGGGGATGTAATCGAGAGGGCGGAGCTGTGTAAGGGAGAGAAAGCGAAACGTTCACCCCCGGAATGGAAGGTCGGCAGATGGCAGTCGAGGAACAGGTCAGACAATTCATCGTCGAAAACTTCATGATGGGCGCGAATCCGGGAAAGTTGAAGAACGATGATTCATTTCTCGAAAATGGGATCATTGATTCAACAGGGGTTCTCGAACTTGTCGGTTTCATCGAGGAGAATCTCGGAGTTTCCGTGGCCGACGAGGAACTGGTTCCTGAAAACCTCAACTCCATAAGCAATGTTGCGGCTTACGTCAGGAGAAAGAAAGCTCTCGCTTCAGAAATCGCCTGAGACCCGGAGTATTCACTGGAGTAGAAAGGCCGATCAGCTACATCAAAGATTCCAAAGAGCACGAGAAACATGCTGGTAGATGATTTTCTGACCGACAGCGCCCGCAGAATGCCAGGCAAAGTGGCCCTTGTCTGTGAGGGCTCGAGGCTAACATATCGTGAGATAGATGACCTGGCGAACAAGATGGCCAACGCCCTAATTGATTCAGGGGTGGAGCGGGGCGACAGAGTCGCCATCTTCCTGGATAACTCTGTCGAGACCGTCATATCCATCTCTGGCATCCTGAAAGCCGGCGCGGTGTTTCTGGTGGTGAACCGTACGACCAAAGCCGACAAGCTCAGTTTTATTCTTAACAACTGCCGCGCAAAGGGGATCATCAGCGACAGAAACGCGGCGAACCTCTTGTCGTCAATCGCATCCGATACGCCCGACCTCCGGTTCCTCGTGTTGAAGGACGGGTACCCGGAAAACGGGAGATTTCATTCCGAGCATTGCTTCTCTCTTCAGGAGTTTCTTGATGCCGCTCCTGCTGCACCTCCGCCAAGAAAGTGCATCAGCATCGATCTGGCGTCGATCATCTACACTTCAGGGTCAACAGGGTATCCCAAAGGCGTTACCCTGACGCATCTCAACATGGTGACGGCTGCCACCTCCATCACCCAATATCTCGAGAACATCCCTTCCGACATCATCCTCAACGTGTTGCCTCTTTCGTTTGACTACGGGCTCTACCAGATGCTCATGGCATTCAAGATTGGCGGGATGCTTGTCTTGGAGAGGTCCTTCACGTATCCTTACAAAGTAATCAACCTTATGCTTCAAGAGAGAGTGACCGGCTTCCCCGGTGTCCCCACCATATTCTCGATTCTTCTCCAGCTCGAAGATATTAGGAAAATCGACTTCAAGGACCTTCGTTACATCACGAACACGGGCGCCGCTCTCCCTGTTGACCATATTCGCCGCATCCGGGAGACATTTCCCAAAGCCACCCTATATTCCATGTACGGACTGACGGAGTGCAAACGAGTCTCCTACCTGCCACCGGAAGAGCTGGACAGGCGACCGGCATCAGTGGGAAAGGGCATGCCGAACGAAGAGGTCTTCTTGATTGACGATAACGGACAAAGGATCGCGACCCCGGACACGGTCGGAGAACTTGTAGTCAGGGGCGCCAACGTCATGGTTGGCTACTGGGAGAACCCGGAAGAGACCGCCAAATGTCTCAAGCCCGGCCTTCATCCCTGGGAAAAGGTCTTGTACACCGGCGACTTATTCAAAATGGATGAGGAAGGATTTCTGTACTTTGTGGGGCGCAAGGACGACATCATCAAAAGCCGGGGTGAGAAAGTCAGCCCCAAAGAAGTGGAGAACGTGCTTCATGCCCTTCCAGGCGTTCTTCATGCCGCCGTGATCGGCGTTCCCGACGAAGTGCTAGGACAGGCCGTCAAGGCGTTTGTCGTTCCGAAGAAGGGAGCCCAGTTGACCGAAAAGGACATTTTCAAATACTGTCGGGCGAATCTCGAGGACTTCATGGTTCCCAAGTACGTCGAGTTCCGAGACAGCCTGGAACAAACAAGCTCTGGAAAAATTAAGAAGACCAACCTGAAGTGAGATGAAAGGGGAGCGGATGACTACAGGCGCCTCCCGTAAGTTCGGCCCCGATGTTCTGCAGATTGACTGCGAGGAGGAAGTCCGAAGGATCGAGGGCTTCATCTGCGGCCAGGTCTTTACACACTTCAAAAAGAGCGGAGTTGTCGTGGGAATGAGCGGAGGGGTTGATTCCGCGGTCATGGCAGCTCTGTGCGTGAGGGCCTTGGGCGCCGAACAGGTTCTCGGCCTGATCCTTCCGGAAAGAGAATCCAGCCCAGCCAGTGCCCAATACGCCAAGAAACACGCATCGCGATTAGGCATTCGCTTTGAGGAAGTTGACGTCACTCCGTACCTTGAAAGCTTTGCAGTTTACACCCGGAGAGACCAGATTATCAGAAAGGTTTTTCCTGAGTACGGTGAGGGCTACACATTTAAGCTCGTCCTGCCCCAAAACCTGCTGGAGAGGGACCGCTTCAATGTTTACTCGCTAAAGATCACAGGACGTGACGGCGAATCGAAGACAAAAAGGCTGTCCGTATCCGACTATCTCGGAATCGTCGCTGCCTCAAACATGAAGCAACGCACAAGAATGATCGAGTTGTACTACTTCGCGGAGCGATCGAACCGTCTTGTCGCAGGCACGACAAATAGGACGGAGGTGGACCAGGGTTTCTTTGTCAAGTACGGTGACGGTGGGGTTGATATTGAACCGATTGCGCACCTTTACAAAACGCAAGTCTATCAACTGGCGCGCTACCTCGACATTCCCAGCGAAATCATCGAGAGAACCCCCACGCCAGACACCTTCACGTCCGAAACCAGCGACGAGGAGTTCTACTTCTGTCTGGCGTACCACACCTTGGATCTTCTGCTCTACGCGAAGGACAATAACGTCTCCTTTGAGGACATCACAGCCGCCAGCGGTTTGACAGAAGAGCAGGCACGGCGAGCCTTCAGGGACTTCGATGCGAAGAGAAAGGCAACCGAGACGTTCCGGCACATGCCGCCCGCACCCGACTGGAAGCCTGGAAGTGCCACATGAACGAAGCTCGCTTCTTTTCGCCTCGCAGTTCTTATATCGAGGGTGTGATCCACTCGAGCGGGTGTATTTGAGACCACAAAGGAATCCCGGATGACGACATGTATTCGATGCATTCTCCCGGAAACCTTTCCCGGAATCACCTTTGACCAAGACGGTGTCTGCAACTTCTGTCTGGCCTTCAGGGGACAGGAACGTCTTGATGCTGAGAGGGAGCGGATGAGGGAGAAGTTCGAGCAACTGGTGGATGAGGTCCGCGGCCTCTCGACCTATGACGCCCTTATGTGCTACAGCGGCGGCAAGGACAGCTCATATACCTTGAGCCTCCTGAGAAAACAGCTCGATCTCAAGGTTCTAGCCGTAACCCTGGACAACGGTTTTATCCCGGATCAGACCTATATCAATATTCGGAAAGTCTGTGATGCTCTTTGCGTTGACCACTTGTTGGTCAAACCGAGGTTCGATGTTCTCAGGAGGATTTTCGCGGCGGCCTCCGAGAGGACACTCTACCCCAGAAAAACGCTCGAAAGGGCAAGCACCATTTGCACGTCTTGCATAGCCTTCGTGAAGTTCGGAGCGCTGAGACTCTCTATCGAGAAGGAAATTCCGATTGTTTGCTACGGATGGTCTCCGGGGCAGGCACCGACCGTTTCATCTGTATTCAAGCATAACCCAGCGATGCTCCGCAGCATGCAGAGAACACTATACGATCCTATGCACGAGATCGTTGGAGACGACATTCGTCCTTACTTTCTCGAGCAAAAACACTTCAACGATCCGTCAAAGTTTCCGCACAACGCCAGCCCGCTCGCCTTTTACGAATATGATGAAGATAAGATTCTGGAAGAGATAACCCCTATGGGCTGGCGACGTCCCAAAGGGCTGGACGCGAACTCGTCCAATTGTCTCCTCAACTCCTACGCCAACCTCGTTCACAAGCGGCAATTCGGCTTTAATCCCTACGTCTGGGAAATGGCCAACATGGTGAGGACCAGCCAGGTCGACAGGCGTTCGGCACTCGATAGGATCACCTCCGAGGAGGAATCTTCAACCTTGGGATCCGTCGTAGAGAGGCTTGGGGTTACGATTCCCCTCGCCCGCCAGGAGGAAGACCCTGCACTCCAGGCCGACAAGCCGGGGTGAGCATTTTCATCCAGGAATCGTCTCGTCGGAACTGCTCCTGCCACGTGGCCAACTGCCGTGGAAGCTTGGCAGGCGGTGGAGCGTGCACTCCACAACCCGATGCGCAAATCCATGAACGAAGAACCGTTTTTTGTCCGGGATGGACAGAGAGAGCTATTCGCCATCCTGCACAGGCCATCTGGCGCGGCGGACATTGGCTGCGCAATTGTCTTTTGCAGCGCTTTTGCCGGCGAACACAACATGAGCCGACGCGTGCTTGTGACCTTCGCACGGTTGCTCGCCTCGCAAGGATTCCACGTTTTGCGGTTTGACTACTCCGGCAGCGGCGACAGCGGGGGAGACTTCCGGAACACGACTATCGAAACATATGTGGCCGACACAAGACTCGCGATCCAGGCCCTTCGCCAGAGAGCCCCATGCAGCCGGGTCGGATTGCTCGGCTTGCGGCTGGGGAGCTTGGTCGGAGCGATGACTTGCGCCGCCGATGATATTGATTTCCTGGTCCTCTGGGCCCCCGTCGTGGACGTCCGGCGCCTCTTCGATGGTCTTCTCAGAAGCTGCTTGGCAAAGCAAATGGCGTACGAGCATCTCGTAGCCCCCAACCGCGCTGAATTGAAGCAGAGACTGCTCGCCGGAGAAGAAGTGAACATGGGTGGCTATCTGTTGACCGGTGAGATGATCCGCTGGGCTGATTCATTTGAGATTGAACGGATCGCAAAGGCGAATCACCCCCCGTGCTTCGTCGTCGATATGAGCAAAACGGAGAAGGCAGCATTGTCCGCAGACGCCCGTTTGTGGCGGACCTCACTGCAACACAATGAGGCGTGCCAAGCAGTGGCGATAACTGAGGATTCGTTCTGGCAGGACCTCCCCATTTATCGTCAGAACTCCAACCCAGCGTTCCAACAAACGCTGCAATGGCTGCGGGCCACAAAAGGCCTGCGCCTCAACATGTGAGAACTCCTTGTTCAAGATGTCAAATAGGCGACTGTCATGACTCTTGTAGAAGCGATGCCTCAGCAAACTGAGAGCATAGAAAAGGAATTCCCACATGAGGAGGCCGTTGTCTTCCAAAGCAACGGAGAGACCCTATTCGGCATCATACATACACCGGCAAGAGAACGATTCACACGCCGTGTCGGGCTAATTCTCATCCCGGCAGGGTTGCAGTACAGGATTGGACCCTGTCGTCTATACGTCAACCTTGCGAGACAGTTGTCCGAAGAGGGTCTTCACGTGCTGAGATTCGATACCCACGGCATCGGGGACAGTGGGGGAGACCTTGGCGAGAAGTATGTCCTCGACCTTTGGGGAAGTATAGAAGAGGGTCTATTCGTCCAAGATACCCTGGCCGCGGTTGATTTCTTCGTCAGGCAGAACAGACTCGACACCGTCCTCGTAGGCGGCCTCTGTGGGGGCGCCATCACCGCCCTGATCTGCGCAACCAGGACGGACAAAGTAAACGGTCTCGTGCTGCTCGGCCTCCCAATCCTGAAAGACAGCCATGCAGCACAGAACAGCCTCACCGACGATATGAATTTGTGCTACTACGGACGCGAAATTGGGAGTTTCGGTGCCTGGGGAAGGTTCCTCTCCGGAAGGAGCGAATATCTGTCGATCTTCAGAGCGTTGATGCACATGCTCAGGAACAAACGATCTGATCCTCTTATGAATCAGGTGTTCTTGACGAGTTTGAAAAAGGTGAGTGGCTCTCCCGCACTCATGTTGTTGATCTATGGGGAACGTGACAAGTATCGATCTGATTTCGAGGACAGGTTCTGGAGGAACAAGGAATATCGAGCCTTGAAGCGCAGACTTCGTCCTCACGCCGAGATTCACGTAGTCAAGGGTGTGGATCATGCGTTTTCGGCTCCTGCGTGGCAAATCGTCCTGGCTCATCTCATTTCCGAGTGGGCCCTCAGGAACTTCGAAAGGCCGAGCCCTGACAGACGCACGAATAGCCTCATTTTTCGATAGGAACTCCCAGCGCAAAAGAAGGGCCTTTCTCCACGCCCACCTCGTTACGGCTTAGCGTAGCGTGATCATGCCGCGTGACGGCTCAAGCGCTTCGCGGGCATCGGGAGCCAGAACAACAATAGACCGGACATGGCAATCAGAGATTCACTGCGTAACACAGTCTGTGGCCTGTTATTCCATAGCCAGCTATACAGGGTCATCAGGCTCCTTCGGAGTATCATACAAAGACGAGAAGCCCTGATTATTCTTGCCTACCACAAGGTGAACGACCACTACAAGGAGAGGAAGTACGTTCGCCCCCATGTCAGAGGCCTTCCTGTGGATGAATTCAGGCGTCAGATGGCTTACCTGAAAAGACGCCACAACGTCCTCTCGTTGCTGAGTGCGGCGCAGATGATGCAGAACGGCGTAAAACTACCAAAAAATGCCGTCGCCATCACCCTTGACGATGGGTATCTTGACAATTACCTCAATGCCTACCCTATCCTGCGATCCCAGAAGCTACCAGCTACCTTCTTCCTCACAACCGGTTTCATCGGGTGCAGGAGGCCGGCCTGGTTGCTGACTCTCTCTGCCTATCTGCGTCTTTCTCCGTGCAAAAGCCTCCGGCTCAATTCCTTCGACCAGTGCCTCCGGAAGCTCGCTCGAGCCGGGAGAAAGTTTCTTTCCTCTTCGACAACCTCATTGGCAGAGGCGTCTGACGAAGAGGTCCTCCGCAAAATGCTAAAGACCGTCACGCCCGACATGATCGAGGATCTTGTGGAAGAATGCGCTCCAGAACCCGAACAAGCGTATGAAACGCTACAACTCGCCACCCTGAGAGACAAAGCAAAGGCGCGAGGAATTCTGGGCGATCGCCTTCAACGTCGTCCTTTGTACGAACGGGAGTTGCTTCTCGATATCCTGAGGGTGCGTCTGGGATTGAAAGGTGCGATCTATGTTCCCTTCGGGGAAATGCTGAGATGGCACGAGGTCAGGGAGATGGAGCAAGCGGGGATGAGCTTCGGTGCGCACACCTTTTCGCACGCCATTCTCACACAGGTTTCTCGCGAATTGGCTCAGCGGGAGATCAGTCAGTCCAAGCGCCGGATTGAGGTATTCCTGAAAAAACCGGTCACACTGTTCTGTTATCCAAACGGGAAAAGGAATGACTTCGATGAGGAATACGTCGCTTATCTGAGACGAGTGGGGTTTGTCGCATCCTGCTGTACGATTCCGGGCAGCAACGACTCGGAATCGGACCTGTTCGCCTTGAGGAGAATCGGCCCCAGCGGAAACCTCACAGTGTTCGCCATGAAGTCCAGCGGAATTCTCACCTGAATTGGCCATGAGAGACTGGTTCGCACCGATTATACGTGGTGTTATAGCGCCCATGTGGGGCGCCTGGGAACGTTCACCGTATCTCGCACGCGTGGACGTGCTCGAACGATCTCAGTACCTAAGCGAGGACGAGCTGCGCGCCCGTCAATGGCACCGACTGAAAAAGATCGTCGCCCATGCGTACGACAACTGCCCCTTTTATACCCAGCTTTACCGAGCATCAGGCATCGCCCCCGATGATCTCCGTTCCTGGGACAGTTTCCGACAGTTTCCGCTCCTCACGAAGACACTCATCAGAGCCCAGAACGAGGACATGATCGCCAGAAACATACCCGCGAACCACTTGCAGGCTCAGAAGACCTCTGGATCGACTGGGGTGTCGCTTTTCTTCTTCGTAGATGATGATGCTGCTCAGTGGAGAAGAGCTTGCACAATTCGACATGACCGCTGGACGGGATGGGATATCGGCGAGCCCGTTGGCGCCATCTGGGGCAATCCCCCAACGAAGAAGGGACTCCGTCCCCGCATCCGATTTCAACTCCTGCACCGCACGCGCTTTCTCGATACGCTTCAGATAACTGAAAATGACATGGAAGCCTTTGCACGAAGTCTCATCGCACGCCCGGCAACTCTCCTTTTCGGCCATGCTCATTCACTCTACCTTTTTGCCCTGTTTGTTCGGTCGCGCGGCCTCAAAGGCATTGTGCCGAAGGGCATCATCAGCACCGCCATGGTTTTAATGGAAACCGAACGAGCGGTCATCGAATCGGTCCTGGAAGCGAAAGTGTTCAATCGTTACGGCTGCGAGGAGCTCTCCCTCATCGCCAGCGAATGCGAGTTCCACAACGGCTTGCATGTCAATCTCGACATGCTGGTCGTCGAGGTTTTGAAGGATGGGCGGCCGGCAAATCCGGGCGAAGCAGGGGAGGTCGTGGTGACCGATTTGTACAATTACGGAATGCCTTTCATCCGTTACCGCGTCGGGGATGTCGCTGTTCCCTCGGACAGGAAATGCGCGTGCGGGCGCGGATTTCCTCTTCTGGAACGGGTGGAAGGGCGGACGGCTGACTATGTGGTCACTCCCAACGGCAGCCTGATTTCGGGCATCTCGCTCACGGAGAATCTCGCGACACTTGTCCCGGGGCTGGAGCAGATGCAGATTGTCCAGGAGGCAGTGGATTTCTTGCGCCTGCGAATTGTGCCGGGAGAACAATTCGGCGACGAGAGCTTTCGAGCGATCGAAACATTGATCCGCAAGAGGTTCGGGCCCACAATGCGGCACGAGTGCGAGCTGGTGGAAGCCATTGCGTGTGAACCATCAGGGAAGTTCCGTTTCGTGATTTCCAAAGTCCCGTTGCCTTTCGCATAGGAGCGACATGGGAGTGCCCACCGTCAGCGTGGTCATCGCCACGTACAATTATGGGCGTTTTTTACCCGAGGCAATAGACTCTGTTCTGGCGCAGACCTTCACGGACTACGAAGTCGTGGTTGTTGACGACGGGTCAACTGACAACACCTCCGAGGTAGTCGAGCGTTACCGACTGGCGCGAATGCAGGCGGGACGCCTGCGCTACATTCGTCTGGAAAAGAACATCGGCCAACCGAAGGCGAAGAACCTCGGTATTCGAAACTCTCGCGGGCGGTTCATCGCGTTTCTGGATGGCGACGACGTTTGGCTCCCTCAAAAGCTTGAGAAACAGGTTCCTCTCTTCGAGAGGAGTGGCGAGATCGGGGTTGTTTACTCCGACTTCACGTGGTTTCAAGGCGAGCAAGAATTTCCAGAGATGGGGCATCCTGCGTTCGCGAGGGGCAAGGTCACCCGCAACCTCATCTTTGACAACATTGTGCCCTTCTCCTCCTCGACAGTCAGAAGGGAGTGTTTCGAACGTGATGGCATGTTTGATGAATCAATACCGTTGGCGATTGACTATGATCTCTGGCTGAGGTTCAGCCTGAACTGGGCCTTCGATTACGTCCCTGAAAAGCTTGTCAAAGGTCGCGTGGGGCATGCTCGCTTGTCCTGCCGGGAGGAGGAGCGGACGAAGATTGCCAAGAGAATCTGCGAGGAGTTTCTTTCAAGGAACAGGGACAAGATTGACCCGTCGGGGTCTCTGCGGAGGGAGTGGCTGGCTCTCCGATACTTCAGGGAAGGGCACCACAATCACCACCTCCATCGGCGGATGCGTGCTCTGCGCTGTTACACGCGCTCCCTCTCCATCTCGCCTCTTCAACCTAAAGTCTGGAAGGCGATCCTCATGCTGAGCCTCACGCGGGATGTCATCGAGTCTCTGAAAGAAGAAGCCTCGCGAATGCGGGCGGCCATTGCGACATCATCCCGGCACAAGGGGGCGGCGCAGAAGGCATCGCTTTCACCTACCGCTCGACCTGCGGTTCTTGCGGGTCCTGTGGGGCGCTGCGATGAGACCCCTTCCGGTCGCCCGTGACGCGGAAACCAGCGGTTTTGCCAAAGCGGGTTTGACGAGTTTCCTTTTGGGATTGTCGCCGCCGGAAACTATCTGAGAAGACTGAGAAGAGAATCATGAGTGTTAGGTTGGACGAGCCGAAGGACACGCGTGCGGACACTGGCGAAGCGTTGCCGAAAGGCGAGCCGAGCGCCGGTCCTGCGGTTTCTTCCCTCGCGGGCGCCGACGGTGCCGTCACCGTGATCGAGCCGAGAAGAGGCTGGGCCGGGATAGACCTCAAGGAGTTGTGGCGGTATCGAGAGCTGCTCTATTTTCTGACGTGGCGGGACATTAAGATTCGGTACAAGCAGACGCTGCTTGGCGCCATGTGGGCGATTATCCAGCCGACGCTCACGATGCTGATTTTCACGTTGTTCTTCGGGCGTCTGGCTAAGATGCCATCCGATGGAATCCCGTACCCGATATTCGTTTACACGGGGCTTCTGCCCTGGACGTACTTCGCCAATGCCCTGACGAGCGCCAGCAACAGTCTGGTTGGCAACGCCCGCCTGGTCACGAAGGTGTACTTTCCGCGACTGATGATCCCCATGGGCGCGGCGATTGCGGGATTGCTTGACCTGGTGATCGGAGGGAGTGTTCTGGGCATTCTGATGGTCTACTATAGCGTCATCCCACCGGCCGCCGTGCTGCTATTCCCCCTGTTGGTCTTTTTCACATTTCTTCTTGCCGTCGGGGTAGGGTTGTGGCTTTCGGCCCTCAACGTCCAGTTTCGGGACGTCAAATACGTGATTCCCTTTGCGGTTCAGATCTGGCTGTTTTGCACCCCAGTGATCTATCCGACCAGTATGCTGAAACGGTATGAATGGGTGATGAATCTGAATCCGATGGGGGGATTGATCAAGGCTTACAGGGCATGCGTGTTGGGGCACATGCCCCTCGACTGGACGGCCCTGGCTGTCTCCGGGGGTCTGACGATAGCGATATTCCTGGGGGGAACCTTCTACTTTCGGCGAATGGAGCGCACCTTCGCAGATGTGGTGTAGCACTCCGCCGATTCTTGCGTATGCTGGGATGGACGTGAACTGCTGGTGAGAACTTGGCCAACAAGCATGGGTCCGCGATGAACGACGTTGTGATACGAGTTGAGGCTCTGAGCAAGCGGTATCGGATAGGCGCGAAAGAGAAGGCCGACAGGACGTTCCGCGAGGTTCTAACGGATATGGCTGCGGCTCCGTTTCGGCGACTGAAGAACCTCGGCAAATCGGCTCCTTCCGAGGAAACGATTTGGGCGCTGAGGGACGTCACGCTCGAGGTGCGACGCGGAGAGGTTCTGGGTGTTATTGGCCGCAATGGGGCCGGCAAGAGCACGCTGCTGAAAATTCTCTCGCGCATCACGGAGCCCACAAAAGGCCGCGCCGAAATTCGCGGCCGAGTCGGAAGCCTTCTTGAGGTTGGAACCGGTTTTCATGAAGAACTGACGGGCCGGGAGAATATCTACCTTAACGGTGCGATTCTGGGTATGAAGAAGGCGGAGATTGAGCGGAAGTTCGATGAAATCGTGGCATTTTCCGAAATTGAGAAGTTTCTGGACACGCCGGTGAAGCGTTACTCCAGCGGGATGTACGTGCGACTGGCTTTTGCGGTGGCTGCTCACCTGGAGCCGGAAATCCTTCTCGTTGACGAGGTGCTTGCCGTTGGGGACGCAGCCTTCCAGAAGAAGTGCCTCGGCAAGATGGATGAGGTCAGCCAAACCGGCCGGACGGTCCTGTTCGTCAGCCATAATATGTCGGCGGTCCAAAGCCTATGCCAGCGCGGGGTGTTGTTGCGGGCGGGCCAGCTTGCCCTCGACGGGCCCATTGATGAAGTCGTGAAAGAATACCTCACCTACCTGGCCAACGGCAGCAAGCACGCCTTTGATGATAACCCGGAACGAAGCGGGAACGGGCTTGTTCGGCTCACCGCAGCTCGGGTTCTTGATGAGTCGAGTCGCCCGTCGCAACATCTCATTGCCGGCAGGCGGGCCACCTTCGAATTTGCTTACAAAAACGCATCCGAAGCGAAGCAGGCGAACGTGATCCTCACGATTTTCAACCACCTCGGCGTTGCCGTTACGCACCTGGACATGCGGCTCACAAATTTCGCAATGGGGAGGCTTGCGTCCAGCGGGAAGTTTCTGTGCACTGTTCCCGATCTGCCTCTCCCCATGGGACAGTACAGGGTTGCAGTCGGGGTGCAGGTGAATGGTCAGCTCTCGGACCTCATCCCGAACGCTCTGGTCTTTGACGTCGAGAGCTCGACATTCTATGACAGCGGGCGCTCACCCGCAGTGAAGTGGTGCGCTTGTATGGTCAAGCACAACTGGAGCCATGACATCTCCGAGCCATCGGGCAGCTCCCGAAATGATGGCGAACAGAACGTGGTTAGGAGCTGATTGGCCGGGAGGTTGAGTAGAGAACATGCAACTTGAAAGCGTTACTACAGTACCGTCACCGAACAACGACCACCGGGTCCGCCTTGTTGCACAAGTCAGTTACGATGACAAAGCCTTTGCCCCGGAGCCGTATTGGTATGACGTTCCTGAAGGCATGGCGGAATTCCTGAGCACGTCGGGGAATCCGTGGCTCGTCTGTCTTGTGCCGTTAGCTGTCACTCTTGGCGAGCCTCTGCGAATCAGCAAACCGGTGGACCGTGTTCTCTACGACAACGTGGAAGAGTTAATGCTCATCTGGAAGTGCTGGTATCCAAACCTGCATGTGGTCCCTGTCGAGGCTCCGGTGGTTGGCGTTCCCGAACACCCAGCCGGTTCCAAAACTGTTGCGTTCTTCTCAGGAGGCGTAGATTCGTTTTTTACTGTGTTGCGCCACACCGACCCCCGCTTTTCCAACACCGATACCCGCATTGATGACCTGCTGTGCATCTGGGGTTTCGACATACGCCTCCAAAAGGCCGAGGAATTTCGCAGGTTACGGGCCAGACTCCAGAGGGCAGCGACGGAGCTCGGCAAGCAACTGGTGGATGTGGCTACAAACTTGAAGACTACACGGTTGCAGCAGGCCGAATGGGGGCGCCTTTATCACGGGTGCGCTCTCGCCAGCGTCGCCCTCTCATTGGAGAAGAGATATCGCACCGTTTTGATCGCCTCGAGCCACGGATACAAGGACTTGCAGCCCTGGGGCTCGCACCCCCTGGCCGATCCTCTGTTGTCAACGAGTCGGACGAAGGTCGTTCACGATGGTTCCGCATTCGATCGCGTCGAGAAAACGGAACTCGTCGCCAACTCGGACATCGCCATGAGGTCGCTTCATGTGTGTTATCGAGGCTCGTCCGATAAGAACTGCGGGAACTGCAACAAATGCTATCGCACGATGACCACTTTGGCGCTCCTTGGCGCCCTGAACCGCTGTACGACGTTCCCCCCAGGAGCCTTCGATGTGCGAAGAGTGGCCAAAGTCTATTCGCCGGATGAGAGTGACCGGTCGTTCTTCCGCGAGATTCGGGCATTTGCACTTCGCCAGAGAAGATTTGACGTTGTACGGGCGGTTGATCGCAGTTTCAGGTACTCGACTTGGATGAATAGGTTGTTGCCGGTTCTGCGGTCCTTGAAGACTGACCGATTTGTCTGGAGGGTAGAGCGCGCGTTGCTCGCAGGGTTTAACGCATAGAGGATTCGCGCGAGTTCCGCAACTCGCCGCGAGCACGGGGTCACGACGCGGTTTGAGGTTCGCAGTGAAAATTCTCATTACGAACACAGATGTGCTGAATGGCGGATGCGCCGCCATGATGCAGGCGCTCCTCAGGCTTCTCCGACGCGCGTTTGGGGATGACACAGAGTTTCTTGTGTATGTGAATCGTCCTGAGGCGGCGAGCAGGCTCTACCCCGATGTGGCATTTCGGAGATGGTTGTACCTCAGTTGGGAAGATTCTCTCAAGATCAAGCTTCCTTGGCGCGTTCACAGGTTCGTGAACAAGGTCCGGTTTGCCCTGGGGGCGCATTCCGTTCGGCGAGGTCTCCTTTCGGCTGCGAGACTCTTGTTGACTTCGGAAGAGTTGAGAGATCTCATGGAGTACAGTACCGCGGATCTGATCATAGCGAATGGGGGGACTACGCTCGTCGAGAATTATTACCTCCAGCCCCACATATTTGACTTTAATGTAACGCTCTTTTTCAGCCGGCCGCTAATTTTCTTCACGCAGTCTCTTGGTCCCTTTTTGCGTCGCTACAACCGTCTTCCCTTGAGACGAATTTTCGATAGATCCGCCCTCGTCATGCTGCGTGACAGAAAGTCGTTAGATAATCTCCTCGCGCTCGGCGTCGCCAACGCCAACATGTATGTCACAGCCGACGCGGCCCTGGCCCTCGCCGACGCCGATGTCATCGAACGGGCAGCGAACGACGCCTCGCCCATGGGCTCCTCCATAAACGTCGCCATCTCGGTGAGGGAATGGAAGTTCTTCAGGACGGTGAGCCGAACTGCTGGCATGGATAGATATATAGAAGCGTTTCGCGCTCTGACCGCGCATCTGGTGAAGAGGTACAAGGCCCACGTAACCTATATCTCCTCGTGTCAGGGCATCCCGGAATGCCGCGAGGACGACTCTGCAATCGCATCGAGCATCGTCGAGGCGCTGCCTGACGGCATCAGAGAATCAGTGATGGTGGATAAGGATTTCCACCCTCCGGAAGAGTTGATGAGTAGGATCAGGGAATACGACCTCGTAATCGCGACGAGATTTCACATGGTCATTCTCGCCCTCTGCGTGGGAGTTCCTGCCCTGCCTGTGTCCTATGAGTTCAAGACGGAAGAGTTGTTTGCCGGATTGAACCAGAGAGATTGGGTTCAGGACATCGAGCAAATCTCGGCGGGGTCGCTGATACGGGCGGCGGATTCGTTTATCCAGGCAATACCGCGGGAACGGAAAGCGCTTTTCGAGGCGGTCGAAAGAGAGCGAGTGCGTGCGATCGAGTCAATCGAACTGGTGAAACAAGCGTTCGAACGGTGGGCGGAGGCCGAGCCAACTTGCGAGGCAGGTGTTGATGAACCCCGTGAGCGCGGCCTTTCCAAAACGACGGTCGCAGGAAGCCTGGCGTGCAGAAAGACGGATTGAGATCCCAGGGAGGCGAACGGTTCTGGCCAAAGGTCGGGCCTTGATCAGGACAGGTCGTTCGAGAACCAGGTGCACGGCTTGCGCAGGTACCGTGATTGAAAAGCCGCAGACCAGGCCGGCGCGATCTCGGCGGGGCGCGGGTCTCGGCGACGAGGAAATGGGACATCCAAGAGAGAAAGGCATCCTATTGTGAAGATTCTGGTAACCGGCGGCGCTGGCTACTTGGGCTCGGTGTTGTCTTTGGACTTGTTGCGAACAGGGCAAGAAGTCCGCGTTTTCGACAACCTGATGTACGGAGGCCGGCCGGTACTGGCGCTTCTGGGTCAGGATGGGTTTGAGTTCGTCCGAGGAGACATTCGGGATAAAAAGGCGATCCGAGATGCGCTGCGGGATGTGGACAGCGTCGTTCATCTGGCTGCCATTGTCGGTGATCCTGCATGTGCGCGGCAGCCCGAGCTGGCAAAGGCCGTCAACGTGCAGGCGACGCTTGACCTGGTCGAGACAGCACGCGAGGCTGGGGTGAGCCGATTCGTTTTTGCCTCCACGTGCAGCAACTACGGGAAAATGTCGGACACGTCCATCCTCGCGGACGAGAATTGTGAGGTTCGGCCACTGTCTCTGTACGCTGAGACCAAGGTGGCGGTCGAGAAGGAGATACTGGAGTTGTCTGCGCGCCCGCTGGCGGTCACGGTTCTCCGTTTTGCGACCTTATACGGGCTTTCACCGCGGATGCGGTTCGACCTCACGGTGAACCAGTTCGTCATGGAAATGCTCACCGAGAGAAGAACGGTTGTATATGGCGAGCTGTTTTGGCGGCCGTATGTTCATGTGCGAGATGCGGCGCGCGCAATCGTTGCTGTTCTTGGCGCCCCGCAGGCCGCCGCGGCGCAGCAGGTTTTCAACGTGGGCGACAGCAGGGAAAACTATCGAAAACTGGATTTGGTCGAAATCATTCAGAAGCGGGTGGGGGCGTGTGATGTCCAATTCGTTCACAAGGCCGAGGACCCTCGAGACTACCGCGTGTCGTTTGAGCGAATCCGCGAGCGACTGGGTTATGCCGTCACCCGCCGCGTGCCGGACGGCGTCCACGAGATAGCTAATGCGATTGAATCCGGAAGTCTCGACGACCTCGGCAATCCTCTCTACTACAACGTGAAACTCGCATAAGGGGGAAGAAGCGATGCGTGCGGTGATTCTTGCAGGTGGGAAAGGGCAGCGCCTGAGGCCGTTCACGGTCAATTTTCCCAAGCCGTTGGTGCCGCTTGGTGATCGCCCCGTGCTTGAGATTCTGATCCAGCGCCTTATTCGGTTCGGGATCACCGATATTACTCTGACGTTGGGACACCTGGCGGAGTTGGTGAGGGCCTATTTTCAGCACCGCAAGGGTCTGGTTGACCAGATCACTCTGCGCTATGTCGAGGAGGAGGAACCAACGGGAACAGCGGGTTCGCTGGCCCTCGTTCCGGGTCTCGAGGAGACTTTCCTTGCCATGAACGGGGACCTCCTCACCAACCTGGATTTTAAGCGGTTGGTGGAGTTCCATCGCGAGCAGGGCGCGATGCTCACCATTGCAACCCACACCCGGCGCGTGAAAATTGATCTCGGTGTAGTCGAACTCGATGGCAACAACCGCATCACACATTATATTGAGAAGCCCGAAGCCACTTACCAGGTCAGCATGGGAGTCTACGTTTACGAACCTGGTGTGCTCCGATATATCGAACGCGGAAAGTACCTTGACTTTCCGGACCTTGTGCTCCGCTTGTTGAAAAGCGGAGAGCGAGTCAGCGCTTATCCGACCGATTGTTTGTGGTTGGACATTGGGCGCCCCGACGATTACGCGAAGGCCCAGGAGCTCTTCACGGAAAAGGGGGAGGCATTCGACCTTGTCTAACTGGCGCATCCCTCTTAGTGACCTGGACTACGGCACCGAGGAGGAAGCGGCTGCGTTGCGTGTGTTGCGAAGCGGGTGGCTTTCCATGGGACCGGAAGTTGAGGCTTTCGAAGCGGAGTTCGCAGAGTTCATCGGGGTGAAGCATGCAATTGCCGTCGCAAACGGGACAGCGGCGCTTCACCTCTCTTATCTTGCGCTGGGGCTTGGTCGAGGCGACGAGATCATTCAACCGGCGATTAACTTTGTGGCGGCGGCGAACATGACCGTCGCGGTCGGGGCCACGCCCGTCTTCGCAGATATTCCCGGCGTGCAGGAACCCACCATTGACCCCGGGGACCTGGAGAAGCGCATCACCTCGCGCACAAAGGCTGTCGTGGTCATGCACTACGGCGGGTACCTCTGCCGCATGGCGGAAATATGCGCTATTTGTCGAAGGCACGGTCTGGCTCTCATTGAGGATGCCTGTCATGCCGTGGGAGCCCGATACATGGATCCGGAGCATCGGCCGCCGCACGGCAAGATGGCGGGGACTCTGGGCGACGTTGCTTGCTTCTCGTTCTTCAGCAACAAGAACATGGCCACCGGAGAAGGCGGCATGGTTGTGACCGACCGAGACGACCTCGCCGAACGTCTGCGTTTCCTTCGCTCGCATGGAATGACGACTCTTACCTGGGACCGCCACAAGGGCCACGCGAGTTCGTACAACGTGGTTTCCCATGGGTTCAACTACCGGCTCGACGAAATCCGGGCGGCTCTCGGTAGGGCACAGCTTAGGAAACTGAGAGAGAATAACCGGCTTCGCGGAGAAATTGTTGCCTCTTATCGTCGGCAACTTGCCGGCCTTCCCGCCTGGACCGTCCCTTTTGCGGACTACTTCGGAGATAGCGCCTATCATCTGATGATTGCCGTAGTTCCCGACGAGCCGGTTCGTGGAAAGGTCGTGAAAGCCCTCCACGAAGCCGGCGTTCAGACAAGTTTACACTATCCTTCCATCGCGGATTTCAAAGCCTTTCGGAGCTTCACTGCAGATGGTTTGGAACACAGTCGGTCGTTTGCCGGGCGCACGATTACGCTGCCTCTCTTTCCGAAAATGACAGAAAAGCAGGTGGAGGAGATTTCTACGCTGATTGGTCGGATGTACGCAGTCCGGGCTGAGTTGCGGAGAGAAGCATGAGGGTGATGCTGCTTGCTCCGGGGCTTGACGTTCACACGAACCGCTTCCTCACATGGCTGGAGAAAGCAGGCTGCGAAGTGATTTTCGTGGATAAAGTGAAGCCCAAAAATCTGGACCCTTCGTGCAGCCGTTTTGTGAAATACCCGAGCGGACTTCCCGGGACCGGGAGAAGACTGGCTCGTCTTGACGATTGGGCACGATACCTGCACTTGCATTACCTCTGGAGGCGGTTTCGACCAGATGTCGTGAATCTGCATAACGTGTGCGATGAGAGACAGTACGATTGCCTCCGGGGACGATTGAGGCCTCTCATACTCTCCTGCTGGGGCGCCGACATCAACAGGCTTTTCGTCCCTGGAGCCGACCCGCTGAGTCGAATATGCACAGGACGCGTTCTGAGATTTGCCGACCATGTGTTTGCGGACGCCATGGATGTCCTGGAGAACTGCCGCGTTTTGGCGGGACGGCCGGTTCCTTCCAGTCTGCTTTACTTTGGCATCAACACTGACCTTTTTCGCCCGGATTACACGGAGGCAGCCAAAGCATGGCGGCACGCCTTGGCGATTCCGCAAAATGCCAGGGTCCTTTTGAGTGTCCGCGCCTGGAGGTGGTTGTACCGGCACGAGTTGATTCTGGAAGCCTTCGCGCTGGCAAGGGCACGGCTTCCTTTCCCCACTGTACTTGTGTTCAAGAGATACAATCCTCTTCCCACGCCCGGGGAGGATAAGGTTTACGAGGAAGACATTCGGGTGAAGGCACAGAGTCTGGGCGTACAGAATTGTGTACGCTGGCTCGATAGGGTCCCCTATGACCAGATGCCCGCTATCTACTCGTTAGCTGATTTGGTTGTCAACTTCCCCTGTCGCGACGGATTCCCGGTCAGCTTTATCGAGGCCGCCGCCTGCGGCAAGCGAGTCGTCACGAATCATCTGCCCGCTTACGAAGGAGTCGGACTGGAGAATTTCTTCGGGATGGTCGCTAACCATAGCACGGAGCAGCTGGGAAGGGCCATCGCTGAGGCTCTAATGGAACAACCCGAATCGGTTTCCGCCAAAGCGCAGCTCGCGCGCCAATGGGCCGTGACGTACGGCGATGAGAAGAAGTGTATCGAACACCTCCTGACAGTCTATGGGAGGCTCGCCAAACGTTACAACAGAGGAAATTCGCGGAAAGGAGCTGCGAGTTCGTGCCTCCGCTCGTGAGCGTCATAATTCCCACATACAATCGTTCGCGTTTGTTGGCTGAGGCGATTGAGAGTACGTTGGCGCAGACGTGGAAGGACCTTGAAATCATCGTTGTGGACGACGGCTCCACTGACGACACGCGGGAGGTTGTGGCCCGCCACGGGGGCCGTGTCCGGTACATCTTTCAGCCAAACTCCGGGCGTCCAGCTCTCGCGCGGAACGTGGGGATACGCCGCGCGGCGGGGGAATACATTGCGTTCCTCGATTCCGACGATTTGGTGAGCCGCGAAAAAATCGAGATGCAGGTCCGTTTCCTTAAAGAAAATCGCCGGGTCGGGATGGTCGTGACCGACTTCTCCACTTTCGCCGATGGGAAGACGATCTCCCGGTCCTTCACCTCCGCCGGCCACCCGCGCTTCATCAATTGGCCGAAAACACGCGTCGGGCCGCATGAGCACGTCCTGTCAGAGGGAGTTTGCGACTGCCTTGCCATGGACAATTTCATAGGGACTTCCTCCGTCGTCGTTAGAAGAAATGTGTTCGATTCTGTGGGATTGTTCGACGAGTCACCCGAAGTTCGGTGTTCTGAGGACATTGACATGTGGTTTCGAATCGTGGAACGGTTTCCGCTGGGTTATGTTGACATTCCTCTGCACGCCTACAGGATTCATTCGGATAATCTTTCCGGGATGAATGAGCAGGTCATTCGGGCTCGGATAATCACCCGAGAGAGATTCTTGAAATCGCCCGCCCTTTCAGCGAAAACCAGACAGGAGTTGGTTGCCCGGCTCGGCGGAATGTACTTTTCTCTTGCTTACTACCAACTCAACCATGGAAGCGAGCGCGCGGCGAGGTTTAATGTTTGGGAAAGCCTGAAACGCCGGCCCATTCAACTGGCAGCATATAAACTCGCCTGCATGAGCTTTGTCCCCAAGAGAGTGAGACAGCCTCTTCGAATGGCGTATCGTGCCGTTCTGAATCGCAGGGCGGAGGAACTCGCGTCAAGCGTCGAAGCCTAAGGGTTGTCAGTGCGGAACGGAGTCTACTTCGATGAGTTTGTTGGGAAGGCAAAGGAAATTGCTCAGGATCGTGCCGGCACTTCGGCCATGGGCTGGGTTTCCGCCTATGCGAATGCCCTTCATCTTCAAGCTCGCCTACGAGCCACGCAAGCCGAAGTCGAAAGGTCACGTGAGGACGCGAAGATGCTTGTGATCCTCTTTTGGGTCGGGGTCTTTCTGGTGGGCTACACGTACCTCTTCTACCCATTGATGATTTGGTTCATCGGGGCACTGCGCCCCAAGAAAGTCCTGAAAGGTGATATCTATCCTACGATAACCGTTGTTATCCCTGCCTACAATGAGGAGCGTTCGATTGGTAAGACCGTCTTGAACAAGCTCGAATGTGACTATCCTCCTGGCAAGCGAGAGGTCATAGTGATTTCGGATTCATCCACTGACGATACAGACCAAATCGTTGCTTCCCTGAACCATCCGGACATACACCTTGTTCGCCAGGAACCGCGTCAGGGCAAGACCGCTGCTCTCAACAAGGCTGTGGGGCTTGCGAAGGGAGAGGTCATCGTGTTCTCGGATGCCAATTCCCTGTATGGGAAAGGCGCGCTGCAACGGCTTGCCGCAAATTTCGCAGACCCGCACGTCGGATATGTTACAGGCAGAATGGGCTATGTGAATCCCGATGGCAGCGGGATTGCGGAAAGCTGCGGCGCTTACATGGAGTATGAGAATCTGTTGCGTGCCCTGGAGACTCGATGCGGCTCTATCGTCGGTGTTGATGGGGGGATTGACGCCATCCGAAGGGAGCTTTACGTCGAGATGGACCCCGATATGCTGCCGGATTTTGTTCTTCCTCTGTCCGTGGTGGAGCGTGGGTATCGGGTGGTTTACGAACCTAATGCCATTGTGGCGGAGGACGCGCTCTCGTCCACCCGCGAGGAATTTCGAATGCGCGTACGAGTAATCCTCCGTGCTCTTCATGCCACGTGGTGTATGAGGCGGATGTTCAATCCCTTCCGACACGGTTTCTTCTCGCTGCAATTGCTCTCTCACAAACTCCTGCGCTACTCGGTCCCGTTCCTTCTGATTCTGCTGTTTGTGCTAAATGGGCTTATGGTACATCGGGGCGGCTTCTGGGTCGTTGCCTTCACCGGCCAATGCGCGCTGTACGGTGTTGCTGCTCTCGGATCCGCGTTGCTTCGATTCCGAAAGAAGGCGCCGTCCGTACTGTTTTTCCCCTTTTACTTCGTTTTGGTGAACTACGCATGTCTTGTGGCATGGGTAAAATTCATCCGCAAGAAGAAACAAGCCCTCTGGACTCCAAGGACGGGGTAGAGTGGTCGTTGAGAAGGTCGGTCGGAAGCTTCGTATCGCCCTTTGCTCAGCCGGTGAGCTTTATGGTGGAGTCGAGCAATTCATCTATCTGTACGCTCAGCATCTCCAAGCCATGGAGCAAGCGGGTGTAATCGTCATCCTTTTTCACCGCGGAAAGTTGAGCAAGAGGCTCGAGGACGCAGACATCGAGACCCACGTGGTGCATTCGCGATTCAAGTATGACCCGCGGGTCGTGACCGTCCTCGCCAGGATATTCCGACGACGCCGGATTGATGTTGTGCATACCAACGGCTATAAGGCGAACACCCTGTGCGCTGTCGCGGCGAGGCGGGCAGGGGCGGTTGTCGTCAAGACGGAGCACGGACTTGTCGAGACCGCGTTGCGTCCCAACAAGAGCGCGCTGAAAAGCTACTTCAACAGAGCCCTCGACCAACTGGTTACCCTGGCCCTTACGAACCACGTGGTGTACGTGACTCATGACCTCGCGGGGCGATTTCGGTTGATCCATCGCAAGAAAAGGAGGACAGTCATTCACAACGCTATCGCGCCGATAGACTCATGCCGCACCGGAAAGGCGGATGCCCTCGACCGGAATCGTTTCAATGTTGGCATTGTGGGGCGGGTTGACGAAGTCAAGGGACACGTCTTTCTCTTGAAGGCAGTGGAGGCTCTGGCGGGACTTCACGATTTGCAGGTTCACATCCTCGGCAACGGCCCGCTCGAAGCGCGGTTGAGAGAATTCTGCCTCACTCACCGCCTTGAGCCGAAAGTGAGATTCTGGGGATTCCACGAAGACATCCACGAGCTAATGCGCGGCCTCGATGTTCTTGTGATGCCGTCCTTGCACGAAGGCCTGCCCTACACGCTCCTGGAGGCGATGTATCTGAGAATCCCGGTCATTGCTTCGGCGGTCGGCGGCTTGCGGGAGATTTTAAGGGACGAGGTGAACGCGCTCTTGGTGGCGCCGGCAAATCATCAAGAACTTGCTAACGCCATGCGGCGTTTGCATGATGATTCGGAGTTGCGGGAACGCCTTGTCAGACGGGCGTTCGCTGATGTTACCTCCCGCTTCATGATTACGGATATGGCGCAGAAATATGTGAAGGTCTACGGTTCGGTGCTGGATACAGCGAGGAGATCGTTGGATGCGACCTGCCAATGACAGAAAACGCCGTTTCAGACCCCACAGTGTCTTGTTGCCGCTTTTCTTTCGCTTGCGGAATCTGAAGGTCCTCGAACACCTGGCGTTCCTCCAAGAGAGTCAGTTTTGGCCAAGAGAAAGGTTGGAGGAACTCCAGCTTGCTAGGCTCAGGAAACTCGTAAAACACGCTTCGGAAACCGTTCCCTATTATCGGGAGGTCTTCGCTCGTTCCGGGATAACGGCCCAGGACATTCGGACGCTGGACGACGTCAAACGGCTTCCGATTCTCAGCAAAGAGGACATAGTTGACCGCCCGCTATCTGCGTTTCTATCGAGCAGCGGCGGCCGGCCCTTCGCCGTCAGGAAGACCTCCGGTACCACGGGACACCCCGTCACGGTACTCGTTGACCGAGACGCATACGCGTGGTCCATAGCCGCCAGATACCGCTGCGAGCAATGGCATGGTATCAGGATTGGCGACAGGCAGGCGCGCCTCTGGGGCCGGGCGCTTGACCAAAAAGGGCGCAGGCTTGAGTCGTTGCGTGACCTTACGCTGGGCAGGCGGACGATAAACGCGAGTAACATGATGGACGCAAGCAGCCTTCGCCGGCAGGTGCAAGGACTTCTGGCCTGCAGCCCGGATTACGTTTACGCATATCCAAGTCTGGTGCTGGCGCTATCTGAACACCTCAAGGAAGACTCGTTGCCGCGGAATGCGCTCCATGTGAAGGCTGTAATCTGCACCGCAGAGAAGCTTCACGGATTCCAGAAACGGTTTCTGGCGGAAGTTTTCGATTGTCCCATAGTGGACGAGTACGGATGCAGCGAGATTGACATATTGGCCTTTGATTGCGAACGTGGTCAGAAGCACATCGTTGCGGAGAATGTTCTGCTGGAGGTTGTCAAAGGGAACGACTTGGGTGCGGGCGAGGTAGTTGTAACTGACCTCAACAACCGCCTGATGCCGCTCATACGGTACAAGCTTGGCGACATCGGCGTCATCGCACCCAACCCGTGCGAGTGCGGGCGAGGGTTGCCGGTTCTCTCCAGTATCTGCGGTCGAACCTCCGACCAGGTCATAATGACTCCGGACGGCAAGAGAGTCCACTCGGTCATCTTCGACTATTTCTTGGAGCGCCTCGCAGGAATGGGAATAGGCATCAGGCAGTTCAAGGCTGTCCAGGAGCGTTTGGACCGAATCACCTTGTACCTCGTCGTCCCCAACGAAGACGATAGGCGGAAGACTGACCTTCTTGTGGCGCGAGACCTCGCTCCTTCGCTCGGGCATCGAGTGAGACTGGAAACCAAGCATGTTCCACGGATTGATCTATTCCCGGGTAAGTTCAGTTGTTTCGAGGCGCACCCTTCCCTGGCTGGCGCGTGGAGAGGACACACGTCGCAGGAAGAGTTCACAAACTGGGACAGCAGTCAATCCGGAGAGCGTTGATGTACCCTCCGAAGGAAATGATCTGGATAACCTGGGAGAACCACAGGAGAACCAAAGAGCTTTCTAACGCGCTTGGGGCTCCGCTCTTCACCCTTTTGTACGATGGAAGTTATGTTGCCAAGGTTCTCGTCGTTTCCTTGAAAACTGTCGCGGTGCTCTTGCATATCCGGCCCCGTCGGGTCATAGCGCAGAACCCTTCCATGGTTCTCAGCGCGTTGCTCTGCTTCTTGAAACCGTTTCTCGGCTACAAGGTCATCGTTGACAGGCATTCAAACTTCAAGTTCGAGACTCAGGATTCGCCGAAGCTGAGGTACAGGGTATTCCATTACCTCAGCCGCTATACTGTCCGGAAAGCAGACTTGACTATCGTCACCAACGAGTTTCTCAAAGGCATCGTGCAGAAATGGGGCGGGCGAGGATTCGTTTTGCAGGACAGGCTTCCGGAGCTTCCGTTCAGGCAATCCAAGCCGCCTCGCCTCGCCGGAAGACACAATATCACGTACATCTGCTCTTTCTCCGACGACGAACCAGTGGACGAAGTTCTGGATGCGGCTCGTTCTCTTGACAAGTCCATCGTAATGCACGTGACGGGGAATCCTCGGGATTACCTCAGCCGGGTCAAGGATGGGGTTCCTGAAAATGTCGTCTTCACCGGGTTTTTGCCCGAGAGAGATTATCAATCGCTCCTGGGGGCGTCTGACGCCATAATAGCTCTCACCCGAGACGAGCATTTGCTTCTCTGCGGGGCGTATGAAGCCGTGAGTCTCGGCAAACCCCTGATTCTTTCGGACACAGGATGTGTTCGGGAATATTTCCGGGATGGTCCCATTTACACCCGAAACAATGGCGAGGATCTTGCACAGGCGATCCGTTCCGCAATCGGCAACAGGCGGGCTCTCCTTTTGAAGAGCCAGCAGCTCCGGAAGAGACTACAGGTTGAGTGGACGTCACGGTTTAGAGACCTTACGGCCGTGCTTTGGCGTGCGTAGACGTGCGGAGATGAGCGTCTGCCTCAAGTAGACCCGTGTGACTCGGGAATTATGGAGGGAGTTCCATGCCAGGGTTGTTTGGCGCATTCAATTGCGACGCCAGGTATCAGGAAGCCTTGATGGTGCGTTTTTCTGCTTCGTTGGGCTCCTGCCAATGGAAACGATTTCGCAACGGTACAATGGGGGGGCATGCTTTCCAGGGGCGTACGGCACTGTACGAACTCCCGGGGAGCGTTCACTTCGTCGTTGATGGAGAGAGCGGCATCTATCGCCATGCCAAGCGATTCGCTGAACAGAACGGCCCATGCCTCTTCCGAGTGCGAGACCAGGACCTCGAGACGACATCTCTGTGCAAAGGGAATGTTGCCCTTCTGGATGAGGGAGGATCCCGGCTCTTTCTCTCGACGGACTGGGCGGGCGTCTTTCCACTTTATTACACTCTACTGGATGGTGGCATTCTCTTCTCCAGCCTCTGCAAGCCGCTCGCCACGGTGACTTGTCGTCCTCCCGACTACGTGGGAGTGGTCGAATACATGCTAAGCGAGTACTTCATCGGCGATCGGACACCCTTTTGGAACATCCATAGGCTTCTCCCGGGCCAGGTGCTTGTTTATTCTTTGAGGGATGGCTCGGCCTCATTCCGGGAGAAAAGCCGTTACTGGAGCCGCACGGTTGGCGCCCGAGCCTGCAAATTGGACATTAAGGAAGTCTGGCGCACGTTTAGAGAAGCCTGCCTTCGGTGTTTCCATCGGGAGGAGGCTCAAGGTCTCATGTTCTCTGCTGGTTGGGACTCGCGAACTGTTCTGGCCGGACTTCTTGATGTTGTCTCCCGAG
Source organism: bacterium (assembly GCA_030691545.1). Lineage (GTDB taxonomy): Bacteria > Auribacterota > JABMQX01 > JABMQX01 > JABMQX01 > JAUYEE01. The sequence goes on along the minus strand of JAUYEE010000115.1, from coordinate 7,851 downwards.
GCCGGATCGCGTGCTTCACTCACGGTGACCTGAGGAGCCGCGAGCTGAGCCTCACCGAGGCAATTTGCCGTTCCATCGGCGTCACACACGTGAGGCTACCGATTGAGGACCATTTGACTGATCTCGAGGAGCTCAAAGCGATATTCCAGCGTTGCGAGACGACAGTATATCCTTACTGGTATCGGGCCGCCAGACGTCTTGCCGCAGAAGGAGTTACCTGTGTGTCTGCGGGTGTACTGGGGGAGGTGTTTGGCGGACATTTCGGCGTGGGCTCGGCAGAGAGTGCATGGGGGAAGATGAAGTATCTTGCATCGAGCCTTGTCCTTCCGACGGCGATTGATGGGTCATCCTATGGGGTGGATCTTGGCAAGGTGGTGGGGGCCATAAAGCGCGGCTTCGAGAGGAAGCCGTGGTACATAAGGGAAGATTTCTGGCGTGCCGCCGGTAATTTGAGTGAGGCTATCGAGAGCGATATTGATGCCGAACTGAAGCGCTATGAAAGGCGTGGAATTTCGACAGCCGATCAGCTTCTGGAGGCGTATGTGTCTGAGCACACCGCCGCCCAATGGTGGGGAGGGCAGATATGCACCTCCCGCACCATGGTGGATATCGCCATTCCGTTCGCCGACAGGGACTTCATGATGCTTGCCAGCCAGCTCCCCATGAGGGACAAGATTCACAACAAGCTGAATCGGAGATTGCTCAAGACCTTCGCGCCGCGATTGCTGAGGCACCCGACAGCCGCCGTCCTCGTACCAGCGAGTTTCCCGATCGCCGTTCAAGAAGCGAGTCGTCTTCTGCGGTGGGGCATTGAGCGTGTAAGGTCCAAAGCCTTCTTGAGGTCCGGGGGCCGAGCGAACACTCCGCACACAGACTGGATGAATTTCGCCCACCTCCGCGACGGCGTTGCGTTGAATCGTTTGCTGGACGACGTCGGCCTTGAGTTAGTGGATAAGACAGCCATTCAAAAATGTATCGCTGATGTTGTGAATTTCAGAACGAAAGCCACCCCTGAATGCCTGGCTGACCAACTCCTGAGGATGTACGCAATGGACCTCATGCTGCGGTGAGGCAACGGCAGCCGCTCAGGCTGAAAGGATGGCCGTAACCGACTTGCCTGAACATGGCTCCGGCGAAGCAAGGCGGACACTGCTGGTGTCTGAGCTTCACCGAACTGGCTGCCATGATTCGCGGATTGTGACCTCCGCGGGTGGCATAGAATTTGCACTTCCAGCACACCGAGTCACCGGACAAAGGCGTTACCGGACACTCTCGCTCGGAGATAAAAGAATCTCCTTCAAATTCCGCCTTACGAACAACATCAAAGAGATGGACAAAATGAGGCACAGTCGTATGAGGAAGACGATTTGGTACGGGGCAATTTTGCACGTTGCGTTCTCACTATTGGCGGACGCCGCCTTGGCGGCTCCCACAATCCAGTCAACCAGCGGGGCGTGGCGACACAAGGGGTCTGTGTCCATTATGGGGTCGAATTTTGGCACACATGGGGATAATTCACCAGGCGATGCGAGCACCCTCGCGGCGAAATTCGATAACTTCGACAATGGCGCCAATGGCAACAAGATTGAAAATGGGTGGGATTGTAGTCCCGATAATACGGGTGGCGGTCAGGCGTCATGGCAACCACGATATACAACGCTGAATCAACGGACAGGTTCCTTGCTTTCATCTTACCACAATTTCAATGACCCCATCCAAGAGTGTTCGATGCGGCTTTGGCGGGAACCTGACTGGCGAGAAGCATACGTCAGTTACTGGGTCAGGTTAAACATAACCGCCGTGGGCGACCCACAAAACTACAAACAAATTCGGACTGATACGGATAGTGGCGAACGTCCGGGAATGGATTTCGATGCCAATTGGTCACCTGGACAGGGGAACCTGAAAGCGCATTTTTGTCCCAATCTAACTCTATCAGGCATAGACTGGGATTGTGGGAGTTATCAGAATTATATTTGGAGTCGCAAGGAATTCTGGTACAGAATGGGAGATGACCCAGGACAGCGATTCAAGTTCTGGGAAAATGCCGTACAACTAAAAAACTATACATCGCCAGGTGCCTTTCCAAATGGAATAGGTGCGCAATGGGGGGACTATGGCTACCCAACCTATATCGCATTGGGGTATTGGATAAGATATGGCAGTGCGGGTTACGTCGAATTGGATGATGTTTACTTGGACACAACTCAAGCAAGAGTTGAAATCGGCGATAAGTCAACTTGGGAGCAATGCACACACCGTGAAATTCAGATACCGACGGCATGGTCCGACACGTCCATTACTGTGACGGCGAACCAGGGGAGCTTCGAGAATGGCAAGACGGCATACCTCTACGTCATTGACGCCAACGGCAACGTCAACACCCAAGGCTATCCTATAATGTTCGGCGAGGCTCCAATAGCCGATTTGACCCCGCCCTTCGTGAGTGGGCAATCTCCCGCACCGGACGCGCAGAATGTCCCCGTGAACTCGAACGTCGTGCTTCATGTCCAGGACTCCGGCGATGGAGTTGATGTCTCTTCCATCGCGGTGAAGGTAAATGGCGCCGCTGTAACGCCGCAGATCACCGGCACACCCTCGGACTATACGGTTACCTACACGCCGGCGTCGCCATTTGCATACAACAGCACCGTCACCGTGGCGGTGAATGCCCGCGACCTCCACAGCCCGCCGAACGTCATGACTGAGGTGGCTTATTCGTTTAAGACCGTTGCGGGAGACACTGCTCCACCCTTCGTCACGGGACAGTCTCCCGCGCCTAACGCGCAAAACGTGCCTGTGAATTCCAGCGTGGTTCTACACGTCCAGGATTCCGGAGATGGAGTTGAGAGAACATCCATTGCGATGACCGTGAACGGGGCGGCTGTCACGCCTCAGATTACAGGCACATCTTCGGACTATACGGTTACGTATGCCCCGGCCTCGCCTTTTGCCTACAACGCAACCGTGACCGTCACGGTCAATGCCCGTGACCTCCATACTCCGCCGAACGTGATGAGCCTGGTGTCTTATTCGTTCAAAACCACTGCGGGAGACACTGCTGCACCTGTCGTGACAGGACAATCCCCTGCACCTAACGCGCAGAACGTGCCTGTGAACACCAGCGTGGTCCTGCACGTCCAGGATTCCGGAGATGGAGTTGAGAAAGCATCAATTGCCTTGACCGTGAACGGGGCGGCTGTCACGCCTCAGATTACAGGCACATCCTCGGACTATACGGTTACGTATGCCCCGGCCTCGCCTTTTGCCTACAACGCAACCGTGACCGTCACGGTCAATGCCCGCGACCTCCACACTCCGCCGAACGTGATGAGCCAGGTGTCCTATTCGTTCAAGACCGAGTTGGGCGACATTGCTGCACCCACGGTCACGGGACAATCCCCAGGCGCGGACGAACAGAATGTGCTCGTTGACTCCAACGTCGTTTTCCATGTCCTGGACTCCGGAGACGGTGTTGATATTGCCTCGATCCAAGTGAAAGTCAACGGTGTGACCGTGACGCCGCAGATCACGGGCGCCCCTTCGGACTATGCCGTCACATGCGATCCTCCTTCACCCTTTGGGTACGATAGCGTTGTGACCGTGACTGTGAATGCCCGCGACCTGCACAATCCGCCGAACGTTATGGCCGAGGTCGCCTATTCCTTCAAGACTCAGTCCGAAGGCGCGGTAACCGAAGAATGGGGCGACGGTTCGGCATCCGACCACCCGGGCACCGTCGAGGACACCTATATCAACATAGATGCCGCGAACTACGCTGCGGAGGACACGGCGCTTAACACGTACACGTGGCCCGCCAACAGTGCCGCGAACGCGATACTCATGAAATTCAATCTTTCCGCCATTCCTCAGAACGCCACGGTCATTTCCGCGAAGCTGCAGCTGTACATGTACGATGCGAGTACCGACGCCACCTATGACGTGAGCGCCCACAAGGTCATCAATGTGAACCCTGTGATCAGCGCGGCGACCGGGTACACGTACGATGGGGTCAACACGTGGACACCCCACCAGGGCTTGTACGACAACATCCCTCTGGCCCAGTCCGACATCGCTCCGGCTGAAGACACGGTTGCCGTGGATCGGACGTTCGGATACAAGGAATGGACCGTCACGAACATGGTGGCGGAGTGGGTTGCGAACCCTGCCACCAACCGAGGCCTGCTCCTCAACTCGGATTCCAGTGTGGCCGCCGACGCCTATCGCTCTTTCAGACCTTCTGAATATGCAGACGCGGCCCAGCGACCACGTCTGGTGATAGGCTACACGGTCGGCACCCCGCCGCCCCTCCCAGGCCCTCCGGGGAAACCAATTCATATTGATTAGTCGGGTGGGATTCGCTCCCGGACAGCTTTCACGTCTTGGAAGAGCGGCAGGGAGATTCCGGGAAATCCGATGTGGATCGACCAAATGATTCTCTCGCTCGAAGCGCTCGCCGCCGAGGCGTACGGATCTGGCAGTCCGAATGGAGGGTAGTATCCCTCGGGAGCCGCACCGCCTGAGAAGTGATGCCCGCCTGCGTAACCTTCTATCAGATGGGAACCTCTTCGTTCGGAACCCACGCTCAATGGGGAATTGAGATGACGAGCACGGTCCGGAATCGAGCTTCGTCAACACCATCACCTCCTCAGATGAAATGGCAAGAATGACCCGCTGACCCGCTGAAGCGCTCGACGACACGCACACCGTGTCCTATTTTGATGCCAAAACGCCCTGCTATTATGAGGGCTTCTATTCTCACATGGTGAGTTTACTCAACACTCTTGCCAAAGAGGAGGACAGCCTTGTGGATATTGGCTGTGGAACCGGGCAGACGCTCCAACTCATTTCAGGTCAAACACGAATCAGAAACCTGTTCGGAATTGACCCGTCGCTGAATTCGCTTGTTGAGGCCAGGAACAAGGGAGACTTTACATTGATCCCGGGCAGCATTCTCGATGATGCACTCGTCGCGTCCTTCGGACCGCGCTTTCGGTTTGCTGTTCTGGCGTTTGTGCTTCACCATCTCATTGGAAGGACGAGGGTTGAATCATGGAGAAGAGCCCAGGCAGCGCTAACCAACGCGACATGTTTGCTGCAGCAGGGCGGATACTTGTTCGTTGTTGAGGAAATTGTCCATCCATCATTTGTAGCCGGATACGCTTTCTACCTTAAAAAGCTGTTTTCCCATATCTCGGCAGAGCGGATTGATCCATTGAAGACAGATTTCAGTCTGGGTGCCCCCGTCGTTTCCTACCTGACCACATATCAACTTAGGCGAATGGTGAGTGGCACCCTGGGGTTGCGGGTGGTCAACATGCACGCCCAAGAGAAGGCATTGCGTCGTGTCTACCGGCTTGCGGGCATAAACCGAATCGCCACGGTGACCCTCGTCGCGCAGAAGACCCTGTGAAAAACAAACCTGATGTGAGTGGCTTTAATCGAGAAAGTCGAGTGTCGCAGTAATGGGTGTTCGCTTGTACAAGACCCTGGACTTAGCGAGAAGGAAAACCGAAGGTGTATTAGCCGAAGTTTGTTGGACGACAGAAGATCGGCGCGGTCGGGAAGCTACTGAGACACACGACGAATTTCGCGTTGGGCAACCAACATCACGATGCTCTACATAATTTACGGATATCTGTTCCTCTTCATCATACGGCCCTTTGACAACTGGGACATTCTCGGTGCGATTCGCTTGGAGAAAATGTACGGGCTGTTCATGCTCTCGGCCTTGGCGGTTTACCGCCGCAAGAGGAGCATTCGCTCACGCCAGACGAACGCTGTTTTCGCGCTCCTTGGGGCTATGGGGCTTTCACTGGCTTTCTCCTACAATTTCGCGTTCGCCTGGACAGCGTTTTACAAGCACTGCACTTTGGTCGTCTTCTACATCGTTATCCTTGCGACCCTGAAGAACGAGTCGGAGCTTCGGGGTTTTGTCATCGTTTATATTGCCACCATGGCGCTCTACCAACTCTTGTCCCTGCGGGAGTACTTGTTCTTTGGACGGGGATCATGGAGCGGCGGGATATGGCGATTGACGGGGTTTGACACCATGTACGGTGGACCCAATTCGTTCGCCGCCAGCATCGCTTACTCTTTGCCCTTTGCTTTCGGGATTCTGAGAAGTAAGCCCGGGTTTCGCGTTCGGCTTGCGGTCTTTGGCTATGCCGCATTGGGTCTGGCCTGCACGGTTTTGACAGGATCCAGATCCGGGCTTCTCACCTACCTTCTTGCGTGCCTCCTCTATGTTGGCTCCTTGCCCGGCAAGCGGAAATTTCTTGCGGGATTCCTTGCCGTAGGCATGCTAATCCTTGCGTGGTGCCTGGTTCCTTCGGAGAAGCAAGCGCGCTTCCGCACCATCACCGGAGAGCACATGAACGAGGGGGAAAAACACTCCGCGGAAGATCGAATCCGCGGAACGGGTTTCTCGACCGGTCTGCGGATGTTTGTCCAGCGCCCTATCTTCGGAGTGGGGATGGGCTGTTTCGCCGCATATTCGCAGGAACAACTGGGGGAACCGCGAATGGATGCCCACAATCTGTACGGCGAGTTGTTGGGGCAACTCGGCATTGTGGGGACAATTGCCTTCTTTGTTCTGGTGACCATCACGTTCAAGAACGCGATCTTTGTCACGAGGGAAGTCCGGCGGGGAAATGTCCCCCGTGCCTCGCCGGTCGCCTGGATCTCTTGGGCCATTATTATGACGCTTGTCCTCCTTCTTTTTGAGGGATGGGCAAGCCATAATCTCGACCGCTACAATTGGCTTTGGGCGGCAGCCATGGCAGTGTTAGCAAGAGATTTCGTCCTGCAAAGGAAAAAAGCTGAGCAACCCAAAAAGGTTGAAGAAAACCGCGAGGCTGCACAGGGGTTCTTGCCTGCGTGAAGAACAAAGAAGCAAGCTTCACAGGGGCGGGATGCAGTTTGCTTCGCTGCCGCTCGAAACCGTTCCAAGCGGGATAACCTCCGATTGTGCCCGTGGCAATGCTTTACCTATATGCGGACTGTCCCATCTTTTTGCGATCACCGGCGACCGAACCTCCAAGCCGTGGAACTACACTCGGTGGAAGGTTACTCCTCTGGAAGAACTGTTATCGCCCGGTTAAAGGAAGATCACTTCGGGCGCGGGAGGTGCTTTTTGCCGCGGTCGCCGGAGGGGGAGGTATGACGATGGCGCGTCGTCCGCGAAACCCCTGGAAGAACCACTTCAAGTTTCTGCTGGCAAACATGCTGCGGTATCTCGGCATCTTTCGGCTTGAAAGGCTTTTTTTATCCCGCTCCCGCGCCTTCATTCTTGCGCTCCATAGGGTCGTGGAAGATGGTGAGATTGTCCCTTGCCTTGACCCTCGAATGTATGTGACGAGCACGGTCTTTCGCGACATTCTTGTTTTCCTTCGCAGACACTATGATGTGGTTGCCATTGGAGACCTGTTGGCTCGAGACAAGCCAGGAAAATGTCTGCCGAAGCCCGCGTGCGCCCTTACCTTCGATGATGGATACATGGACAACTACGCCCATGCGTTTCCGATTTTGGCGGAGATGGGGGTGCCTGCGACCATTTTCCTGACGGCCGGGCTCATCGGCACAAAACGCCTGTTGTGGAACGATGCAATCTCGGTCGCGTGTGCAGCCGCTTCACGGAATGGGCAGACCAAGAAACACTTGATTGAGTTGTTGCAAGCTGCCGGGCTTTCAGTGCCTTCATCCTCATGTTTGGAAAAGAAACCGGACCGCTTTTCGGCAGAGTCGGTGATCCGTCAGCTGAAGAAGCGGCCGCATGCGAAGGTCGAGACTCTTCTGTCCGAACTTGAGCCTTGCGTTACTTTAGACGGGGCCGAGGCGGAGAGATTCCGG
>JAUYEE010000018.1 GCA_030691545.1 bacterium | reverse complement strand
CCTGACAGTGGGAAGAACCTTTATTCTGGTCGGAACATTCAGGTCGCGAACCATTCGTTTGATGATGAGGGCTTGCTGGGCATCCTTCTGACCAAAGTACGCAATGTCCGGCTGGACAATGTTGAATAGCTTCAGCACGACGGTCGTTACGCCGCGAAAGTGAGTGGGGCGAGAAAGACCGCACAGGTGCTTTGAGAGAGCCGTCTCCTCGACATAAGTGGAAAAACCTTCCGGATACATGTCCGCGGCTGACGGGTGGAAAATGATGTCGGCGCCCGCCCCTTTGGCCAGTCGCTTGTCCCGTTCGAGGTCTCGCGGGTAACGCTCGAAATCCTCTCCGGGAGCAAACTGTGTGGGATTGACAAAGATCGAAAGGACGACGAGGTCGGTTTCTGCTCGGGCCGCACGGATGAGGCTGGCGTGACCCTCGTGCAGATACCCCATCGTTGGCACGAGGCCGATTGTTTTGCCATCCGTTCTTGCGGAGAGCGACAGCCTTCGCATTTTCGAAATATCCGTGACGAACTTCATCGCGGAATTGCCCTGAGGCGACCAGTAGAAGTGGCTTCCAGTCGCTTACATACGCGGCAAGATGCCGCGTCTACCGTCGGGTGAGCCTCACTCGAACGTGTGTTGCTTGCCGGGGAATCTACCCTCTTTGACCTCGCGGATATATTCGCCGAAAGCGTTCTTCATGATGGTCGCCAGGTTCGCGTATTCCTTGACGTGCTTGAATGAGGCGGCTTCATAAAGCCCAAGCATATCCGAGGACACAAGGATTTGCCCGTCGCAGCAGGGGCCCGAGCCAATTCCTACGGTCGGTATGGTGAGCTTTTCGGTGATTGCCCCGGCGCACGAGACGGTGAGGCACTCTAAAACGATGGCGAAGGCGCCTGCCTGCTCGACGGCGAGGGCATCGCTGAGAAGCCGTTCGACGCAGGGGCGGTCTCTGCCCTGCACCTTTTTCCCGCCTTTGAGGCTCTGCTGGGGCGTGAAGCCGATGTGCCCCAGAACAGGAATGCCCGCCCGGACAATGGCGGCGATAGTGCCAGCCATGTCGCTTCCGCCTTCCACCTTGACCCCCTCCATTTCGCCTTCCTGTACCATGCGCCCGGCGTTTCGGACGGCGTCGGGAACAGATGTGGTACACGAGAGAAAGGGCATGTCGCCAACAAGAAGCGCGGTGGAATTGCCCCGGGCGACCGCCCGGCAATGCTCGAGCATATTCTCCATTGTCACTCGGAGCGTGTTGGGATGTCCCAGAACGACCATGCCCAGGCTGTCACCGACAAGAATCATATCTATTCCGGCTTCGTTCAGGCAGAGGGCCGTCGGATAATCATACGCTGTCAGGGCGGTGATTTTTTCGCCCAGGGTCTTTCTTCGCCTGATGACCTCGGGAGTGATTTTTTCTGGGGACATGGTCGCCTCATTTTCGGCCAGCAGGTAACGCCGCCCCGCCCAGGCGGGGCAGTCCCGAGGGCGTCCCGCCTTCGGAATCGGGGGCAAGATGCCCCCGAGACAGCCGGCAAGATGCCAGCGGTACAGAGAGCATCAGCGGTTAGAAGTTGTAGCGCAGGCATCTTGCCTGCATCCTGCAAGCTCGGAGCTTGCGCTACGCCTGAGCCGAACGGTAATCAAGCTGACTTCCCGGGTCCTGCACGGCAAAGAGTCTGTCTCAACTCCGCGACGGTCTTGCCGAGCACGGGGTGAACGGCGTCCGGAGCGATCTCGGCCAATGGGTCCAGGACAAAGGCTCGTTCGTGCATTCGCGGGTGCGGAACCTTGAGGTCTGGCTCATCAATCACCTCGTCTCCGAACAGTAGAATATCAAGGTCTATCGTCCGAGGGAAGTCTTTTCCGGGTCGGGTTCGGCCCAGCTCATTTTCGATGCACTGGAGCTGCTTGAGAAGCTCAGCCGCCGAAAGGCCGCACTCCACCTCTACGACCGCATTGAGATACATGCCCTGGGGAGGGCCCCCTACCGGCTGCGTCTCGTACACCAGTGAGATTTTTGTTACGCGCACACCCGAGACGCTCTGCATCTTCTCGATTGCAGACCGGATGTTGCCTTGACGGTCTCCAACGTTCGAGCCGAGGGCAATGTGCGCCCGCACACCCGATGCTCTCCTCGAGCCGCCCTGACGCTTTTCGGTCAACTGGTTGCCTTTGTCCATTCTGAATAGACTGGCCCGATTCTTTTGACGGCTTCACTGATTCTCTCCTCCGGGCACGTCAACGAAAGGCGGACGTAGCCTTCGCCGTATCTGCCGAAGCCGGTCCCTGGAGTAATCACCACTGCCGCCTTGCGGAGGCAATCCATAGACGCCGCAGAGGATGTGACGTTTCCCGGAAGGCGCGCCCAGACGCACAGTCCTCCCTTCGGCTTCTCGATTTTCCAGCCCATGGCATTCAGCCCGTCGCAAAGGAGGTCTCTCCTTCGCTGATAGGTCGCCATTTGCCGGGTTCTGAACTCGGAAAGGCCCTCCGTGAGAGCGGCGATTCCCGCGACCTGAAGCGCCTGGAACATCCCGGAGTCCACGTTGGATTTGACTTTGGCGAGGCCGGCAAGAATCTTGGCATTGCCGACGGCGAACCCCACCCGCCATCCGGTCATATTGAACGTCTTCGAGAGGGAGTTGAACTCGATTCCCACCTCTTTTGCACCTTCAACCGCCAGGAAGCTGGGGGAGACGTAGCCATCGTAACTCATTTCGGAATAAGCGGCGTCGTGGCAGACGATGATGTCGTTTGTCTCAGCAAAGCGTACCGCCTGGCGGAAGAATTCCTCCGATGCAACCGCTGCCGTGGGATTGTTCGGGTAATTGATGAACATCAGCCGAGCGCGCTTTGCGATTTCGGAAGGGATGTCGTCGAATACGGGGAGAAAACCGTTCTCCTCAAGGAGTCCCATGGAATAGGGATCGCCGCCGGCGATGACCGTGCCGGCGCGGTAAACGGGATAGCCGGGGTCAGGGACAAGGACAACGTCGCCCGGATTGACGAACGCGAGGGGGATGTGACCAATCCCCTCCTTGGAGCCGAGAATCGGAAGGACTTCGGTTGCAGGATCGAGCTGGACGCCGAAGCGTCTCGCGTACCAGGCGGCGATTTCACGCCGGAACTCGATCATCCCGTAGTTCGTGGGGTATTGATGATTGGCGGGGTTGTTGATTCCGCGCTCCATGGCGCGAATGATGGCGTCCGGCGTGGGCAGGTCAGGGTCAACAATGCCGAGGTCAATAACGTCCGCCCCCCTCGCTTGCACCTCCTTTTTCGCGCGATCAATCTCCACAAACAGGTATTCGGGCAGGGCTTTCAGTCTGTTTGAGAACTCTTTCGATACTGGCATAGTGCCCCTTCCATTCTGAGGTTTCTCCACGTCTATCGCTGGATCAAAATTGCATTGCTGTGAACGGCGCTCTGACCTACTCCCGGGCTTTCCCAATGAATTTCTCGCGGCTCTCCATCAAAGCAACGGAGAACACAACCGTCGCCCTCGCCTTACAGGGGCAGACCCGGGTTTCACCGCGCGCATGTTGTTCCGCCGTGCCTGATGTCCCTCTCCCGGTGCGGCTCCATTGCAGTGGCATGGCTCATTGCGCCCTTTCAGGGCTTTGTCCAAAAGAAGACGCCAAGCCCCAACGGGGCGAAATAGCTTAGCCCAGGGCAACGCCCTGGGAACGCCATGCAACCCAACCTCCCAAAGCCCTGTAAGGGCGTAATAGAGGGTCCATCCACGCAGCGCGGCCGCCTGCGAACTGCGACGGACGGCGCGCCACTGCCACCGAAACGGAGCCTCCTCCCATGAAGATTTGATGCAGATTCTGTTGGCCCCTTCGTTCGCCGAGCAAATTCATGATGCCGGGGCTCTTTCCGTCTCGACCTGAATCGTCGTGTGACCGATATGATACGTCTCATTAAGAACCTGATTGATTCTGCGAAGGGTCTGCGCGGATCTCTGCCTGCTACCCTCAATAATGCTGATGTGGGCTGTCAACGAATACATATTAGACGTAATCACCCAGATGTGCATATCGTAAATATCTTGGATTTCCGGAACCTCTTTTTTCAGTGTGGCGCTGACCTTGTCAATGTTGATTCCTTTGGGCGCCGATTCCATCAATATGCTGACAGAATCCTTAAACAGCCTGTATGCCCACGTGAGGATCACGAGAGAAATGCCGATGCTCAATAGTGGGTCTATGGGAGACCAGTTCGTGAAATAGAGGACGACCGCTCCGGATACGACCGCGACGGATGAAGCGGTGTCGGCGACCATGTGAAGAAAGGCGCCTTTGACGTTGAGGTCGTCTCTGTGGCTTCCGCGGAGAATGAAAAGGCACAGGACGTTCACGCCGAGTCCCGACATCGCCACGAAGAGCATTTCGAGGCTCCGAACGGGCTGCGGGTCCACGAGCCGTTTGGCCCCTTCGTAGAAGATGAAAGCGGTCACGGCGAAAAGGAAAAGGCTGTTGAAGAGAGCCGCGAGGATTTCTGCACGAAAGAGACCGTACGTTCTGTGGTGGCAGGGGTCCCTGGATGCAATCAGGATCGCCCCAAGACTGACGCCCAACGCAAACAAATGCGTGAACATGTGGCCCGCGTCGCTCAGCAAAGCTAAGCTGTTCGTCATGACCCCGCCGACAGCTTCGACGACCATGGTTCCACCCGTGATCCCCATAGAGAGCTTCAGCTTCTTCTTCTCGACTCCTCGGTACTCGCCCGAAGCATAGGAAGAATCTCCGGTCAGGGGCCAGTGGCAGTGCGTCGTGTAATCAGCGGAATCGCTCTCAGCGTCCAATTCTTCTTCACCTTGTTCCAGCATCACCTTGATCTCCTCTCTCGCAGCTCACAATCCTTGCCCCAGTAATAAAGGCGAGAAATCGCATCCGGATGCTCCCCCACGCGGCGTTGGGGTTTGCTTTCGGTGGACGGCGACGTGGCGCTGGTGGACTTGGCTGGTGAATCTGTCGCTGTACGGCGCAATCAAACCCTTTCGAGATCGGGGTTCTCCACGGGTTTTCTTCCTTCCTTTGCCATGCTGTAGCGGTTCTTGGGAATGAGCACTCTTCTTCTGGCCGCCTCGAATAACCCTGGAATGACCTCGGCTTCCTTCGTTCCATTGACACAGTGCGGCGGGAAAAGCTGGAATTCTTTATCGTCTGGCGCGTGATTATCCGCAACGAAGATCATAGGGAGACCTTGCTTGTCGTATTCTTCAATTTTCTTTTTCACGAATGGGATAATCTTGACGGCATCCTCCCCGCAGAACAGGGGATAGCCTTCTCTGCAAAATCCTTCCAGCATGTCAACGACAATCAGGACATTCGCCATGTGGAACCCATCTTGTCTTGCAGTGAAACCGTGGTTTGAAAAGAGACCCGTTCCCGTTTATGCCTCGAGCACGTCGGCCATCGAGTAGAAGCCGGGAGGAGCCTTGGCGACGAACTGCGCCGCACGAAGGGCGCCGGAAGCGAAGGTATTGCGGCTATGAGCGCGGTGCGTCAGCTCGACCCTCTCGCCGGGCCCGGCGAAGATGACCGTATGTTCCCCGACGACGTCGCCAGCGCGTGCGGCGAGTATCCCGATCTCGCCTGTCTTACGTTCCCCGACAATACCTTCTCTCCCGTAAACGGCGTCGCGAGACAGGTCTGTTCCGGTGGCTTGTGCCGCGACCTGGGCGAGTTTCTTCGCGGTGCCGCTCGGAGCATCCTTCTTCTTGTTGTGATGAATCTCGATAATCTCGATGTCGTATCCTTTCAACTTCCTTGCAGTCTCCGCCACGATGTGGAACAGGAGATTCACGCCAACGCTCATGTTCGGGCTGAGGAGAATGGGGATGTCTTGAGCGGCAGCTTTGATGCGGGCGACCTCGTCCTCCGTGAAGCCAGTGGTTCCGATGACCATACCTTTCCTGGCTCGCCGCGCAATCTCGACGGAAGCCAGGGCGTTCGCCTTTTCGGAGAAATCCACGACCACGTCCGCCAGCGAGATGACCTCCGCGAGATCACTGCTGAGCCGGACTCCGAGCGCAGCGATGCCGGCAACAACGCCAGCGTCGTTGCGAAGGTCGGGATGCCCTTTTGCCTCAACCGCCCCCACGATCTCAAGCTCCGCATCGTCTAGCGCGAGGGCGACGATAGCCCGACCCATTCGCCCTGCTGCTCCCGAAATAACAATCTTTGTCATCGCAGTTTCCCCTATCATTCGTCAAATCAGACCACAACTGCTCAGAGTGGAGCGAAGGACCTGTTTGCTCGCCTCGCTCATCTCGCACAGCGGCAGCCGAATCTCAAAATCCATCAGCCCCATCATCTCCATAGCGGTTTTCACCGGGATGGGGTTAGTCTCGACGAAAAGGTCCTTGAACAACCTCCAGTACTTGTAATGCAGTTCGCGACTGCGCTCCATGTTGTCGTGAAAACTCCGCACCAGTTCCGCCATCTCCGACGGAATAATGTTCGCCGCCACCGAGATGACCCCTTTTCCACCCACCGCCAGCAAGGGGAACGTAAGCGAATCATCGCCGGAGAGAACGGTGATGTCGCACAAGGAGATGATGTCGCAAATCTGGCAGATGTTGCCGCTGGCTTCCTTGACAGCGACGATATTTTTGACTTTGGAGAGTTCCGCGACCGTCTGCGGGAGGAGGTTCACGCCGGTTCTTCCGGGCACATTATAGAGGATCATAGGGATGTCAACCTCTTCGGCGATGCAGGTGAAGTGTTTGACCATCCCTTTCTGCGTGGGCTTGTTGTAGTACGGGGTGATGCTCAGAACGGCGTCGGCTCCCACGTCCCTGGCATGGCGCGTCAGAGAAAGCGCTTCCTCCGTGCTGTTGGATCCGGCTCCCGCGATGACGGGAATTCTGTGATTCACTCTCTTGACGACGAACTCCACGACTTTCCTGTGTTCCTCGTGAGATAAGGTGGGCGATTCGCCGGTTGTTCCGCAGGGGAGAATGGCATCGCTCCCCTTCTCGACATGAAATTCGACCAGGTCCGCCAGGCGGTCGTAGTCCACGGCCCCGTTCTTGAAGGGAGTGACCAGGGCGACAATTGAGCCTTGAAACATAGCGTCCTCCTTGTGAGCTTACCTTGTCAGGTTCAGGATAGGCTGGTTTCTACTATTCACCTTGCTCTGTAAAGGGAGGGCAAACATGCTCCCCGCCAGTTTCGCACGTTCGATCATGGGTGGTAAATCCCTTCGTAAACGAGCCGTGCTGGTCCGCTCACGGTCAACTGAGATATGTCATCTCGCTTCTTCTTGAAGCTCACGGTGAGGACTGTTCCGCCTCGCGTCCGGACGCGGATCGGAGGGGTCAGTCCTTTCACCAGACTGGTGATGACCGCGCAGGCGGCGCAGCCGGTCCCGCTGGCTAACGTTTCGTCCTCTACTCCTCTCTCATAGATGCGAGCGGAGATGGTGTTCTTGCCGGTCACGTGTACAAAATTCGCGTTTGCTCCCTTCGGCTGAAAGCGAGGGTGGAATCGCACCTTCCGGCCGAGACTAACCACATCCACTCCCTCCACGTTTTCCACAAACATGACCGCGTGGGGGACGCCGGTGTTCGTATGATGGACATGGTATATCTGCCCATCAATCTCGAGATCAATGTCGAGCCGCGTTTCGGTGACCTCTCCCATGTCGAGGGAGACGGTTTCTCCATCCACGCGGGCGGTCAATACTCGCTCCATCGTCTCCATAGTGATGGTTGTCTTATCGAGACCTTTTCGTCTCGCAAAGGCAATCAGACAGCGAGCTCCATTCCCACACATCTCCGCCTCGCCGCCATCGGAGTTGAAGAATCGCATCCTGATGTCGGCTTTCGCGGAAGAGCAGAGAAGAATGAGTCCATCGGCCCCGATGGAGGTTCGACGAGTGCACATTTCGCGGATAAGCTCGCTATCCGCAGGGAATACTCCGGAGCGGTTGTCAATGAGGATGAAGTCGTTGCCGGCTCCGGTGTATTTTGCGAACTCGATCGGTCCCTTCATGGCATCGCTCTCCTCTTGTGTTGCGGGCTTCGAGCCTGCCCTTCTTCCTTTCCTATGTCTTCTCCGGCAAAGGCTGGCCGAGGAAGTCGGGAATTTCCTCATTGCAGAGAAGGTTGTCCAGTGTCGCCCTGTGGCGAATGGTGAAGAACTGGTCGCCGCGGACCAACACCTCGGCGCACTTCGGACGAGAATTGTACTCCGAGCTCATGCTCGATGCATAGGCCCCCGCCGTCATGATGGATAGGTAGTCGCCAGATCTCACAGCGGGGATTCTCCTGTCTTTCGCAAAGGTGTCGCCGGACTCGCACATTGGCCCCACGACGTCGGCTACGATCATCTCCGGCCCGACATTCCGCGTCGAGAGAATTCGATGATAGGCTCCGTAGAGCGCGGGGCGGATCAGGTCGTTCATCCCCGCGTCCACCACGACAAATCGTTTGACGGGCCCCTCCTTGACGTACTGAACCTGCGTCACAAGGATTCCCCCATTGCCGACGACGAACCGTCCGGGTTCCATGATGATGGTCATGCCGAGGTCCTTGACGAGAGGCTTAATTTCGCCGATCAACTCGTCCGCGGTGCAGGGTTGCTCGTCGCGGTAAATCAATCCCATGCCTCCGCCGAGGTCGAGATACTCTATCTTCGTTCCCAGTTGGTCCAGGCGCTCGACCACGGCGAGCATTTTCTGCACCGCCTCGATATAGGGTCGGCCCGAGACGATCTGAGAGCCGAGGTGCATGTGGATTCCAACCGGGACAACATTCGACAACTCCTTCGCTCGCTTGTACGCTTCGATTGTGGAATCCGGGTCGAGGCCGAACTTGTTGACTGCCCTTCCCGTGGTGATGTGGGCGTGGGTATGGGGGTCCACGTCCGGATTGAGGCGTACGGCGAACCGTGCCGTTTTGCCGAGGGCGGAGGCAACGTCGTTCAGACGGAGCAACTCAGGGAGCGACTCCACCGCGAACAGGAAAATGTCGTGCCGAAGGGCATATTCCATTTCCGCGGTGGTTTTGCCAACGCCCGTGAAGACGATTTTCTGAGGGTCCGCCCCCGCCTGAAGGCTGCGGAACAACTCCCCCTGCGAAACCACTTCCATTCCTGCCCCGTGATTGACAAGGAGACGCAGGATGGCGACGTTGGAGTTGGCTTTGACGGCATAGCAGATTAAGTGAGGGACTTCGCCCCATGCTCTATCCACCTTGTCGAAATGGTCGAGGATGGTGCCCGCACTGTAGATGAAAACAGGCGTGCCAACCTGCTCCGCGATGGTGTTGACGTCCACATCCTCGCAGAACAGCCGTCCATTCTTGAAGTCGAACATGTCCATCTGCTCTCCTGCTCTCCTGATCTGGAGGTCTCCTGTTCTGCTGTTCTCCTGCGGGCTTGTGCCGAAAAGCTATTTTGCCCCACTACTGGCTCGCGCCGTATCACCAAAGAAGCTTCTCCAAGTCCTTGCGCTGTGGACTACGAGCGTCTGACCGAGGTGGGGTCCATCCGTATCGCCGAAGAAGCTTCTCCAGGTCCTTGCGCCCCCTGGGCGTGGCCCAGAGCGGCGGCGTGCGGCCGTTCCAGCGCGACGGGGCGATGTCCGCGCCCTTCCTGATCAGGTAGTCGATTATGTCGCTACTGCGCTTCCGAACGGCCGCCTCCATACCGCGGTGCCGAGGGGCCGCGGCCCAGTCAAGCGGCATGAAGTCGAATTTGTCCCTCGCGTTGACGTCCGCGCCCTTGCCGATCAGGTACCCGGTTATGTCCTTGTGGCCGCGCAAGGCGGCCGCGTGAAGCGGCGTGGCTCCGTCCTTGTCCCTCGCGTTCACGTCCGCGCCCTTGCTGACCAAGTACTTGACTATCTGGTTGTGTCCCTCGGCCGCGGCCCAGTGAAGCGGCGTGGCTTCGTACTTGTCCCTGCTGTTCGCGTCCCGCCCCTTGCTAATCAGGTACTCAACCATGTCCTTATCGCCTCTGGCCGCGGCCACGTGAAGCAGCCTATTCCGTCTATATGCGACTACAATCTGTGCCGCCAACACCACCAGAATCGTCGCTATCCCGAGGGCGGCGATAGCTCTCGCCCGGTTACTCACGGGTCTCTCCTTGTGTTGCGTTGTTGCGCGGGTGCGGCCCTCCCGCACCGGTGTCAATCTGCCGGTCTAAAAAGATTCCTGTACACTTGAGCGGCAAGCCTTTTTTAAAGCCATGCCCTCGCGTTCCCCATATCCCCCCCGTCTACTCTGGACCCTTTCGGAAGGTTTTTCACCCCGGAAGTGCCTTTTCTTACGACGAATTTCATAAATGCAGCGGATCATCGGCCCGCCATTCCTTTAGGCTCGCCTTGCCTTCACGACCTCGCCGGAGCGTGCGGCCGCGTGCTGTGCGGTTCGTCCCTTCGTGCCCTTCGTGTTCTTCGTGGTTTTATCCATTCCTCCTGTTGCTACATGTGCGTTCATCTGCGGTTTTCTCTTGGAAAATCCGCAATCTGAAATCCGCAATCGTCAATTCCCTTTTGTGCCTTTGTGTCTTCGTGGTTTGGATTCTCATTGAGGAGCTATCTTTTCCTTGACAGGCGGTTTTCCCAGGACCGGATTTGGGCTGCGACCGACCCCGGAGATGTTCCGCCATAGGACGTTTTGCTGCGCACCGATGCAGCCGGGTCCGTCAGGCGAAGCGCATCCTCCGCAAACAGCGGACTGAACTGGCGAAGCTCTTCGCCGGTCAGAGCGTCCAATCCCTTCCTTTTCTCAATGGCGTAGGCGACGAGCTTGCCGACGACGTTGTGGCTCTCGCGGAAGGGAAGTCCCTTCTTGACGAGGTATTCGGCGAGGTCCACCGCTTGAAGGTAGCCCCCCTTCATCGCGCGAGCGAGGGATTCCTCCTTGACCTTCACCGTCTCCATCATGGCAGCGAACACCTCGAGTGTCGCCTTGACGATGTCGGTGGACTCAAAAACGGGCAGTTTGTCCTCTTGCATGTCACGATTATAGCTCAAAGGAAGGCCCTTCATCGTCGTGACTAAGGAGACGAGACTGCCCAGGAGCCGGCCGGTCTTCCCGCGGGCAAGCTCCGCAATATCGGGATTCTTCTTCTGCGGGAGCATGCTGCTGCCGGTGCAGAACGCGTCGCCTATCTCGATGAACCCGAACTCCGAGGAGGACCAGAGGACCAGCTCTTCTGCCAGCCTCGACAGGTGAACTCCGATCAGCGTCAGGGCGCTCAAGTACTCGATGGCAAAATCCCTGTCGCTGACGGCATCCATACTGTTGTCGCTGATTCGAGAAAAACCGAGTTCCTTCGCGACGAATTCGCGGTCAATGGGGATGGACGTGCCCGCGAGGGCGCCGCTACCTAAGGGCATAACGTCGGTTCGACGATATGCATCGCGCAAGCGCTCCTTGTCGCGCTCAAACATGCAGACGTAAGCAAGAATGTGATGCGCGAGCAAAACTGGCTGTGCCTGCTGAAGATGTGTATAGCCTGGGAAAATGACCTCGCGGTTTCGCTCCGCCAGGCCAAGCAGCGTCTGCTGAAGCGCGTGCAGGTGCGCCGTGACCTGCTCGATCTGCTCCTTGACGTACATGCGAAAGTCCAGGGCGACCTGGTCGTTGCGGGAGCGAGCGGTATGGAGCTTCTTGCCGGCCTCGCCGACTTTCTCCGTGAGGCGTGCCTCGACGTTCATGTGCACGTCTTCGAGGGAGGGGTCAAACCGGAACGTCCCTTTCTCGATTTCTCGCTCGATCTCCTTCAGTCCGCGAACAAGGGCGTTTTTCTCTCGGCTGGAAAGCAGACCGATTTTGTGGAGCATCTTCGCATGGGCGATGCTGCCGCGAATGTCATAGGGAGCGAGACGGCAATCGAAATGGACCGAAGCCGTGTACTCCTCCAAGAGAGGATGAGCTCCCTCCGAAAACCTTCCGCCCCAGAGTTTGTTAGAAGATTTTTTCTTCATCTGCTGGCCTCGAACACCAGGAGCGCGTCTTTCACGTTTCCTGCCCGGACGCCCTCAGCGCGCCGACCCTGTTTTCTGTTTCCTTTCCCCCTGGTCTTCTCCTATCGGCGTCCGCGCCGGGCGCGAATGCGCAGACGAAGCGCGTTGAGGTCTATGAAACCGGTCGCCTTGCTCTGGTCATACACTTTGTCTGCCTCAAAAGTAACAACATCTTCCCTGTAAAGCGAGAGGGGAGATTTTCGTCCGGTGACCGTCACATTGCCCTTGTAGACCTTCAAACGAACAGTGCCGGTTACGTCCTTCTGCGTTTCCTCGACGAGCGCTCGCAAAACATCCATCTCCGGCGAGAACCAGAAACCGTTGTAGATGAGCTGCGAGAACTTCGGGATGAGAGAGTCCCGAATGTGCATGACTTCCCGGTCCATGGTGATGGATTCCATGGCGCGGTGAGCGACGTGGAGAATTGTCCCGCCGGGCGTCTCATACACGCCGCGCGATTTCATTCCGACGAAGCGGTCCTCGACGACGTCCACCCGTCCGACTCCGTTTTGCGCACCGATTTGGTTGAGCTTCATCAGCAGGCGGGCGGGAGTGTACTTGCGGCTGTTGACCGCAACAGGGGTGCCTTTCTCGAACTCAACGGTGATCTGCGCGGGTCTGTCCGGCGCCTGTTCCGGGGAGACCGTGGTCAGGAACATGTCCGAGGGAGGCTCGCTCCAAGGGTCCTCCAAGATTCCTCCTTCGTAGCTGGTGTGGAGCATGTTCTGGTCAATGCTGTACGGCTTTTGCTTCGTGGCGGTTACGGGTATGCCGTTTTCCTTCGCGTAACGAATCATGTCGCTGCGTGAGCGCAATTCCCATTCTCGCCAGGGGGCGATGACTTTCAGGTCGGGAGCCAGCGCTGCGTAGGTCAACTCGAAGCGCACCTGGTCGTTTCCCTTTCCGGTGGCGCCGTGAGAGACGGTGTCGGCTTTTTCCCTTCGTGCGACAGCGACCTGCCCTTTGGCGATAAGCGGGCGAGCGATCGAGGTGCCGAGCAGGTACATGCCCTCATAGATGGCGTTCGCCCGGAACATGGGAAAGACGAAATCCCGAACGAACTCCTCTTTCAAATCCTCGACATAAACCTTGCTGGCGCCCGTGTCGAGGGCCTTTTTCTGAACCTTCCGGAGGTTTTCGGGCTGACCGATGTCGGCGACAAAGGCGATTACTTCTGCCTTGTAGTTGTTGATTAGCCACTTGAGGATGACGGACGTGTCAAGACCGCCCGAATATGCAAGGACGATTTTCATAGTTTCTTCTCCACGCCACTTTTTCCGATTTACACGCTACCGAACGCGCTGTCGTTTTGGGGCCTTTTCCATACGGCCGCCCAGAAGCAGCAACAGGAGAGCCTTCATCACGTGAAGGCGATTCTCCGCCTGGTCGAAAACCACGGAATGGGGGCCGTCGAGGACTTCGTCGGTGACCTCCTGGTTTCGTTTTGCGGGGAGGCAATGCATAAAGATAGCATCGGCCTTTGCCGCGGCAAGGACTTTCGCGTTGACCTGGTAGCCCTTGAGCTTCTTTCTTTTCTGGTCGGCGCGGTCTTCTTCGCCCATGCTCACCCAGACGTCGGTGTAGATGACATCTGCGTCCCTCACCGCACGGCGGGGATTGCCGTCGGTGTGGAACTCGACGTCCTTGAGGGCAGCCGCAAGAGCCTCACCCTCATGCAAGTCCTCGGCGGGTTCGGCGGAGAAAGCTTCCACGTCCTCTGCCGGAGCCGCGACGACCAGGGAAGTGCCCATTAAGGAAGACAGCATCATCAGAGACCGGCAGACGTTGTTCACATCGCCTAAATAAGCCAGCCGGACCTTCGAAAGGTCGCCCTTCTTCTCGCGGATGGTCAGGAAATCTGCGAGAACCTGCGAGGGATGCTCGCGGTCGGAAAGGGCATTGATGACGGACACCCTGGAGTTCGCCGCGAGGTCCCTGACGGTGCTGTGGTGGAACGTCCGGGCGGCGATGCCGTCAACCCATCGTTCGAGGTTTCTTGCGATATCCGAGACGGACTCCCGCCGCCCCGGCGCGATGTCTCCCTGACTGAGGTAAACGGCGTATCCGCCCAGTTGGGCCATTCCGACCTCGAAAGCCAACCGCGTGCGGAGGGAAGGCTTCTCGAAAACTAAAGCGAGTGTTTTCCCTTCCAGGTCCCGCCGGAAGGCGGGATTCTTCTTCAACTGAGCAGCGAGGTCAAGAATCCGCTCGGTATCATCTTTTGTCAAGTCGGCAATCGAGACGAGGTCCTTTTTCATTTCATTCTCTCTTTGTGCTGTAGCGCAGGCGTCTCGCCTGCATCTTCGCTGATGCGTGTCGTTGTGGTTAGCCCCTCTCCCAGTTACGCAATCTCCTCCAAGACACTGTCTAAGATTTCGATTCCACGGTCTATGTCCTCACGGCGAACTGTCATCGCGGGAAGAAACCGGAGGACTGTGCCAGCCGTGCAGTTGATGAGCAAGCCTTTCTCCAGGCAGCGTTCGGCAATGGGGGAGCCGTCCTGGGTTAGCTCCGCTCCGACCATCAGTCCGATGCCGCGGACTTCCTTGATGACGGGGTGTCTCACCTTAAGGCTCTCGAGCTTCTCCTGCAAATAGGCGCCCATTGCCTTCGCATTTTCAAGGAGATTGTCCTCCTCAATGGCATCGAAAACGGCAAGAGCGGCGGCACAGGCGAGAGGGCTGCCTCCGAAGGTGGAGGCATGATTGCCGGGAACCAGGACTCCCGCCAGTCGCTGCTGCACGACCAAGGCGCCAATAGGGAAGCCGCCGCCAAGCGCCTTCGCGAGGGTCATGATGTCCGGCTCCACCCCATAGAGTTGGTAGCCGAAATACTCGCCGGTTCGGCCGACGCCGGTCTGAACTTCATCGAAAATGAGGAGGACATCGCGGTGCGAACACAGGTCCTTCATCTGCTGAAAATACTCTCGGGGGGCGACGTGGATTCCGCCTTCCCCCTGAATGGGTTCCACCATGACGGCGCAAGTTTGTTTAGAGACGGCGCTTCTCAGGGCGCCAAAATCTCCGAACGGAACGTACTTGAAGCCGGAGAGAATGGGTTCGAAGCCCTCGCGATACTTCGCCTGGCCGGTGGCGGACAAGGCCCCGAAGGTTCTGCCGTGAAAGGAGTTTTCCATGGTGATGACCTCGTAGCGACCCGTCGAGGAGCCGTATTTGCGGGCGAGCTTCAAAGCTCCTTCCACCGCTTCCGCCCCGCTATTGCAGAAGAAACATTTCCCGCCGAACGAAGTTTCGGCGATTTTCTGGGCGAGTTTCCCCTGGAGCTCGTTGTAATAGTTGTTCGGCATGTGGATGAGCTTCTCGACCTGGGACCGGATCGCCTCCACTACCTTCGGATGACAGTACTCGAGTCCGCTGACGCCCCACCCGGCGAAGAGGTCGAGGTATTCCTTCCCGTCAACGTCCCAGATTCGCGAGCCTTTCGCCCGGCTGATGACGACGGGATTTCGTTTGTAGGTGGACATGACGAATCGGTCAAAACCCTGAATGATTTGTTGGGCGGTCTTGGTCAGTTCCATTGTCGCTCCTTTGTTCAAACCCCGGATGCACACAGACGCACACGGACGGACACGCTCGGCGTTTATCTGCGTTCATCGGCGTTCATCGGCGGTTGTTATGCTTCTTTCACGGGCCGGAAGCCCGTGCCACCTCTTATCTCGTCAAGCAGGCGGTTCTCAAACGCAGCGGCATTCCTGAAATACCCGAGCCTTGCGTCCTGGGCACGCACGACCTCTGACCTGAAGTCCTCGTTCTCGAGGAGCAGGTTGAGGAGTTCCGCGATGGCCTGGTGGTTCTTTTCTCGAACGAGAACGCCGGCTCCGCCGAGAATTTCCGGCACAGCCCCCGCGTCGTACGCGATGATCGGGACTCTGTAATACATCGCCTCCACCAGCGGAACGCCAAAACCTTCGTGCTCGCTCATGCAAACAAACGCATGGGCTATCTTGTAATAGGCGACAAGCTCCGCCTGAGTGACGGAACCCGCGAAGACGACATCCGTGAGACCGAGACGTTCAACGAGGTTTTCTAAAATGACCTGGTATCGCGGCGTCTGCCGAGGTGTCCCCACGACGAACAACCGGCTGCGTGAGTTAATATACTTCTTGTAATAATAGAAGACTCGGATGACGTCCTCCTGTTTCTTGTTGGGAGCCACTCTCCCGACAAAGATGAGGTTTTTCCAGCCATCGCCGTACTTGTTCTGGATGCCCCCATCCGCCGGAACGTCCAAAAGAGAGAAATCCATCAGTAACGGAACGACGTGGACGTTTTCATAACCCAGCGCCGTGAGGTCTCTGCGGTTGAATTCCGAGTCGCAGAAGCACAAGTCCATACAGCCCGCCAGAGACGCCAGCTCCTTGCGGCCCGCTTTGGCCACGTGGTAAACATGCTCGCTGATCCCGACGAAGTACTTTTCGGGAGTAATATTGTGGTAAATCATGACCTTCTTGTCGGGCAGACTTCTCACGTAGCCCGAAAGCGGCGAACCAATCGAGAAATGGAGAACCGCTACGTTCTCCGGCGAGCTAACCTCGCGGTGTCTTCCGTAAGGCAAGCACTCGCCTTTCATGCCCTTGCCGGCTCGCCAGACGTAAATCTCCGAGGCAAATCCATTGCGGCGCAGGAGATTGCGCAGCGCCAGAGCGTGATTGCCGATGGCGTCTCCCCGGTCAAGAACTGGGAGAAACTGATGAACTTGCATCACGTCTCTTCTCCCCCTGATGTGCGCTCTGGCGGAGATTCCTTCTCTGGGGGCGGCGACGACGACTTCAGTTCCTCCAGCTTCTTCTCGAGTTGGGACAGGCGTTCCGCCGTTTCCTCGAGGAATCCGAGGATGGACTGGTTGAAAACGAGCTGCTGGCGCAGGAGACGCCGGACGACCTTCTGATAAAGCCGCACCGGCAAGCGCGGCGGTGGCTCGCCCGCGGCTGCGTCCGGTTCCGGGAACATCTTCACGAACTTCCGGGCAAGGTAACGGTCGTACGAGATATCCTCGACGAAAGCACGCCGGTAATCGAGGAGGTCGCCGATAGCCCGCCGCTCGGCTGCCTGAACGTCGCCGAATTCCTTCTCCCGCGCGCGAATTCGCTCGTCAATCTCTCTCGCGATAGCAGCGAGTTTCTCCTGAGAAATCTGTGCACTAAACCAGTTCATTCGCAGCCTCGACTTCGGCACGTTCGCCTAATGGTTACTGGACAATCTGCGTCCCGATTCCCTTGTCGGTGAAAATCTCCAAGAGGAGCGAGTGCGGCAGCCGCCCGTCAATGATGTGCGTCTTGTGGACGCCGTTCTTGACCGCCTCCAGTGCGGCCTGGACCTTTGGCAGCATGCCGCCGGTAATGACCTTCTCCTGGAGAAGCCTTTCGACAATATCCGCGTCCAGCGAGGGGAGGAGCGAATCCTCGTCGCTGGGGTCACGCAGAAGCCCTCGCACATTGGTCAGGAAAACCAGCTTCTCCGCCTTCAGGGCTTCGGCAATCTTCGCGGCGGACTCGTCGGCGTTGACATTGTACACGCGGTTGTCGTCGCCGATACCGAGAGTTGCGATGACGGGCAACTTTCCTTCCGTCAGAATCGCTTGCACCGGCGCGGGGTTGACCTCGACAATTCTGCCGACGCAGCCGATGTCAACAGGCTTGCCCGGAGTGTTCGGGTTCTCCCGCACGACCGGACAGAGCTTCTCAACCCGCAACATTTTCCCGTCTTTCCCTGAGCATCCTTTTGCCCTCGCTCCGAACTCCTCGATCCGGCAAACGATGTCCGTGTTAATCTCTCGGAGGAGCGTCTGCTCGACGATCCGAATCGCTTTCTCGTCAGTGACGCGGTAACCGGCCACGAACTGGGGTTCGAGACCCGCCTTTTTCATATTCTCGCTGATGCGGGCTCCGCCGCCATGGACCACCACCGGCTGAATGCCGACGCTGTGCATGAACACCACGTCTTTCAACGTGCCGTTGAGCTGCTCTTCGTTAGAAAGAAGGCTTCCGCCGAGTTTCAGAAGGACGATCTTGCCCTTGAACGCCTGGATGTACGGCAGCGCCTCGATGAGCACAGCAGCTTTTCGAATGTATTCTTCCATCTCGCACCTAAACGTTGATTGCCACGTACTCCGCGGAGAAGTCGCAGGTCCAGACCGTTCGTTCAAATTCTCCGGAATTCAGGTCCACGAGTACCTGTATCTCTTTCCGCTTGAGCGCCTTGGCGACCCCGCTGCGGGCGGGGTCGCAATCTGCGGGCTGCCCGCGGGCAGCGACCTTAATCCCGCCGAGATAGATGTCAACGCGATTCGGGTTGATTTTCGCGCCCGAATATCCCAGAGCCGCCATGATTCGCCCCCAGTTCGGGCTTGCCCCATGAAGGGCGGTCTTAACGAGGCTGGAATTCGCGACGGCTCTCGCAGCGACCTCCGCCTGGCGAGCCGAAGGCGCGCCCTTGACCGTTACGTGGACGAACTTCGTCGCCCCCTCGCCGTCTCTCACAATCATCTTCGCAAGTTCGCAACAAACGAACCCGAGAGCTTTCTGAAACCGTTCAAGGTCGTCGCCTCGCCAGACCTCCTTGTTTCCGGCAAGCCCGTTGGCAAGGACAATGACCATGTCATTCGTGCTGCGGTCGCCGTCCACCGTGATCCGGTTGAAGGAGCCATCTACCGCGTGCTTCAGGGAGGCGCGGAGAGCGTCAGCAGTAATGACCGCGTCGGTCGTGATGAATGCCAGCATTGTGGCCATGTTA
The DNA here is from genome assembly GCA_030691545.1 of bacterium. Taxonomy (GTDB): domain Bacteria; phylum Auribacterota; class JABMQX01; order JABMQX01; family JABMQX01; genus JAUYEE01. Next base: position 14,424 of record JAUYEE010000018.1, on the reverse strand, counting down.
GGTTCAATCATTCCCGCTCCTTTGGCCATGGCTCCGATGCGGATTTCCGTCCCGGCGACCGTCTCGGTGATGGCAATCTGCTTCGTTACCGTGTCGGTCGTAAGGATGGCTTCCGCTGCGTCGGCAGCGCCTCGTTTGCGCAGTTCTGTCGCGGCGGCTGCTATCCCTTTCTCAACCTTTGCCATAGGGAGAAACTTCCCGATGGGACCCGTCGAGGCGACGAGCACCTCCTGGTGCGAAACCCCGAGCTGTTTTGCGCAGAGCTCAGCCATTCGCCCGGCGTCGCCCAGACCGCGCTTGCCGGTGCAGCAGTTCGCGTTGCCGCTGTTGATGACGACGGCCTGCGCCGTGCCGTGCCGGAGAATACGAGCCCGCGTAACCTGAACCGGCGCGGCTTTGACATCGTTGGTCGTGAAAACGCCCGCAACGACGCACGGCTTCTCGGAAGCCAGGATAGCCAAATCCTTGGCGGCTGCCTTGATTCCACAGGTTACGCCTGCCGCGACAAAGCCCCGCGGGGCCGCGACTCCGCCTCGTATCCGTTTCATGCCTGAGTCAATCCCTCCGTCTCGTCGAAGCCGAACACCACATTCAGGCACTGAACCGCCTGGCCGCTGGCGCCTTTCTGAAGATTATCTATGGCGCTGGCAACAACGATCTTGCCTTCACGGGTCTTTGTGATGCCGATGTGGCAGGAATTCGTGAATGTCACGTCCGAGGTCGCCGGATAGGAACCGGGCGGCAGGACCGTCACGAAAGGCTCCCCCGCATACATTTCCTCGTAGGCGGAGCGAACCGCCTCGAGACTAACGTCCCCATCCGGGTCGAGATACATCGTCGAGAGGATGCCGCGACTCATCGGCACAAGATGCGGCGCGAACGTGACCTTCACCTCTCCGCCCCTGGCCGTTCCGGCCGGCACCAGCACGGAGCGCGCAGGGTCCGCCTGGCCGACCACCAGGCTTGCGCGCGAACGCGGGCAGGCGTACAGCCGCGAAAGCTGCTCCTCGATTTCCGGCTGGTGGCGGTGCTTGCCGATGCCGTAAGGCGAAACGCTCTCGTTGCACTCGGGGAAATGGCATCGGCTCGAGGGCGATCTCCCCGCACCGGTGACGCCGGACTTGGAGTCAATGACGATCCCGGACGGGCGAACGAGATGGTTCTTCAAAAGAGGGGCTGCCCCGAGAATCGCGGAGGTTGGGTAACACCCAGGCGCCGCCACGAGGGGGCAATCCCGCAACTGGGCGCGATACAACTCCGGAAGCCCATAAACCGCTTTCTCAAGAAGCTCCGGGTACTGGTGCTCAACTCCGTAAGCCGCCGTGTAAGTATGCCGGCTTGCGAACCGGAAGTCGGCGCTCAAGTCAATGACCTTTATCCCTGTCTCCACGAGGGGAGCGAGAATCGCCATGGAGGCTTTATGCGGCAGGCAGGCGATGACCGCATCGCAATCCCTTAGAGAGACGCCGGGCTTGTACTCTTCTATCACAAGTTCGGAGCTTTTGCTGAACCGCGGAAATGCCTGGGAGACTAGAGTTCCAACAAACTCCAAAGAAAACAGTCGCGTGACCCGGACATGAGGGTGATTGAGAAGGATGCGAAGTGCCTCCTCTCCCGTGTACCCGGTGGCTCCAAGGATGGCGACGTTAATTTTCGTTTCCCATTTCTGTTCAGTCAGTTGTGTCATCTTACGTTCAACTCATACATGGGGTTAAATACCCCGCAGTTACGGCATAACTTTGTGCCAGAAACCGAGTAGTCCTACCTGAAACCTTTCGCCCGATTCAAAGTGCACCGGTTGAGGTGGAATCGGCGGCGAAGCTCTCGGATACGCCTGGCGTCGGCTTTCGTACTGTAAGAAATTGCAGGGAGTAATGTCAATCTTCAGGCGACGGATGCAGCTCATCATTCCCGGAAGAACCTTTGCCAAAAAGAAAAGAGCAGAAGTGTTGCCACCTCTGCTCGTCAACTTTTCAGGATTGTTTACTTTCAACCATCCAAAAGCAGCAACACCTCACCTCTTGGAGAACTGGAACCTGGCCCTGGCGCCCCGCTGGCCATACTTCTTTCTCTCCTTCATGCGGGGGTCGCGGGTCAGGAAACCCAAACGCTTTAACTGTTGTCGGAGGTCTTCCTCGAGTGCCACCAGCGCCTTGGAAATGCCGTGGCGCAGGGCTCCGGCCTGTCCAGAAATCCCTCCTCCCGTGACGTTTGCGTACACGTTGTATTTTGTGAGACGGTCAACGGCCGCGAGGGGCTGCTTGACAACAAGCGGAAGGGGGCCCGAGCCGAAGTACTCCTCCAGGGTCTTTCCGTTGACGACGAATTCGCCCTTTCCCTGCACGAGACGCACAGCGGCCACGGCGGTTTTTCTTTTGCCGGTAGCCCGCTGGACCTTCGTCTCGTCCGCTTGGGTCTCTTCAGTTTTTGTTTCTTCAGTTTTTATCTCTTCAGCCATAACGTGTTCCAACTCCGCTTCTGCGAGATGCTCCGGGGGGAGCAACCGTTAGGCGAGCGATAGAGCCTCCGGCTTTTGAGCCTCGTGAGGGTGATTCGGCCCGCTGTAGATTTTCAGCTTTTGCATCATTTTCCGACCCAGGCGGTTGTTGGGGACCATCCTCTGCACCGCCAGCCGGACGATGCGCTCCGGAAATTTTTTCTGCATATCCGCGAACTTGATCTTCTTCAACCCACCGGGGTAGCCGGAGTATCTCTGATAAATCTTCTGTTGTGGTTTCTTGCCGGTGAGGGTGACCTTTTCGGCGTTCACGACCACAACGAAATCGCCGGTGTCCACGTTGGGAGTGTAGCAGGGCTTATGCTTGCCCCGCAAAACATCCGCGATTCTCGTGGCCATGCGGCCGAGAATCCGATCCTTCGCGTCCACGACGTACCATTGTCGCGCGATTTCGTGTTGTTTGGCAGAATAAGTTTTCATCTCGTGTGTTCAACTTTTGTGATGCTGGACAAGCGAGCAAAGTGGTTAGCATAGGGAAGTTGACCCCCATTGTCAACAAAATTTCGCAACACAACGCGATGACCCGGTTTCGGGGCAGGCACTGACCGCGGTCCGTTATGAACTTGCGTCCACCCGGAGACGATAGAAATGCTCCTATTAGGCTTGCATTTTCCCCTCGCCAAGCCTGCCCGTGGCCGCGTGCCGAGTTGCACACGTTCACCCCAGGCCGCGCTCGCGGCGAGAGCGTTTGTTTTCGGGCTTGGAAATGGATGCCGTGGACAGGCGTATGAAAAAATAAGAACGGGTCAAAAACTGGGCCTTTGTGGGCCTTTTGGAACGGGTCGCTTTCTATGTAAAATGCGTTCTGGGAGGGAGATACTGTATGATTCCCGGTTTGGTGAAAAGGCCCAGGTCGGGCCGCTGGAAGGTCGCTTTGGGGAGTCCAGGAGAAGAAGAGGAAATCGAATGACGAGAAGGATAACACTGGATGCCGAGGAAACGGGCATGTTGAAAGCATTTTGGTGTCCTCGAACCGGATGAACGGATCCGGCGCGGCTTCGTCTTTTTGACAGGATTATACAGGAATGTCGCTGTTTTGTCAACAGCCGTTACGCCGGCGGACGCGGTCGGAGGGGTTGGAGAAAGATGGAGTTTCTGAGGAGGTCAGCGAGAAAAGGGGTTGCCTGGGTACGTCGGCGGTGATAGATTTGGTAGCGATGCTTCAGGGTATGAGGTTCTTCCTATATGGGGAAATGCGATAATCCAGCATTCGTCAAACCGCCAATGAGGGGGTGGTCGTCATGTCCAACCGAGCCTTCCTTGTTGTCCTTTCGATGGTCGCGCTCATGAGCCGCACGGCAGCCAGCCTTCCAGCAACCTGGTACGTGGATGGCTCCGTGCAAATGTCTGGCGAGGGGAGTTCCTGGGAGACCGCGTTCAGGACGATTCAGGAGGGGATAGATGCTGCCTCCAATGGGGACGTGGTTATCGTTGCGGAAGGGGTCTATCTCGAAAACATCCACTTCCACAGCAAGAACATCTCCCTCACCAGCACCGATCCCCTGGATTCCGCCGTCGTCGCCAATACCATCATTGACGGCAACCAATCCGGTTCCGTCGTCACCTTCTCCGGCACAGGAGACGAGAGCGAATCGTGCACTCTGGCCGGATTCACGATTCGCAACGGATACGCTTACTACGGGGCCGGAATCTGCGGCGGCACAGGGGATAAAGAAACTCACGCGACGATTCGCAGCAGCATCATCCGCGACAACACGACTGAAGGAGGTGGCGGAGGCTTGGCCTTTTGCCATGGTACGATCCGCGACAACACGATCCAGGGAAATACAGCGGACTGGGGCGGCGGACTATTCCAGTGCAATGGCGCGATAGATGGCAACACGATTTCTGGAAATCTCGGCACCCGCGGTGGCGGCGGGCTTGCGGATTGTAGCGGCCCCATACAGAACAATACGATAACGTACAACTGGACATACGGAAATGGCGGGGCGGTCAGTGACTGCGACGGCAAAATACGGAACAACGTGATACGGGAGAATTCCGCCTCAAACCCTGAGCCCCAAGAATCGGCTTCGGGTGGAGGGCTTTCCCACTGCGACGGAATCATAGAAGCCAATGATATTCGGGGCAACTCGACCGACGGAAATGGCGGGGGACTGCTTGCCTGCAACGGAACGATTGAGAACAACACCGTCAGACTGAACTCGGCCCGCGAAGGGGGCGGGGGATTAGCCCGTTGTGGTGGAATCGTACGCAATAACGTTGTGAGTGGCAACTCCGCCGCTGCAGGTGGTGGAGGATTATCTGAATGTTACGGCAATGTCACTATTGAGAACAACGAAATCAATGGGAACACGGCTGGGTTCGGAGGTGGGCTCTACAGATGCGGAGGACCCATTCTCGGCAACACCATCTCCGAAAACCGGGCGGAGCAGAACGGAGGCGGCTTGGCGTTGTGCTGGGTGCCCATCCGCGACAAGATAATTGAAGGTAACTCCGCCGAATGTGGCGGGGGCTTATATTCGTGCGAAATAATTGAGAGAAACACGATTTCCCGGAACACCGCAACCTATGGCGGCGGAGTGGCCTACTCCCGCTGCCCCTTGCCGTACGAGGCGGGAGGGGAAGGTGTAGTTGCCGAGGCTGAGGTGGCGCTCGGTTGCACTCCGCTGGTCCGCGACAATGTCATCACGGACAACTCGGCCGAGGAGGGCGGCGGACTCTACATGTGTGCGGAGAAAATCCTCGGCAATGTCATCAGCGGCAACTCGGCGACGACAAAAGGGGGCGGCTTGGCTTATTGTGAAGGGACCATCGAGGGCAACACCGTTTGCCAGAATACGTCGGGATTGCATGGCGCGGGATTGTTCGCCTGCCGCGGGACGATTCACAGTAATGTCGTCTGCGGCAACTCCGCCCAAGGCGCCGGCGGCGGGCTGTACGACTGCGAGGATGTGATCAATAATACCATCGTCTGGAATAGCGCGAACACCGCCGGCGGGGGGCTCGCCGATTGCCAGGGAGCGATTCTCAACTGCATTATCTGGCAAAACACAGCGGGTGCCGACCCCCAACTGTCCGGGGCGACGGCGCCGCTCTATTCCTGCATCGAGAACAGGTCGGAGGGCGGCGAGGGAAATATATGCGCTGACCCGTTGTTCAGTGATCCCGACGGGGCGGATGACGACGTTCAGACCTTCCAGGATAACGACTATCGCCTTCTGGCAGATTCGCCCTGTATTGACGCAGGGTACACCGACGACTGGATGTGGGAGGCGACGGACCTGGCAGGGAACGCGCGGGTCTGTCAGGCTGTCCGCTCTCTGACGGTTGACATGGGGGCTTACGAGTATTTCCGTTCAAGCATCACGAGGATGAGCAGAACCAGCGAAGGTGAGGTTGAGCTTACTTGGACGAGCCAGCCGGGGGACGAATACACGGTGTGGTCGTGCTTGGACCTGGTGAACGGGGTCTGGGAGAAAGTCGGAGAGATCAAGGCAGAGGAACCGTGGACACGTTGGCTGGACGTAAGCGCCGCGGCGAAGACGCGGTTTTTCCGTATCGCGTGGACGGAATGACGGGGCGCAACAAGGGAGGGCATCGAGATGAGAAGGGGGAGCATGACGTCCCCGCTGCTGGGGGGAGACAATTCTGACCTGGAACTCCCAGAGCGACAAGAGCTATTCGGTTTTCCACTCCGAGGATACTCTGACCTGGCATCTCGCCGTGCAGAACTTCCCGTCCCGCGGCGAGACGACCACGTCATGGATTGACGATGGCTCAAAGACAGGCGTCCCACCATCCCTCGTCGCCCGCCGCTTCTACCGCGCCCTTGAAAATCCCTAATTGTGTGCTATGTTGATTGGTAACGTTCGTTAGGGTGTGGCTACGTATGAGGGGTACGGATGAATCCCTTTATCGAGAAGCCAGGCTGAAGCCTGCTCAGCAGATACCCGCCGCATCGGTGTTCCACGGGCTGAAGCCCGTGGCTAAAGCGAAGGTGCCGGCTAAAGCCCGGCACGGAGAGATTGGGCGTGAAGCCGCGGAAGTGGCACGGGCTTCCAGCCCGTGAATCATGGCCAACATGCCCATGCCACCTCATCGGAGGGGCCGAGAGATGCGCCTCGGGGGGAGGGGTGCCAGCATGAACCACTGAAACGTAGCCACACCCGTTCGTTAGCGTGTTGGGAATTTCCCTGGCGTGGAGTCGGCACAGGCTTTTTCGTAAGTCTCAAGGCTCATTTTGGAAGCGACAAATATCAGGAGGGCGGCAAAATGGCGAAAGCGATAGCGATAGTGGCCTGCGCACTTTCTGTGTTTTTAAGCCAACCGGCTTGGGGGGCAACATGGTACGTTGACGCGGGGGTGTCCACGTCCGGCGATGGGAGTTCATGGCAAACCGCGTTCAAGAGGATTCAAGAGGGGATTGACGCCGCGTCCGATGGTGACGCAGTCGTTGTCGCGGAGGGGACCTACGTCGAGAACATCCACTTCTTCGGCAAGAACGTTGTTCTGAGGAGCACGGACCCATGGGATGTTGGGATCGTCGCCAGCACGATTATTGACGGAAACGAAGCCGGTTCCGTGGTCACCTTTTCCGGCACGGAAAATGGGAACTGTCTCCTCTCAGGCTTCACTATCCGCAAGGGCTATGGCGGGAGCTGGCCGGCAGCGGGCGGTGGAATCTGCGGCGGCACAAGAACGAACCATACGCAGGCAACGGTTGAGAACAACATCCTCACCGATAACGACGCGAGCGAAGGCGGGGGGATTGCTTTCTGTGACGGCGCCATCCTGAACAACACGATTACTGCCAATCGGGCCGGGGGAGGGGGCGGCCTTGCGTATTGCGACGGCGCGATTGTAAACAACACAATTTCCGACAACTCCGCGACCATAGGCGGTGGGCTGTCAGGTTGCGGCGGCTTGATTGGAGATAATGTCATCTCAGGGAACTTTGGTCATGGCGGGGGCGGCGGCCTGTACGGTTGTCCCGGCATCATCCAGAACAACCTGATTACCAAGAACTGGACCGAACAGGACGAGTCGCGGGGCGGAGGACTGGAGGGCTGCAACGGGACAATCCGCAACAACGTAATCTCCGGCAATAAGTCCCGATGTCACGGCGCCGGCGGGCTGAGTGAATGCAACGGCTCCATCGAAAACAACCTCATCATCGGCAACTCGAGCGATGGCGCCGGGGGTGGGCTATCCGACTGCAACGGCACGATCGTGAACAATACAATTGTGTTCAACCGAGGCTGGAGCGGCGGTCTGTCCTATTGCACCGGCACAATCCGGAACTGCATCATCTGGGGAAATGCTCCCACGAACCTACCGCAGCTCTCCGGATCGAGCGAGCCGACTTACTCGTGCGTCCAGAACTGGGTCGGGGGCGGCGAAGGAAACATCAATCTGAACCCGTATTTCGTTGACCCCGAGAACGGGGATTTCCACCTGCTATCGTGGTCGCCATGCATTGATTCGGGCGACCCCTCTTCCTACTTCTGGGACGAGCCTCAGCCCAACGGCGGAAGAATTGACATGGGGGCTTACGGAAACACGCCGGAAGCCACTTCCAAGTCCCCGGATACGGATTCGGACGGTCTGCCGGATGATTGGGAACTGCATTGGTTCGGGAATCTCGGACTTGACGCGGCATCCGACCCGGACGGCGACCGCATTCTCAATCTCATGGATTACCGTTACGGGTGGAGTCCGAAGATGGCTTCGGTGACGCTCGCCGAGAACGTGTCCAAAGACTTGCGCTACGAGACCATCCGATCTGCGATTTGCGAGTCCACGGACGGAGACGAGATTATCGTTCATACCGGAGTCTATAACGAGAACATCAACTTTTTTGGGAAGAGCGTCATCCTCAGAAGCACGGACCCGTCCGACCCCGGCATTGTGGCTGGCACTGTCATTGACGCAGGTATATCCGGCTCGGCGGTTACGTTCTCCGGCGCCGAAAACGAGAGCTGCGTCCTCTCCGGTTTCACAATCCGCAATGGGAGTGGGTTCTATGGGGGAGGAGTCTGCGGGGGGTCGTTAGACACCGCTACCCGTGCGACCATCCGGAATTGCGTCATTGCTGGCAACGCGGCAGACCAGGGCGGCGGGATCGCGTTCTGCGACGGGATAATCAGGAACACCCTTATATACGGAAACACCGCTGGCTACGGGGGCGGACTGGCTTATTGCGGCGGCGTCATCCGAAACTGCACCGTCGCCGATAACTCCTCTTCCTGGGGCGGGGGGCTGCACGATTGCGAGGCAACCGTAGTCAACTGCATTATCTGGGGCAACATCGCCGACCAGGACCCACAGATGTTCCACACCAGCGAACCAACATACTCCTGCATTCAGGACTGGACAGGAACAGGGGAAGGCAACATCACCGCTCATCCGTACTTTGTTCATGCCGAAGCTGGAGACTACCGCTTGAGGACCTGGTCGCCATGCATTGACGCGGGAGACCCTTCTTTCGACTTCTCGAACGAGCCGGAGCCGAATGGCGGTAGGGTGGACATGGGAGCGTACGGAAACACGTCGCAGGCTGTGTCCAAGTCCGCCGACACCGATTCCGATGGCTTGCCCGACGACTGGGAATTCCGTTGGTTCGCGACCCTCGATCAAGGGGGTGACTTCGACCCCGACGGAGACCAGATTCCCAACGGCGAGGAATATCGCTATGGATGGGACCCGACGGTGAAAGCGGAGAACCTCGTCGAGAACCTGACCAGCGGAGCCTTCTACCAGACGATTCAGGATGCCCTCGACGGGTCCGCCGAGGGTGATGAGATCGTTGTTTATCCCGGTCTCTACGAGGAGAACATCTTCTTCGGGGACAAAAATGTGGTGCTGAGGAGCATCCTCCCGTTGAATGCTGACGTTGTCGCCAACACAATCATAGATGGGAGGCGGCTCGCTCCCGTCGTCGTCTTCGGCGGCACCGGAGGCTGGACCACCGTCCTTTCGGGATTCACCATCAGGAACGGCAAGGCTTCATACGGTGGAGGCGGAGTTTCCGGCTGGGGAACCCACGCCACTATCCGGAACTGCGTCATCACCGCCAATTCGGCAGGATGGGAGGGCGGTGGCCTTTTTAGATTCCACGGCACGATCGAAAACAACCTGATTATCGGCAATTCCGCTCCAGACGGCGGTGGGTTGCGTAATTGCGAGGGCACAATCCGGAACAACACAATCGCCAACAATTCGGCGGAGCGGGGCCCGGGCATGTCCGGGTGCTACGCTGCGATCCGCAACTGCATCATCTGGGGAAACGTCGGCAGCGAGAGCGGCCAAATTGCGTTCAGCGACCCTCTCTATTCGTGTGTCCAGGGCTGGGATGGAGGGGGCTCAGGCAACATCGTCGAAGACCCGTTATTTGTTGACCCCGCCAACGGCAATTTTCGGCTTCTGCCTTACTCGCCGTGCATTGATTCGGGGTCCGGCGAGCCGGAGTTGCCGGAAACGGACCTCGCAGGAACGCCCCGTATCGTGTTCGGCGGGAAGAGCCTGACTGTGGACATGGGCGCCTACGAGCATAGGGTCCTGAGCATAACGAAAGACGCCTCCGGAATGATTCTGACCTGGGGGAGCATTCCCGGCAAAACCTACGAGGTGCAATTCTCTAACGATCTGATTCAGTGGCAGCTCGCGGACACCGTCATGGCAACCGCCGCCATAACCTCGTGGACCGACCAGGACGGCTCGCGCATTCCGGTCCCGCTTTCGTCCGTCTCCCAACGTCTTTACCGCATCCTCGAAAGCCCATGATTGAGACTACGGGGTGCTTGGTTTCGGAGCGCTGGCTCGCAAGACGATTCTCTTCGCTTCGAAGTCAGCCTCGAGCCTCCAGCCCCTTTTCAGGTAAATCGTCTCGAGGAGGTCCCATATCGGCAGGGACGCTCTCGACAGTGCGACCCGCTCAGATTCGATCGTGGGCTCCGGCACAATTTCCTCTGCCTTCGCCCCCGTTTCCTTGGTCAGAAGCTCGCAGATTTCCTTTGCAGTGTAGTCTCTGGCTTCCAGATTCACAACGGTATAGAAGGTTCTTGCGTTCGTCGGGGACGGGCCTATCGGCTCGAAATACGGGATTTCAACGGTCTGCTCTTTGCCGGGAGAGGCGACAGCTTTGCCTCCTCGCAGATAGACAGCCGGAGACTTCCACTCCCCATACATTCCCATGGCGAAAGTGAAAACCGCATATTCGCCCGGAGGGAAGTTGCGGAGGGTGTAAATCATGTCCTGCGAACCGAGGAAGAAGCTGACGCTGCCCTCTTCTGACGGTGACTCGAGGCGCGCCCTGGCTTCAAGCTTGCGCAGCGTGTCGGCATCCTCGACCGGCATTAAGGAAGCCATGATGAGGGCGCTTTTCCACACCCGTCCCAGCCGCTCGTCCTCCGGATGGTAGAAGTTTCTGTTGGCCCACGCCAGAAGACCGGGTTTGGCAGTAAGCAGCAAGGCGGCTGCGCCTTTTCTCTCGCCCAGGGACGCCTGCGGGTCCTTCTCGATCTTGATGCTTATGGTGGAGCGATGGTCTGCGGGCTTGAGCAGCACTTCCTTCATCTCTCCGGCCTTGACCGCGATGTTTGATATGTTTGCGTGATAGGTTGTCTCCATGTTGCCGAGCCGCATGGCTTCAATACTGAATGTCCCGGTGTCGAGTTCACCGAAGGAGAATGCGCCCGTTTTTGTGGTTTCGGTGCGATAGGGGAGGTCCGGCCAGTCCGCTTTCATGGGGAAGAATGGCCGCCCGTCCTCGGCTTCCAGACGAAGGATGGCGTCTTCCTCCAGGAGCTTGCCATCGGCATCCACAACCTTCGCAACAAGCGTCGCTGCCGGTTTCAGACGCACTCGAATGTCTAACTCCGGCTTATCTTTCTTAAGGGCGACCGTTTCCTGATGCCGGACAAATCCCGGATGCGTGACCATGAAAGGATGAGCGTCATGAAACGCGACGCCGTCCAGAACGAATCGGCCTGCCTGATCCGTCTCCGTCGTGACATAAATCCCCTCTTCTCGGAATCGCCCTAAATTCGTCCCCCCTGCATCTCCAGAATGGTCAATGGCGACGTATACCCCGGCTATTGGCTCGCCCGTGTCGGCGTTCACGACGGCGCCTCGGATGAATCCGCGGCCCTCGGCCACTTCTCTGTTTGTAGCCTTCGACTCGGTCGCCGTTATGGACTGGGCAGTTGCTTCGGCAGTTTTTGGCTCGCGCTTTTTCGGACTCGACTCGTCTTCACCGCCCCTGGAGTAGGCGAGGCGGACACCGCTCAGTAACCCAATCGCGAGCATTCCTGTCACGAGCGACGCCCCGATAGGCGTGCGTCGCAGAGGAGCCCAGAACACGCGCCGCCTGAGAGCTTTGAGACGGCGGCTGATGTCGGAGAGCCGGGCCATGGGGATGCCGCCGACGGCCGGCGGGCGATGAGCCATGTCAAGAACCACACGGGCCAGTGTTCGGGAATAGGCCGCTGCGTCCCCGAGAAAATCCGCCGTGAGGGCGTCGCTGACTTGTTCGCAGGCCGATGCGTGCGCCCGGTGGATTCGCCAGACAAATGGGTGAAACCAAAGCACCACGGACAACCAGCGAAGAATGTATCCCCAGAAAAGGTCTCTGGAGCGAAGGTGGGAGAGTTCGTGAGCGAGGATCGCGCGAAGTTCGCGAGAGTAACCCGGCGACGCCATGCGACTGGGCAGGATAAGATAGGCTCGGCGTAAGCCCGTCAGGAACGGCGAGGAAATGTTTTCGCACAGACGGAGCTGGACCTCGTGGGAAATGTTCATTTCGCGGGTAATCTCAGTGAGGGCGTTCTGAATCTCGGCCGGCGCGGCCATTGCGGATTTCACCGTGCGCCGTATGCGCGACCAGCCCAGAAAAAACCGCAACGACAGGGCCAATACCCCTGCAGCCCACACGCCAACGGAAACCCATGTCACGTGGCGTTTCACCCAGGACAGAAGGGAATCGGAAGATTTCTCAGAGGTTGCTATCGGTGTAACCGCTCCGGGCGGTGCCGGCTGAGGATAGGCGATTGGCTCATACGTTCGGGTAGGAGTTAATGAAGGAGAAAAGGAAGACGAGGGAAAGGAGGAAGGGAGAGGGGCTTCGCGTGCAGGCGGCGGTTCGACTGCGTTGCCTGACGGAGAAAGCTGGGCAACTGCTCTTGGTCGAAGCGGGGCCACCGCGACCTTCCACGATGGAAGAGTGGCCGCCAGAACGGGAATCGCGCACAGGCCAACAGCGACGCCGCGCCAGAGCAATACTCGCCAGCGAGGATTCGCCTGCCGAAGCGCAAAATGCAATACCCACGCGACCGACAGGAATAAGGTCATCTTCACCAAGACACTCGCAAGAAAGGGCAGTTCAATCATCCAGTTCAGCCATTGCAGGTTCATGTTCACTCCCTCCGTTCCTCAGCTTTAGGCGAACTTTCGCCCCCGTCTGCAACCCTTTTCAGCTCAAGAAGTTCCTTTTCAGACAGTTTTTCCGACTTGATCAAGTGCACCAGTAGCCCCTCGGTTGTTCCTCCACAAAATGTTTCCAGCAGTGACCGAAGCGTGTGGCGGAAGGCGCTCTCCTGGTGTGTTGCCGGCTTGTAGAAATAAGCCTTCCCGACTTTTCGCCGCGAGACGTGCTCTTTTTCCAATAGAATCGTGAGATATGATCGCAATGCGGAATTCTTGATTCTTCGGGGAAACTTCTCCTGGATTCCTGCGGGCTTCATCTCGCCATGCACCCACAGGATTCGCATGACTTCCAATTCGCCTTTTGTAAACTCAGCCATAACATCACCTCCTCAAGCTTATATGCAGAATATACTGCACTTCTTCAAATCGTGTCAAGGAAAAAATGCAGATTTTTCTGCACTTATCTTCCGGCGGTGATTCAGAGGGGGAAATCGCGGATTCGTGGGCCTCAGGAGTGCTCGCCTGCGGAGCATGATGAGAAGGGGAGGGGATGAAAACCCTACGGGGCGAAAGCGTGCGGTTCCTTTCGATTCCTCAGCCGCCAGAGCGGCCACCGTCTTGGTTGCGTTGGCCTTGCTGACGAGCCTGTGTTGGGCGACGAGACTTTTCTTACTATTTCAGTTCGGCTTGCGCCAGCCAGGCTTTGAGAGCATCGAGAATCTGGCGGTTTTCTTTGATTTGCTCCGGTGTGCCGTCCGTATTCGGGTCGTGATGGAATTTGTAGTAGTACTTCGGCCCATTAGGCGAATATTCGATCGCGAGGATGAGGAACATGTTGTAGGCATTCCTCGGGGACGGATCGTCGAACTTGAGGCAACTGACCAACGCCGGCGCCGCGCGCTCCCCGCCGGAGAGTCGGATCAGGCGAATGCTTTCGTGAAAGTTCTGGTTGTTCAGGTCGGTTGTGCTTTTGATCACCTCGGTGAGGGGCTCAAGGGGCAGCGGCTCCCCCAACGCGAGCAATCCTTTCGCGGCTGCCACGCGCATGTCCATCACCGGTCCTTCCGCACGTTTCCGCAGCGGCTCGATAGCTTCCTTGTGTCCGAGTTTCCCGAGCGCTTCAGCGGCGACCTGCCCTACGGCGGGCGTCGGGTCGTCCATTGCCTTGATAAGGGGATCGAGTGCACGCTCCGAGCCGGTGTAGCCCAACCCCCTCGCCGCCAATGTCCTGACTGAGGATTGAACGTTCCGAAGTTGTTCGAGGAGAGTGTCAACTGCCCTGTCGGCCATCTTGTTTTTACGGAGGGCCTCACCGGCTGCCTCGCCGACGACATAGTCCAGGTCTTTGAGGGCGATGATGAGCGCGTCGGCGGCCGCATTAGCCCATGTTTGTCAGTTTTCGGGCGGTTTTCGGGGTATTTGAGGAGGGGCGTCGTCGAGAAGCTTTTATTTTGGGGAAAATCGGGGTGACAAATTTTTGTCCTATGGGCGCTTTTTTCTATTGACATCGGTGCGGCGTG
>JAUYEE010000012.1 GCA_030691545.1 bacterium | reverse complement strand
GTTGGCGGAACCGGTGTCCACGATTGTCGAGTCCGTCCGCGTCTGTCTGGAACGTTGCCCGCCCGAGTTGTCCGCAGACCTCGTTGACAGGGGAATTGTGATGGTCGGAGGAGGGGCGTTACTTCGTGGACTCGACAAGCTCCTGTCGAAGGAAACGGGACTGCCAGTGCATGTGGCAGACGATCCCCTCATCGCCGTGGCGCTCGGTACGGGCAAAGTCATCGAAAACGTCCATTACCTCAAGGAAATCCGCAGCCGGGCGAAAAGATAGTCGCCCTCGCGTGCCTCCCGTGCGCAAGGGTCAAGACCCGGTTCACGTCTTCCGCTCCGAGAAAAGCTTCTCAAAAACCTCGATCGCCTTCAAGACGTCCTCGCGGGAGACGTCGAGGTGCGTCACAGCGCGGATTCTACGATTCGTGATTGTCCCCATGAGAACTCCCTCCTGCCGGAGCATCGCAACGACCCGCAGGGCATCAAGGTCTTTGGCGACAACGTCAAAGAAAACCATGTTGGTTTCCACGGCGTCGAGGTCAAGGCGAAAGCATTCCAGGCGGCTGATTGCTTCCGCGAGGAGACGAGCGTTCTCGTGGTCCTCCGCGAGTCTCTCGATGTTATGGTCGAGGGCATAGATGGCCGCGGCGGCGAGGTAACCGATTTGCCTCATTCCTCCGCCGAACATTTTGCGGAAGCGATGCGCTCTCTTGATGAACTCCTTGCTGCCAGCGACGGCGGACCCCACCGGCGCCCCCAGCCCTTTTGAGAAACAGATGCTGATGGAATCAGCGTGCCGAGCATAGTCCTGCGGCTCGACGCCCGACGCCACACAGGCGTTGAACAGACGCGCCCCGTCCATGTGGAGGACAAGTCCTTTCTTCTTGGCGACTTCGGAGATTTCCTTCACGACCTCGACCGGGTAAACGGACCCGCCGCCGATATTGTGAGTGTTCTCGACCATGACCACCCGTGACCTCGGAAAGTGGTCCCTCTGCGCGTCGTGGACAGCTTCAGCGACATCGTTGGGATTCAGAATTCCGCGGTCGCCCTCCCGGAGGGAAAGCTGCACGCCGCACAGGGCGGCTGCTGCGGCGCTCTCGTACAGATACGTGTGCGAAAGCTTGTGGAGGATGACCTCATCCCCCGGTTCCGTCCAGGCGCGGATGGAGACGTGGTTGGCCATGGTCCCGGAAGGGACAAAGAGAGCGCCCTCCTTCCCCAATAACGCCGCGACTTTTTCCTGGAGGAGGTTGGCCGTGGGGTCCTCTCCCATGACATCGTCCCCTACTTCGGCTTTCATCATCGCCTGAAGCATGTCGGGTGTGGGCTTGGTGACCGTATCGCTTCGAAAGTCAATCATTCTCTTCCTCCACTGAAAGTCTATCGGTTGACGATCAGCTTAATGATGAGGTCTCGCGGGGGCGAATCCCCCGTCGAGAAAACCTCGGGAATTAGATTTGTTGTTCCCACCCGCGCGCAGTGAGAAATGTCCTCCGCGAACCCGATCTCCCGGAGAAACCGCCCGTGTTGCGACTCCGCGAGGGTCCGCTCGATGTCATGTTGAAGAGCCTCAAACATCACCCGAGAGACCTTTGCGGTGTCGGTCATGTGTCCATTCAATCCGAAAGCAATCATACCTGCACAGAGAGTGTCTTCGATAGAGAAAGCTCCCTCGCGACCCGCACAGAGAATGGTGACGTCCTGACCGGATTCTTCGAGGTAGGAGGAGACTGCCGGGGCGTTGAGAAAACAGCCAACGAAGGTCCGATGGAATGGCATCGCCGCTCGGATGGCCGCCGTACCGTTGGTCGTGGACATGGCGAGGCGTCGGCCGGCAACGGCTTCCCTGGTGAATTCTCGGGGCGAGTTGCCCAAGTGGAAACCGGGCAACCGCACGCCGTTCCTTTCGCCGCACGCGAGAACGTCCGTTCCGTTTGCCAGAGAGAGAGCTTCAGCGGTTTCCATTGCCGGGTAGATGCCCAGCGAGCCGTTCTCCAATGCGGTCACCATAGACGAAGTGGCACGAAGAACGTCCACGACAACACAGACCCCGCCCTTGCGCCCCGACTCTACGTCTGAAGGAGTGAAAACAACGTCAATCTTCATGTCATTTGCATCGGATTGTTCAGGGCCTCTGTGAAGGGCACTAACGATTTTGGCGGAAGCAAGCGTTCCTTTCTTGAGAAAACAGCCTTCAAAGAAACGCGACTCCGTTTTTCGGAGGCGACGACACGCTGCCCCTGGTCACCCGGGCGAAACAGAACAGAAAGCCGAATGTCCCATGCAGTGCGGACAAGTCTCCTGCTCCTGACCTCGTCGGGCACGAGAATCGGGGTAGTAGAGCGAGCCTCGGCTGCTCAACAACAGCCGGTTTGCTCCTCAATGTTCTGGACAAGCCGAAGCATAGCAAAGGGAGACTCTCCTGGGGAGAAGAAACTGACGCGGTGCGTCTGATTATCGGAGAAGCAGTGTGACGGAGAACATGTCCCAAGATAGGACGGGGCCAAGGTGAGCAGAGCTCGCACCACTCGAAGCGAATTTGCGGACACGGGAGAATCATCGGCAAACGGATGGGCGGCGGGGCGGGCTTGCTAAAAAATCAGAATTGTTTCCTGAGATGGGAGGGGAGAATCCCGAGTTCCTTGCGGTACTTGGCGACGGTGCGGCGGGCGATTCTCATTCCGCGATCGTTGATCATTTTCACCAGGGCTTCGTCGCTGAGGGGCCTGAGGGGGTCTTCCTTGTCAGCAAGCTCCTTCAAGGTGTGTTTTACTTGCCGAGAGGAAACCTCTCCGCCATCGTTAGTTTCGATGGCAGTGGTAAAGAAGTACTTCAGGGGGAAGATTCCTTTTGGCGTGTCAATGTACTTGTTAGCGATGGCGCGGCTGACCGTAGATTCGTGCAACCCGACGATCTGGGCGACCTGGTGCATGGTCAGGGGCCTCAGCCCGCCGCTCCCCGACGACAGCAGGAACCCCTTCTGGACCCCGACGATTTCCTGTGCGATGTTGTAGAGAGTCTGCTGGCGCTGATGAATGTTCTTAATCAACCACCGGCCGGCATGGATTTTCTCTTTGATGTACTCGCGAACTTCGGGGCTTATGTTGTTGTCCGACATCATTTTGCGATAGAAATCGCTGATTCGGAGATGGGGAAGGCGGTCGTCGTTGACGACGATCTCAAAATCCCCATCCTCCCTGCGCAGGGCGATATCCGGAACAACGTACTGCGTGTTCTCCGGGCCGATGAGGCGCCCCGGTCGTCTCACCAGCTTGGCGATTTCCTCCACCGCCTCCTGGATGTCTTCGACGGTGACATTGAGGTCTCTGGCAATTTTCGGGAACCTCTTTTTCGCCAGTTCAGAGAAATGCTTTTCAATGATTCGATAGGCAAGACTGTCCGTCTTGCCGAGGTTTCTCAACTGAATCAAGAGACATTCCTGGAGGTCTCTCGCCCCGACTCCGTTTGGCTCAAAGGTCTGGATGGTTTTGAGGACTTGTTCGATCTCCTCGAAGCTTTTTTGGGACATCCGGGTGAGGTCGTCAATGTCAGCGGTCAGAAAACCGTTTTCGTCAAGGTGTCCAATAATGAACAGGCCGAGCTTTTTTTGTTCCTCGTTCGCTGCGGATAGCATCATCTGCCGGGAGAGCTTCTCTTCGAGAGTCTCGTCGCGAGTGATGGACCTCTCCAGGAAAGCCCTCTTTTCTTCTTCCTCCTCGGAACGACGGCTGTAAGCAGCGGTCTGCCGGAAGAAATCCCGCCACTCGTCATCTAATTTTGCGAGCTTATTGAATTCTTGTTCGAAATCAACCTCGCGGGCGTCGGCATGAGAATCATCGGGGGTTTCGGCGGGTGGTTCAGGGGCGGCCTCAGCGGAGAGTCCCGGCTCCTGCGGCGGGGGCTCCTCGACAGGAACCTCCTCAAGCACGGGGTTCTGGACGAGCTCCTCCTCGATTTTCTGGTGGAGTTCGAGGATAGGCAGTTGGAGAAGCCGGATCGCCTGCTGCATCTGCGGCGACATCATAATCGTTATGACTTGCTTCTGTACCAGGCTTTGAACTTGATCGAGCCTCAGTTCCATGCCTTATCCCCAAGCACCACGGTATTCAGAGGACAGTATGATGTTACGCGTATAAACAGACCCTCTCACAAGACCGAAGAATCTATAGCATGAAGAGTGCCACGTGTCAACAAAAGAAAGTGACCCGCAGCCGCATAGCAAGCGGAATCAGAGGCTTGCGAGGGGATGCGGTGGGAAGAGTGCCCTTCTGGCCCGGGCGCCGTTGTTCCTATTCCAGTAAGAGACCTCCAGGGACAACCGGGATTCGTCCGGGGCGGAGGTCTGAAGTCGCTCTACGGCTGGGGCAACGCGGACAGGGTCCTCGCAAGGGTCGCAGCAGCGGGCACGGCTCGTTTTCCACCGAAGCCGGTCTTCGCGGACTTGTCGCCCTTTATGGCCCTCGCCGCCAGTTCAAAGCCCAAGTTCGGCCGCGACACTCTGCATGGCAGAAAGGCTCAGTTCGATGAAGTCATCGAGGGGAACGCCCATCCGTTCGCACTCGCAGATGATGTCGCGGTTGACGTTTCGGGCAAAGGCGCTTTCCCTCATCCGCTTGCGAATGGACTTTGGCTTCACACTGGCCAGCTTCTTGTCGGGGTAAATCAGAGCGGTGGCGACGATCAATCCGGTGATGGTTTCCGCGCAAGCGAGGGCGATCCCAAATCGGGATTCGCGAGGGATGCCAAGAGCCTCGGCATTGTGTTCTCGGATCGCCTGAAGGACGTCCTCGGGCAAGCCTTTTTCGCGGAGAACGGCGACGGTCTCCGTGGTGTGCCTCGGCGGAGCGTCCTTGGTGCTTTCGAAATCGAGGTCGTGGAGAAGGCCGGTTGCCCCCCATTTCTCGACGTCTTCGCGCAGCCTCTCCGCAAGACGCCTCATGATGGCTTCCGTCGCAAGACAGTGCTTGATGAGGTTGTCGTTCCGGACATGTCCTCGCAAAAGGGCGAGCGCGTCTTCACGACTTATCGGAAAAGGCATTGTGTTTCTCCCTTGTTGCCGGACAAGACCGTGCTTTTTGACTTTCTCGCGAATGAGGACACCGCGGCCGCAATCAGTGATGAGCGGGCGCTTTCCGCGCCTCGCTGGCGCTTCAGCGCCCGGGCGAAGGCTCACAGCAAGGAGACCTTCGGTCCAAACGGGATGGACTTGCAGCAATTCCTATCAGTCCAGCTTTTCGAAGAGGTCCTTACCGGCGCCGCATTCGGGGCAGACCCAATCGTCCGGCAAATCCTCGAAGGGTGTCCCTGGGCTGACGCCATGCTCGGGGTCACCTTCCTTCGGGTCGTAAACGTATCCGCAAACAGTGCATCTCCACATGCTCGCCTCCTGTCCTGTCAAATGCGATGCAACTTCCTCGGTTGGCAAAACACCCCGAACATCCGCCGAAATTCCAGGGGCAGCGCGAGAGCTGACGCACAGTAACCAATTGACGCAGCGCTTGGCAAGGAGAGATTTGCTACCGATTGTTGGACGATGTGCTACCTTTGCTCTGTCGGGAGGTCAACCGGGTTTTATCAGAAAGCTCTCGGTTTCCCGCTCACAGTTGCCTCGGAGGAGGGTTGTTCCGGCTTGACGAGGCATTGCAAGGTGCTATCATGACCTCGGGAGTTCGTGCAGAGTTGCCCGACGCACCTCAGCAATGCGAATCCATGAGGTCTTGAGGGGCAGTGTTGCTGGATGCCAGGAGAAGAGCTGTGCGCCGCCGGGACAGAGTCGGCGCCAGGATTGGCAAGGGCAACGTTCGATACATAGGGCACAGCGCCGATGAAGCAGAAGCGACAGTTAAGAATCTTCTCGAGGGCTAAGGGGGAGCAGAATTCCCGTCGGGTAGGGGGAACCAGCAGAGAGGCTGTTGCGTTGACCCACAGAGAAGAGACATTGCGACGCTTACGAGGGTTTGAGAAAAGGCAAGTGCGAAGGTGTAATCGAAATCTAACGATAAGAGCGGTGCTTCTTCTGGCGCTCGGGTGGGTGGCGCTTTTCCCCACGACGGGCCTTGCCCAGTTCTTGCCCAGCCCGATCAGGCCCTCCGTTGCGGTTTCGCAGGAGAGCGTTGCCGCGGGCTCCGCGTTCGACGTCCTCGTCACTTTCCAGCTTGATCCCGGTGTTCATCTCTATAGAGACAAAATCTCCCTTGCCTGGGAGACGCTTCAAAATGTGGAGCACGTTGAGAATGTCTTTCCCCCGGGACGGAAGGCACCGGACAAGTTTGGACCCGAGCCGACCGCGATGATTGAGGTCTATGAAGGTTCGGCCCGAATTGTTGCGAAAATGCGGTCCACGGGGAAAGAAGGAGAACCGATCACACTCTCCGGCAAGCTCCGCTACCAGGGATGCACCGACGAGATTTGTTATGCGCCGGGGAATTACCCTTTCAAGTTCGAATTGACCACGGGAGCGGCGGGACCAGCCAAGCCGGATGAAAAGGGGGTTGCCGGAGAGACGACGCAGAAACCCTCATCCGCCGCGGCGGCGGAGAAGGTCGAGGCGCCTCCAGAGAAAAAGAGCCGCGGCGTCGTCTGGCTGATTCTGATGTCCTTCGCCGCAGGGGTGGGCATTAGCCTGACTCCCTGCGTGTATCCGATGATTCCCGTAACGGCGGCCATCATCGCGGGAACGAAACAGAAGGGGAAACTCGGAGCGATGTTTTCGTCGCTCGTCTATGTTCTCGGTTTGTCAATCGTCTATGCACTCCTCGGTCTCCTCGTGGCGAGCGGCGGGGCGAAGGTGAGAGCCTGGCTGACGTCTCCGTGGGTGTTAGTTCCCATCGCAGGAATCTTTGTCCTTCTGGCTCTGAGCATGTTTGAGGTCATCACGATCCAGATTCAGCCGAAATCGCTCACGCGGCTGCAAACGAAGCTGTCCCAGAAAAGGCGTCTCCTCGCCATTTTCTCGCTTGGCATGGCGAGCGGATTGGTTGCGGGTCCCTGCATCACGGCGCCGCTGGCATGGATTCTCGTGCTGGTCGCGCAGCAGGCAAATAAGCTGGTGGGATTTTTCATGTTGTTCTCGCTGGCGTGGGGAATGGGAATTATTCTGATTGTCGCGGGGACTGTAACGAGCGCATTGCCGCAGGCGGGCGAATGGACGCTGTGGGTGAAGAAGCTGTTCGGGTTTGTGATGCTCTGGGCCGCCGCCTATTTCCTTTTCTCGGTCATCGGCGAGAGGGCATATCACGTCGCGACGGCGATTATCTTAATTGCCGCCGCTGTGTTCCTGGGTGGATTCGACGCATTGACGAAGGAGAGTGGGATGGCGGATCGGGCCAAGCGACTCATAGGATTGCTCGCCATCTTCGGGGCTGCCTATTTGCTGATGGGCGACTTCATGGGCGGACAGCGAGTTCCATCAGAGTCGCCTTTCCGAGAAGCCACGTATGAGGACGTCCAGAAGGCAATCATTTCGCGGCAGCCGACTGTCCTCGACTTTCACGCCGAATGGTGCGATATCTGCAAGACTCTCGACAGAAAAACGTTCAGTGAGCCGCGCGTCATTGACGCACTTTCCCGGTTCCACGCCCTGAAGGTTGACATGGACAAGGAACCGGAGTTGGTGAAGGAATACCGGATTCTCGGCCCGCCGACGATTGTGTTTATCAGCTCCGACGGAAAGGACGTTGAGAGCCTTCGGTTTTCCGGCTTCAAGGATGCTGACGAGTTTCTGAGCATCTTGCGCCGGGTGAAATGAGGGAGGAGGTTTGTTATGCCGCAGGTTGTTGAAGTGACCGACGAAACGTTCGAGGCGGAGGTCACTCAGGCAAATATCCCGGTCGCGGCGGAGTTTTACACGCAGTTTTGCCCCACGTGCAAGCGGGTGACGCCGATCTTCGAGCAACTGTCCAAT
>JAUYEE010000353.1 GCA_030691545.1 bacterium | reverse complement strand
AAATTGGGTGTCTTTCACCTCGGGAAAAATCATGGTTGCCCCATCGAAGAGCTGGTGTGTGCATTAGATGAAACCGCTGGAACTGCGGCTGGTTCTCTTATTGTCCTTCCGGAGGCTTTCAACCTTGGACGGCCATATTATCAACAATGTCGTGCTGAACCGAAGTTTGAAGAGGAACAGGCCAAACGAATTCTCAAAACACTCGCCGAGGGTTACAAGGTCTCGTTCGTGGCAGGGCTACTCAAGTTTCCCCACAATTCAGCGTTCCTTATCGAAGCGCACGGGGAACCGCTGCTCATGTGGAGGAAAATGAGCAAAGATGGCTTCGGAAATTACGAACAGTGGACTGGTGACCAACCGGCCCAGGTCGACCGCGATGGATTTAGCCTCGTGGCTCTAATCTGTAATGACATGTCTCAAACACGGGCCGAACCCGAAGCTTGCAGGGACGCCCGTGCTCGGCAGCTAACGAAGTTGAATCCGTCACATACACCGGTTGTATGCGTGCCCGCGGCCAGGACCACTGAATGCAATATGTTTTCACAGGAGATGGAGGGACGGCAGTACGTCTTCGCAAATTCCGATTTCCGCTGTAGAAGCTTCATTACGGATACGCACCGCCAGAAAATTGTTGAAGTGGAACCGAAAGCCGCTAGGGGGAATGTCGTCTATACCTGGCCAGCGGGTCCATAGCGCAGGATTGCCATCGCCCCTGCATCCCGAGCCGGAAGTCGCCTTGGGGGAGATGAGCGACGCCTCGGCCTCGATCTCCCAGAACCTCGTTTGGGGACCGCGAGCGGCACGACTCCGGGGTACCGACAACGGGCCCAAGTGAAGAGTTTTCAACCTCACAGAGATTTGATAGCTCCGGCTGAGGACCGAGGCCGACAGGCATGCCCTATCTGCTACTTTTGTTCGAACTTGCTGGCGGGGGCTGATATTCGCAGGAATCGACCTGTTTCGCTCAGCTCTCGAGCGGCGAGATCTACAAGGCCCCGATGGCCCTCTTTCCGGGGGGTCAGCTCCAGAGAACGAAGGAGGTCGAGAAGCTCCTCCGATGATGGTTCGAGGCGTTCGAAGTACGCAATTAGCTCTTCTTTACTCATCAGATAGAGCTCATCAATGGTCTTGTCGATGCGCTGACTTGCGAGCTTGACGATATCATCCACGAGGTGTTGGCGGGACGCAGACTTAGTGGGAGCAATGCCCATGGACTTCGCGAGACCCATCAGTACCTCCACAGTTACGAGCTTGCTCTGAAGGAGCCCCGCTTTGGCACCTTGCGGCCCCAGCCAGCGGACCAACTCGCGCGGGTCAATGGTGGGAGTATCTTTTGACTCTATGGACATCTGACCAAGAACTCCTCGGTGATGGCCCGAAACTGAGATTTCTGACGCTCGGCATTCGGACCATCTATATTGTATATCGGAGACCGCCGGGCAGCTGCTTGCCGAAGACCGTCCCCCTCGGTGACGTAGTTCTGAAAAATCCCTCCGCTAGCGGCTAGTCGCCGATATTGAGGGCGCATACTGGAAATCAGGATGCCGCCCCATTCCCGTGCCATCATTCCAATGGCGCCCGCGAAGCGAGTTTGAATGTAGCCCGGCACCGGGCCAACTGCGCGGACGATCATCTCCATGTCGTCATTCACCTCGTTGATCGCCTGTTGAGCCGACGGGACCCCGATTGTCGACTGAAGATCCAGTTTCACAGGAGAAACACAGTAGTCGCAGGCATAAACGACACTCCTGAGGAGGTCCGATATTTCAGGGTGGGAGTCGATCAGGATGTAGTCATACTCGCTCGCAAGTGGCTCGAGCACATCGCGCAGAAGACTCAGATGTCGCAGCAGTCGCCGGTTGTTCTCTCGGATATTGTTTGATGCAGGCATCTTCTCGACAGTGACCTGAGACAGACGGGGATCGGCGGGCAGTAGGTTAGGCCCCTCCTCCGTTCCAAGGATATCGATATCAGGCGAAAATGGCGAATTACTATACAGCTGCTGAAACTTGTCAAAGAGCGTCGTGCCGCTCATTTGGCCGGAGCGGAAGTCCTCCAGCAGTGCCGGAAGAAACCGGCAGGTGATGCCGCCACGCTGGTAGTCAGTATCGACAACGAGCACCCGCTTGTCGTGGTACCACTGGAGACCGATCGCGACGTGGTAGCATGCGGTCGTTTTGCCAACGCCACCCTTCTCGCTGATGAATCCAACTACTGTTGCCATTTAGCCTCCGGTCTCCTTCGCCGCACCGTAGCGTGTGCTTCACCCAATCACCGATGAATGTGCCCCCCCCCAGGCGGCCAACGGAAGGCCTCACCGGGGCGCGTCTGAAGCCGACTCTTGAACCTTGAATTACAGCACATTCTAAGCGTCTAAACAACACGGTTGTACACCAGCCCCAGAATTCTTGATGCCTAGCCGGCCCGGAGCCAGCGGGCGACGTTCTGGAATTTCCGCGTCACCACATAGTTCGGTTGCCGGGGGTGACATTGAGCCGCGGTCCGCAAGTCGGCTTCTGGGAGATGGCCATCCCCGTGAAACACGAGCTCCTGGCGGAATCCGTTCCATCGCACCAGCCATTCAAGTCATCCTACGAAATTGCGCTATTCTAACGCCCATGACTGGCGTGATGCGACCCTCCGGCCGGCCTGAAAGGCCGCTCGCTGCCGAAGGTTCGGGCGTCCGCCTGAGTGTGCGGCCCCGACGGCGCCGCGGGATGTAGAATGATGGCGATGCCTTGGCATTGGCGGCGAGGCCGTTCGAGGCAGCGCCAGGGCGGCAGGTGTCCAGTTGTCGAAAGCAAGCCGGATGCGGCGCGTGTTCGCCGTCCTGGGATCCGCGCTTTTCCTGGTCCTGGCCCCCGGGACCATCGTGGGACTCGTGCCCTGGTG